>CALFEP010000296.1 GCA_937950125.1 uncultured Bacteroidota bacterium
AGTCGAACGCTCAGTCGAACGCTCAGTCGAACGCTCAGTCGAACGCCTGTCGAAAGGTGTGTTTTGTTATTTCCAAATCACGCATACCTCGGCTGCTCCACCCCAATCATCGTAAACTGGATTCGTTTGCGCTGCAGGTCAATTTCTTCGACCATCACTTTTACCCGCTGGTTAAGCTTAAGCACCTGCGAAGGGTCGCTCACATATTCCGTCCTGATTTTGCTTTTATGTACCAATCCGTCCTGATGGACGCCAATATCCACAAAAGCGCCGAAAGCAGTGATGTTTGTGACAATGCCCGGCAGAATCATCCCTTTCCACAGGTCGTTGATGGTGTTAATTCCTTCGGTAAACTGAAAAACCCCGAACTTCTCGCGCGGGTCGCGGCCGGGTTTGGCCAATTCCTCCATGATGTCTTTCAGCGTGGGAATGCCGGCTTTCTCGGTCACAAATTCCTGAATATCTATTTGTTGCCTCAACTCCTGGCTTTTCATCAGGTCTTCAACACCCGTGTTGAGCTTTTTGGCCATTTTTTCGACAATCGGATAGCTTTCGGGATGGACGGCACTTTTGTCAAGCGGATTCTTGCTTTCGCGGATTCGAAGGAAGCCGGCAGCCTGTTCAAAAGCTTTTGGGCCAAAGCGAGGTACCTTTTTTATTTCTTCCCGTGATCCAAAAGCACCTTTTTCGTTGCGGTAGTCGACAATATTCTGTGCCAGCGAAGGCCCGATGCCCGAAACAAACGAAAGCAACTGCTTGCTGGCTGTGTTCACCTCTACACCCACAGCATTTACGCAACTTACAACGGTTTCCTCAAGGCTTTTGGCCAGGAGGTTTTGGTTTACATCGTGCTGGTACTGCCCAACCCCTATTGATTTCGGGTCAATTTTCACAAGTTCGGCAAGCGGGTCCATCAGGCGGCGGCCAATAGAAACAGCTCCCCTGACTGTGACATCATACTCGGGGAATTCTTCGCGTGCCACCGCCGATGCTGAATACACCGATGCACCGCTTTCGTTAACAACAACCACCGTAACATCCGTTTCAAAACGAAGGTATTTTATCAACCTTTCGGTTTCACGTCCGGCGGTTCCGTTGCCGATGGCGATGGCTTCTATTTTATACATTTTCACCAGCTGTTCCAGCTTGTTGATCGATTGTTTCACCTCATTCTGAGGCGGGTGCGGGTAAATGGTTTCGTTGTGAAGCAGTTTTCCCTGCCGGTTGAGGCAAACTATTTTGCATCCGGTGCGAAACCCCGGGTCGATGGCCAGCACATTTTTTTGCCCCAATGGCGGCGCCATCAACAACTGACGCAGGTTGTCGGCAAAAACACGGATGGCTTCTCCGTCGGCACGCTCCTTAGCCTGGTTACGGAACTCGGTTTCCATGGTCGGTTGCAGTAGCCGCTTGTACGAATCTTTCACGGCAAACCAAACCTGCTCGGCGGCTTCGCTGTCGTTTTTCACAAACTGCTTTTCGAGAATATCAAGCGCAAGCGTTTCGGGAGGGGTGATTTTTACCTTGAGAAACCCTTCATTTTCAGCCCGCAATACAGCCATAACACGGTGTGAAGGCGATTTGCGCAGGTTTTCTTCAAAATCAAAATAGATTTTATATTTCTGAGCTTCTTCTTCCTTGTCTTTCACAACTTCAGCCTTTATGGTGGCATCGCGCTGAAACAACCTTCTGATCTTTTCGCGGGCATGGCGGTTTTCGCTTACCCACTCGGCTACGACATCACGGGCGCCTGCAAGCGCCTCTTCATATGTTGCCACCCCTTTTTCGGGATTAACAAACCGCTGTGCCGATGGCTGAATATCACCAAAATGCTGGCTCATCAGGATTTTGGCCAAGGGTTCCAAACCCCGTTCGATGGCAATGCTGGCACGGGTTTTACGCTTAGGCCGGTAAGGCAGGTAAATGTCCTCCAACTCGGTCATGGTTTGCGCCTCGTTCAGCTGTTTTTCGAGTTCCGGTGTAAGCTGTTCATTCTCAGTCAGCGTGTTGAGGATGCTTTCGCGGCGTTTGTCGATTTCTACGAGTTTTTCACTTCTATGAAAAAGAGCTGCCAATTGCTCCTCGTTCATCCCGCCGGTGACCTCTTTGCGGTAACGCGCTACAAATGGGATGGTTGCACCCTGTTCAAAAAGCAGTAAAGCACCTTTCACCTGCGATTCGTTCAGGTTGAGTTCAGCGCTTAGTATTTTTATATGTTTTTCGTTCATGGTCAATGTTTTATTGGTTTATCAATTCAAACTTCAACGCTGTTTGTGATTAACATAAGTCGATAAAACTTGTTTTATTTTATTCCTATATTTCTGACTAAATCAGGATTTCAGCAATCAGCAAAATTAAGCGGAATGTGGAAAGTAAAAAAATCTTATTCCTGAATAGCTGATTTTCGCAATGTTTTCATAGGTTACAACAAGCATTTTGCGGATTGTAATATTTTTGCAAATGATGAAAATCAGAGACTTTTTAATCCGTTTCACCCCCGAAATCATTTTCACCATTTACCTGGCGCTGTTTTTCGTTGTAAAAAACCCCAACAGCCCTAACGACAGGGTGATTATGAGCGACGGAAAGGGCTACTACGGTTACATCACGGCTATTTTTATTTATCACGACCTGGATTACAGGTTTATTGAAGATTATGAATCAAAATATTACCCCAACGATCCGACCATATTCAAGGATTTCCGTTACAATTTTAATGGACAAACCGTGAACCAATATTTTCCGGGAATGGCCTTCCTGATGCTTCCTTTTTTCCTGATCGCTCATTTGTTATCCTGGATTTCGGGGCTACCAACCGACGGTTATTCCATTATTTATCAATATTCAATAGGGTTTTCAGCTTTGTTTTACCTGTGGCTGGGCTTGCATTTCCTGCGAAAGTTATTAGGTGAATATTCTTTTGCTGAAACCACAGCATCCATCATTCTTTTTCTGATTGCTTTTGGCACCAACATCAACTACTACACCCTGAAAGAGGGCACCATGACGCATGTTTACAACTTTGCGCTGATAGGTGCTTTTCTGTTTTTCATAAAAAAAGCCGCTGATTGTTTTCATAAAAAATGGATTATTGCTGCATCAGTGCTTTTTGGTTTGATTATATCGGTGAGGCCGACCAACGGGATGATTTTGTTAGCAGTTCCTTTTGTGGCCGGCAGCTGGCGAAATTTTTCAAACCTTTTTGCCAACACTTCCAGGGATTACCTGATTTTGATAACGGTGCTTTTGTCAGGGGCAATTTTCCCGTTTTTCACAATGCTGCTGTGGTACCTGCAATCCGGTCACTGGCTGGTTTACACTTACGGTGAGTTTGGTTTCGATTTTGCAAATCCACACTTTTTCAGCATTTTGTTTAGTTTCGAAAAAGGTTGGTTTCTCTACACACCACTGGCTTTTGTAGCATTGGTGGGATTTATTCAGCTTTTCAGAGAAAGTCGATTTCAGTTTTGCTGGCTGATGGGGTTTTTCATTGTTTATGTTTACGTTACCTCGAGCTGGGAAGTGTGGGCCTACACCTCCAACTTCGGGCAGCGGGTGTTTATCGACCTTTACGCGTTGATTGGCTTGTTGCTGGCATTTGCCGGCAGGCTCATCATTGATAAAAAAATGCTATCAAATGGTGTTCTGGTCTTACTGCTTTCGCTCGTAGGATTGAACAACCTTCAGTTTTACCAGCATTACACCTATGTTTTTCCGCCCGGAAAAATTACCTGGCAAAAATACAAGCACGCTTTCTGGCGGCTGGTTCCGGCGCCCCGTTCTTTTTTTCCGGACAAGTCGATTGTGAAAAAGAAGGAATTTTACAATGATTTCGAAAAAGATTATGGCTGGCTCAATTATGCCTCCGTCACCGACACGCTGGCTTACCAGGGCTGTTGTTCCTCGCAAACCGGCAAAGCCAACGAGTACAGCATCGGAATTTGGGAGCCGGTTGATGATTTTGCCAAACAACCTGATTCGTGGGTGAAAGTGAGTGCATGGATTTTTTCAAACCAAAAGTACTCTGATGCCCGTTTGGTGATTGATTTTGAGTCGGATGGAAAAAGTATCGGTTACAATCCGGTGTTCCTGAATGAATTCAACCGCGAAAACCGATGGGTTTATCTGGAATTTGCCCGTCGGTTTCCCAAAAATTCCGGCAATGAAAACAAGCTGCGGGTGTACTTTTTTAACACAAACGGTCGGGAGCTTTTTTTGGTTGACAACCTTAAGATTGAGGTGTTGACGCTGAATGAAAATGTTGAAAATTGAAGGATGAATCCTGCAGGCAACACCTTTTTACCAAAAACCTGCCTGATGGCGTGTTTGTTAGAGGCAGGTATTCGTGATACTTCGGGATGCTCCGCGCGGATTTTGTGGCATTTTTAATCATAGAACCTTTTTACACCGGACTCATGAATTATTCCGGGTCAACCCTTAATAAATCCATTTCATCGTTGAAGTCATATTAATTTTTACTTTTAACACCTCATTTTAAAAGTTGAATTTTATGCTAAAACGATGGCTCTCGAATCTGAAAATCCGCAGAAAACTAAATGTTATCACAGTCGTATCGCTGCTCAGTATTATCGTTATGGGGCTGGCTGCCAATTATTTTTACCGGACAGGAAAGGTTTTAACCATCATCATCAATGCCGAACGGCTCCACACCCTTAATTTCCAGCTTGGCATCGAAGAGTTTTACGAGTTCATGCAAACGGGGGATACTTCACATTTGCCAATTTGTTACGAGTACATCGACAAAGCCAACCTAATGGCCAGTACATTCGGACAATCGAAATTTTTGATCGACACCAAAGGAATGAAAACCTATACCGGAATTCTGTTTAAAGCCGTTGCTGAAGCGCTCGATAATGATTATGCCAATGCAAAACTGATGGCATCGCGCGTCAATCTTTTGCTGTTGATAAATAACGTTCAGATTAACAAAAGCCTTGAACTGGCATCGCTTGGGGCAGAAAAAGGCGACAAGATTAAAGAAATTATTGCATCATATGCCCAAAACCCCAGCGAGAAAAAAATGGCTGAATTAAAATCCGCCATTCACGACATTCACGATTATTACACCCTGTTTGCAGCCTCTATCAACGAAATTAACCAGTTCGCCAACAGGTTACTCATTTGGGGAATAGTGCTCATCACACTGTTGTTGGGCATTTTAACCGTGATCCTTTCATCCTTAATTTCAAATATCATTTCAGGATCGGTATTCAACCTTATTGGCAATTTCAAAGAGATGGTCGCTGGTAACATCGACAAACCGATAGAAGTAACCTCGTCTGATGAACTGGGTAAACTGTCGGAATCGTTTTCAGAAATGCAGCAAAGCCTACGTGAGGTTGTTGATAAAATGCAGAAGATTGCCGACGGCGATTACAGTGTTTCGGTGTTGACAAAATCGGACAAAGACAGGCTTTCGCTGGCACTGAACAAGATGACCCATGCTTTGCGCGAAACTTCAGCCGAAAATGCTGCCCAAAACTGGGTAAAAACAGGTCAAAATACCCTGAATGAAAAAATGCGGGGCGACAAGGATTTACAAATGCTGACCACAGCCATTGTAACCTTTCTTTCGGAGTATTTGGGAGCACAGGCGGGTGCTGTTTACCTGCCTGACGACAGCCGCAAAATCCTGCATCTTTTTGGGAGTTATGCTTTTTTCAAAAGGAAAAACCTGAACGAAAGTTTCCGCGTCGGCGAAGGTCTGGTGGGTCAGGCGGCATTTGGCAGGCAGATGATTTCGCTTACCGGATTGCCAGATGATTACACCCGGATAAAATCGGCAACGGGCGACATGATGCCCCGCAATGTGATTGTGCTGCCATTGGTTTACAACAACCTGCTGATGGGGGTTATTGAGCTGGCTTCGATAAACGAATTTGACGACCAGAAACTGAACTTCCTGAATTCGGTAACCGAAAATATCGCCATCGCCATCAATTCATCGCAGTCGCGCGACAAGTTGAATGAATTGCTCCAGCAGACACAAGCTCAGGCCGAAGAACTTCAAACCCAGCAGGAAGAACTGAAAGTGGCCAACGAGGAATTGGAAGAGCAAACCAAAGCCCTCAGGCAGAGCGAAAAAGAACTTCAGGCACAGCAGGAGGAATTGCGTGTGACCAACGAAGAACTTGAAGAAAAAACCCATTCACTTGAGCAGCAGAAAAAGGAAATTGCTGCTAAAAACACCGATCTGACACAATTAAAGGATTCGCTTGAGAAAAAAGCACGTGAGCTGGAAATTACAGGCAAATACAAATCGGAATTTTTAGCCAATATGTCGCACGAACTGCGCACACCACTCAACAGCCTATTAATTTTATCGAAAAACCTGTTGCAGAACAAAAAAGGCAACCTTTTGGAGGATCAGTTAGAGTCGGTTGAAATCATTCGCAAAAGCGGTGAAGACCTGCTTAACCTGATCAACGAAATTCTTGACCTTTCGAAAATTGAATCGGGTAAAATGGCGCTTGTCATCGAAAAGCTAAATGTTTCAATCCTCGCCGATAATGTGAAAAAGAATTTCAGCCATCTTGTTAAAGAAAAAGGGCTCGATCTGTTTGTAAATATAAAACCCGGAATGCCTGAAACCATCGTTTGCGATCAAATCAGGCTGGAACAGGTCATTAAAAATCTGGTGTCGAATGCCATAAAATTTACCCACCAGGGTTCGATAACTGTTGAATTTGACCGCGCACCCTCAAATGCAAAATACAACCGTCCCGGACTCAATCCAACGGGATTTTTCGCCCTCAGCGTGAAAGATACCGGCATAGGCATTCCGAAAGAAAAACAGCAGATCATTTTTGAAGCTTTTCAGCAGGCCGACGGCAGCACATCACGCAATTACGGCGGAACCGGGCTTGGATTGTCCATCTCTAAAGAAATTGCCAGGCTGTTTGGCGGCGAAATTCATCTGAAAAGCGAGGATGGCAAGGGATCGGAGTTCACGGTGTACATTCCACTGATTGTTAAAGACCCAACCTGTCATGACGATGCCGTGAAAAACTTCTCACCGGTTCAGACAGAATTTTCGGAAGCACCTCCTGTAAAAACCACTCCGGTTGCCGGAGTAAAGGCGCCACAAATCAACCCAATCGAAGACGACAGGAACCATCTTGCCCGTCACGACAAGGTTATACTCGTGATTGAGGATGACCATAATTTTGCACGTGTTCTGAAAAATCAATGCCACGACAAAGGCTTCAGGTTTTTGCATGCTGCAACGGGCGAATCGGGGCTTATTACCGCTGACAGATATCTTCCTGATGCCATCATTCTCGATATTAAACTTCCTGGAATGGATGGAATAGAAACGCTGGAGCGGATCAAGGATAATCCAAAAATCAGGCACATCCCGGTACATATGATGTCGGCGCTCGAAGAAACCATTGATGTTTACCAGAAAGGCGCCATTGGCTATCTTACCAAACCCATCGACAATGCTGAGTTGGATGAGGCTTTCAGCAAACTCCGTCACGTAATCGACAAAGAAGTAAAAGACCTGCTGATTGTGGAAGATGATGACAAACTCAGGCAGCAGATTATCGAAGTAATCGGACGTGAAGACGTAGAGCCTGTTGGTGTGGGAACCGGCAGAGAAGCCATCGAATTACTTGAAAGAAAAACCTTCGATTGCATGGTTATGGATTTGGGATTGCCCGATATGACCGGCTTCGAGATGTTGCACATCATCGAGAAAAACAAAAACATACAGCTTCCTCCTGTCATTATTTACACCGGAAAAGAGTTGACACGTGAAGAAAACCACGAATTGAAAAAATACGCCGAGTCCATCATTATCAAAGGGGTAAAATCAGAGGAACGCCTGCTCGACGAAACAGCGCTGTTTCTGCATCGCGTGGTCGATCATCTGCCAAAAAACAAGCAGGAAATCATCACCACACTTCACGACAAGGATGCCATTTTCAGAGACAAAAAAGTGTTGCTGGTTGACGACGACATGCGGAATTTGTTTGCCCTTTCCAAGATTTTAGACGAAAAAGGCATGATTATCATTGAAGCCGAAAATGGCAAGGTTGCCCTCGAAAAGCTTGAAAAAGAAAGCAAAATCGACATTGTGCTCATGGATATTATGATGCCCGTGATGGATGGATTTGAAGCCATGAGGCAAATCAGAAAAAATTCACGGTTCAAAACCTTGCCGGTGATAGCCCTCACGGCAAAAGCCATGAAAGACGACCACGAAAAATGCATCGAAGCCGGCGCCAGCGATTACCTTGCAAAACCCATTGATATTGATAAACTTGTTTCGCTGATGAATGTATGGCTGTACCGATAGGCTGTTTTTACAAAATCAAACATCAAAAGATCACAAAAGGAATTCAAGGAAATGGCGTTATTTTTACAAAATAAAATTCTGAAAGAATGCTAATAGCCAATCCGATTTATGATGTGGTTTTCAAATATTTAATGGACGATAAAAAAGTCGCCAAACTCATCATTTCCAAAATCATTGGCGAAAATATAGTTCATCTCGACTTCCAACCGCAGGAAAATTTGGTAAGTATTGCCAGCAAAAGCGTTTTGGTGTATCGACTTGATTTTGCAGCACGCATCAAAACCGATGAAGGAACGATAAAACAGGTAATTATCGAAATTCAGAAAGCCAAATTTCCTTCAGACATTTTAAGATTCAGAAAATATTTGGGCGAACAGTATGCTTCTGAAAAAAATATGGTTGAAGAACCTGCTGTCGAATATGAAACAAAAGCAAAAAAAGCCATCCCAATCATTACCATTTATTTTTTAGGACATAAACTTAACCATACCAATGCCCCGGTAATCAAGGTTAGTCGCACATACATTGATTTGGCCACAGGAAATGAAATACGCACAAAAGAGGAATTCATCGAAAGCCTGACTCACGACAGTTACATTATTCAAATCCCTTTTTTAAGAAAAAAACGTAGAAACGACCTCGAGAAAATCCTTTCCATCTTCGATCAGGATCAGCGGATGGACGATAACCATATTTTAAATGTTGATGAGGATGATTTCCCCATCAAATACCGGAATATTATTAGAAGACTTCAGAGTGCAGTTGTGGAAAAACAAGTACGCGATTCGATGCAAATTGAAGACGAAATTGTTACCGAGCTGGAAAGGATGGAGCGACATATTGCTAAACTTGAAGATTTTGTTGTTTTGAAGGAGGATGAACTTAAAATGAAAAACAAAGAACTCGAAGAAAAAGACAAAATGATTCAGGATTTGAGGAAGCAATTAACAAATCCGGGTTAGGAGTATTATCTTAAATAATTGATTAATATTATTTTGAAACGATTGCATTATTTTATAAATCAAATAAAGTGAAACCGAAAATACTGATCGTTGACGATAAAATTGAGAACCTGATTTCTCTCGAAAAGCTGCTCGAAGATTTCGATGTGGAATTTGTGAGGGCATTTTCGGGAAACGAAGGTTTGATGCAATCGCTCAAGCACGATTATGCATTGGCCATTGTTGATGTTCAGATGCCCGGCATGGACGGATTCGAGATGGTTTCGATCATGCACGAAAGCCGCAAAACCCGGCACATTCCGGTGATTTTTGTTTCTGCTATTTACAGAAAAACCGATCACATGGTGAGGGGGATCGAAAGCGGCGCCATCGATTTTATCTCAAAACCCATTGTTGACGATATTTTAAGAGGAAAAGTTAAACTCTTTCTCGAAATGTATCATCAGAAAAAGGAACGCGAAGACCTCATCAAACAGCTTGAAACCACACGCGAACGCCTCGAAGTGGAAAAGGCAAAAGCCGAAAACGCCACCCGCGCCAAAACCATGTTCCTGGCAAGCATGAGCCACGAAATCCGTACACCCCTCAACGGAATTGTGGGAATGATCGACATCCTGAAACAAACCCAAAGTCTTGAAAAACTTGCCGAATACCTCGAAATCATCGAAATATCGGCTGACAACCTGCTCAACATCATCAACGATATTCTCGATTTTTCCAAAATAGAATCCGACCAGCTGGAACTTGAAGAAATTTCGTTTAACATCCGCGACGAAATAAACAGTGTGGTTAAATTGCTTGGATTGAAAGCCTCGGGTAAGGGACTGGAATTTTCGGCCTTTGTGCCCGACCAAATCCCACAAAACCTGCTGGGAGACCCCGTAAGAATTAAACAAATCCTGATCAACCTGACCAATAACGCCATAAAATTTACCGAAAACGGTTTTGTAAGAATCACCCTCGACATTTTAAATCTGGACGAAAAGGGGGTGTTTTTGAGGTTCAGCGTGACCGACAGCGGTGTTGGCATTTCGGAGGAGGGGAAACTAAGACTTTTCAAAGAGTTTTCGCAAAGCGAAAAATCGACCACACGCAAATTTGGCGGAACGGGGCTTGGTTTGGCCATTTCTAAAAAACTGACCGAGCTGATGGAAGGCAAAATTGGCGTAAACAGCACACCCGAAAAAGGTTCAGAATTCTGGTTCACCATATACCTGAAAATAGCTCAAGACATTGCGGTTGATCCGGAAAATAAACCGAAAACTTCCAAATCACCGGGTAAATCGTTAAATATATTGCTGGTTGACGATAATTCCATCAACCGGAAGGTGGCCTTGTTCAACCTGCAAAAGCTTGGCCACCGGGTTGAGTCGGCTGAAAACGGTCAGGAAGCGGTGGATAAATATAAATCGGGGCAGTTCGATACCATTTTGATGGATGTTCAAATGCCGGTAATGGACGGTTACGAAGCCACCCGCGAAATCAGAAAAATTGAAGCAGCCAACAACACACAGCACCCGGTGCGGATAATAGCCATGACCGCAAATGCCGAAAAAGGCGAAATGGATAAATGCATCGACCTCGGAATGGATGATTATATAAGCAAACCTTTTAAACCGGAAGATTTGGAAAAGGTTTTGCAGAGGTAATGTCGTTTTTTTTGTCTCCGATAATTATTACAAACTGTTTTAAGTTATCCGGCACTGCAACTGGTTTTATCCTGAAAAGCGCCCAAGAGAAAACGTTCTGATAAAAATCCGGTTTTCTGCAAAAATTTCTACTTTTATCAAAATTTCATTTAACAGAAAGGTCATGAAAATTGCGATTATCGGGTTTGGGGCTGCTGCCATCGGTTTGATTGAAAAAATAAAGAACACCGGCGCCGAAATTCACATCTTCGAAAAAAGCCACGACATTTATTCATCCAGTATTTCGGGCATCCGCGCCGACGGTAAACTGTTTGTTTCCAAGGAAATGGGCGGCGACCTGAACATTGACCTCGACTTGCAGAAAAAACTGGTCGATTTCTGGATCGAAAAAACCGGCAACGGCCACTTTGAGCGGGGCAGCTCGTTTGCAAACATGGAATTTTACAAACATTTTTACAGCAAAGGCTTCCAGCCCATCATTTCCGATTTTTACCACCTCGGCACCGATCAGCTGAAAGAGGTGCTTTTCAACATTTACGAGGAATACAAAGCCCTGTCCAACATTCATTTTCATTTTGGTCAATCGGTGAACAAAATTGAAGTTTCGGAGGATTCCGTAAAAACAGATGACGGTTCATCATTCGATAAAATGTTTGTAGCAGTAGGGCGAAGCGGGCACAAACTCATAAAAGCCATCATTAACGAATATCCGCAAATTGTGTTAGACAGCACCAAAGTGGATATCGGGGTGAGGTTTGAACTGCCCAACCATGTGGTGGAAGAGCTTAACCGCGAAATGTACGAGTTCAAGGTAAAATACAAGAGCAAGACGGGCTATATGGTGCGAACCTTCTGCAACAATCCTTCGGGTTATGTTGTGACCGAAAACTACGGTGATTTCATCACCGTGAACGGTCACGCCAAAATCAAGGAAAAAAGCAAAAACACCAATTTTGCCATCCTCACCACTGTGCAGCTCACCGAACCTTTCAATGATCCCATCGGTTATGGTTCCAACATTGCAGAACTGTCGAACATGTTGGGCGGAAAAAAGGTAATTCTGCAAACCTACAGCCATTTCAGGGATTCGAAACGCACCAAAAACCTATACCGCGTTCAGCCAACCCTCGATCCGGCAAAATATATCCTTGGCGACATCAACCTGGCTTACCCGCGCCGCATCATCGAAAGCATCATCGACTTCATCGAAAACCTTGATGAGGTGGTTCCGGGAGTGGCCAACGCCGACAACCTGGTGTATGCGCCCGAGATAAAATTCTATTCCAACGCACTCAGCAACCAGACTTTCGATAACCTGAAATTCATCGGCGACTGCTCCGGCTTTACCCGTTCCATCATTTATGCCACCGCACATGGGTACATCCTGGGAGAGAAAATTTTGAAAGATTGAGAATCAAAATTCATTCAATACTTTTTCCTGAACCCTGATTGAAAAATCAAAACCTGTTGATAAAAACAAGGAACAGCAATTTCGCCTTTGTGGGTGATAAAACCACCTTTTTTTTTCCGTAAAAATGATAATAAAAATCGAAACAGGTTTTTTTAAAACCATTTAGGTTTTGATAATCAATGGTTTAATAGAAAAATGATATTTTTTCCAACACAAACTGTTTTTCATGGCACAGTGGTTGACCTTCCCGGAATTGTCAATAAACAATAACAACAAATTAAAAATGAATGCTATGAAAACACAAAACTCAAACACCAAAAAAATGATTAAAGGCTTACTTATCTTATTCATTTTGATTATTTCGATGATGATCTCAAATCATGTTTATGCACAATCGCTAATGATTGATCCTTCGAATTCAAATGTTACCATTAATTGTACTGGATTTGCCGATTGTTTTGACAACGGGACTCCTCCAGTTGTTGCCGGTGCACAGAACGCCAATGCTTTTCAAGTAAATGTTGGCGACTTTGATTTGTATATCCGCAAATGGGAGTTCAAGACAGATGCCGGATTTAACAGAAAGTACACCCGCTATATGTACGATTGTTATGCAAGAATTAATCAGATTAATTCCTCACTTATTGAATTCGACTGGGAAAATAAATCCAAAGTGGATACCGATTGCTGGGAGGGTTATAATGCTACCGCTACCAGCGGTTTGAATTTTACCCTGGCTATTTATATTGCACCTTCAGGCACAGCCAATATTGGAGATCCCATCAGGGTTTACTACGATTACGAAATCTTCGCTCTTGGATTTACTAATCACGAAGATAATATACTTAACGAAGACCCTATGAGCAACAATAATGGTTTCTCGATCAATAATGTTGATCAAATTGGCAGCACTTTCAACTTCAACAATCCTCCAGGTGTAAACGGATATAATTATCGGATAGTCCAGGGATATGTTGATACTCTTGTGGGAAGTACTGTCGTGGTTAAAGTTAATTCTTTCAACAGTAATACTATTGCTTTACCTGCAATTTCCGGCCCCCAGACATTACAAGATATGGCAAATGCCAATTTTTTCGGGAAGATGAAGGTGAGTTTAAGCCCAATCCCTGAAAATCCAAACACTGAGAGCCATATCGAGTTTTCGCTTGACATTGGTTCGGACACCGAAAAAAGCGATCCCAACTCCGATCAGGACGAGGTTTTTGACCCAGGTGATGCTTATATTTTGGGTGGACCCGCAATCCCCTTCCCGGGAGCCAATGGTGTAAGAAATGATAAAAATATCTTTGGTTCCGATCCTATGCCCGATCCAATGGATGCCACCACTGCTGCACCTTGTGGTCAAGGCCTCCCGTTGAATCCCGCCAATTATTTCGATCTTGACGGAATGGATAACCTGAGTGTTTTGTTGCTGAATTTCAACTATGGCCCAGGAAATGCATCCATACCCTATTTTGATGACCCATTGATTCATGAAGCGAAATATTTGTTGATCTCGTATGATGATGATGAAAATGCAAACTACACTCAGTCTTTGGGTTCTGTTCCGGTAAATTCATTTTCACCCGATAAAATGTCAACGTATGGAAAAATCAGCAAAGCCAACGAGGTTATTGGGTATGATTTTGATCCCTTCAACCTTCCAGCCTCTGGCTTTTCATTGGATTCGCTGTGGAATGAAACCGATGTCCATGTCAGCCTGTCGCCCAATCCTGATGCAGAAGAAAATGAGGATGATGATGTGGATGCCCTGGATTTTGTGGTGGAACAGGATATTCAAAGTATCTTCTATTTTTCATCCGATCATGAAGCCACGGGTAAATACCCAAATTCAGGAACAGCGCTGAATGGTGGAAATGTTTATGTTGCCACTGCCCAGGGAATACAAACAGTTATAAAAGGCGCCACCCATCTCGGGCTGTCGAATGGAACCGACATCGACGCCTTTGAATTTGGCTGGGTATATGATTATGATGCCGGAAGGACAGGGTTGGCATTGCTTTTTAGTGTAGATGACGACGATTTGCTCACACCGGTTGATGAATCGGGCGGCCTTGATCCGGCAGTGATTTACTACTCATTTTTAAACGGAACTCACTATCCGTTTTCTGCTGGTCCGCTTGACGATGATGTGGACGCCATCACCATTTGCGATCATTCTTATAACAGGCAAAGCATGACACCGCCGTCTTCATGTCAGACTTTAAGCATGCCGCAAGGCTGGTCGGGTGTTTCAACCTGGCTTGAGCCACAGCCTGCGGATGTTGATCAGATTTTTAATCCTGTTATCTCCAACTTAACCATTTTATATAATACAAGCGGCATGTTTTGGCCGGCAGCAGGAGTTAATACATTGGGAAACTGGGATGTAAGTAAGGGTTACATAGTGAAAATGCAAAGCGATGCAACACTCACTGTATGCGGAAACCCATCTTCCACCACCACCATACCAAAAATTGCCAGCTGGTCAGTAATTCCGGTTCTCAAATCAACTTCTGTTTCCACCACAAATTTGCTTGGCGGGCTTCCGGGAACGGTGGTTGCCAAGGAAGTGGCAGGTACCTGTATTTACTGGCCAGCAATGGGTTGCACTACCTTAACCTCTCTGGAACCAGGAAAAGCATATAATCTCTACACCTCAAATGATGTAATCCTGGATTATGGCCTGAAGTCCGGTGCACCAGCAAACATTCACTCTGAGGTAGCATCACCCTGGAACAAAGTCACCAAAACCGCCGGTTCGCAACTGTTAGCTGTACGTTGCAACGATTTTGCCATCAAAACAGGGCAAATTATTGGGGTATTCAACAGCTACGGACTCTGCACAGGATATGCCCGGTGCGATGGAGAAACGATCGTAATCACCATTTTTGCCGACGATTGGGAAACCCCGGAAACCGATGGCATGAAAGAAGGAGAAAGAATGACCATCAGGGTTTTTGACCCTTCTGCAAAAACCGATCGGATTATAAATGCAAGCTTCGATGCTACATTACCCAACAGCGATGGATTGTTCACTATCAATGGACTGTCGGCCATTTCGCTGCAAGCAGACATTGAAAACATTTTCAATGAAATGCAAATCAATATTTATCCAAACCCGGCAACCGATTTTGTACATGTTGAATTTGAGGGAAGCATTACTGCCTATACAGAAATTGTAATTTGTGATATTTCTGGCAGAATGGTTTTATCGCAAAGCTTTGAAAGGGAAACCACAGCAAGGATTAAAACTTCTTCTTTGTCTCCCGGTGTTTATCAAATTATTATTAAAACACATGAATATCAGACAATCCGTAAACTCATCATAAGGTAAACCCAGTCTTAATTTTATAGGGCATCCTTATTGGGATGCCTTTTTTTTAATATTTCAAAGGGAAATGAAAAAAAGTGGCCAGCTAACTGGTTTTAGCCAATTCATGAAAGTAGGCATTTACAGCTCTTTTGCCATAAATGTCAAATTAACCTCCCTTCATTATTCGGGATAGAACCAACAAAATATTTCCGGATTTTTTCTGAGTAAAGTATGTAAGTGTGAAACATGCAAAAAAAAGAAAAGGGCATCTGTTTTAAATCAGTGCCCATTTTTCGTCGGAGTGGCGAGACTCGAACTCGCGACCTCTAGACCCCCAGTCTAGCACGCTAACCAACTGCGCTACACCCCGTGCTTTTCGTTTAAAAGCGGCGCAAAAATAGTATTTTTTAAAATCCGGAAATGGTTTTTTTTCATTCAGGCTAAAAATCTCAATCCTTTGAAAATTTCAACGTTTGAATTATCCCGTTTCCACCTATCCTCAAAAAATAAAAACCCGAAGGCAAATCATTCACGGGAATTGTAACCTCATTGACGTTTCCTGTAGTCGGGTGTTTTGCCATTACCGTCCCCGAAACATCCAGGATTTCGATGTTTAAAGCATTTGCCGGATTCTTTATTTGCAGATTCAGAAAATATCTTGCCGGATTCGGGTAGCACGAAAACCCTCCGTTACCTGAATTTTCAGGAACTGAAACGGTTGAAATCATTTTCAGGATTGTACCGGTTTCACCGGCTATGTAACCCGTGTTTCCCACCAAATGAACATCGTTTAATTGTGCATTAACGGCGCCCGTACTGATCATTTCCCAACCCTGGCAATTGTCTGATGATTCAGCAAGGTAACCGTTGCTTCCGACCACAACACCAAAAGGCCCCGTAACATCAATATCCGTCAGGGGTTGAGGGAAACTCTGTGCATCCCAGGCGTTGTTGGCCCAACCACCAAAAGGCGCTAAAAAGCCTCCCCCGGGCACAAAATAAATTCCAACAACATAGCCTTCATTCTCACTCAGAAACTTACACCCTGACGCCCGGCCTTCGTAAAATACACCGCCCCAGGTTGGATAAAAGCTCTGATAATCCCATGTTTGCCAATCGAGTGTGTAGCCCAGCAACGGTTGAAAAATGGAGTTCCAGCCCATGACCACGCTCACATTTTGGTTGGGCATGGATGCAGCATAAAAAGTACTCATGTAGCCATCCTGCACAACCGTCCAGGTTTCGCCAAAATCGCTGGTCACAATAACCGCGTTGGTTTGTCCGGTTATCACACCCCTGCCTGAACCCTTGTCGAAAGCCACATCCAACAGGTCGTATTCAACATTTGGAATGACAACAGTTTCCCAACTTTGACCCAGGTCTTCCGTCATTAAGACTTTTCCACCGGAACCAACAGCAAAAATCTTCGTATCAGCAGCAAAGTCAACTCCGTTCAGATCGTTGAAAATTCCCGTTTCACGGGTTGCCCAGGTTGTACCACCATTTTCGGTGGTGATGACAATACCAGCGTTTCCGACTGCAATTCCAGTATTTTCGTTAATAAACGAAACAGCCTGCAAATCGCCCGCGACATTGGTTTCCTGCATTTGCCAGGTATGTTGGGCAAGCAGGGAGCCAAACGCAAAGAAAACCGAAACTGTAAATAAAACTGCCGTTTTCATAATTTGTTGATTTTAAACCAAACAGGTCTTCGAGCCCTGTTAGGCTTTGTGTTTTGAACCTTACTAAATCCTTAATATTTTTTGAAAAAAATTTATTTCAAAATCAATTTTTCAACTTTAATTTTTTTACCCTGCTGGATTTTCAATACATAATTTCCTTTTGAAAAGCCTGATAAATCAATGGTTTCCTGCGTTTGACCCATTGAGTCTGACTTTTGAAAAACCAGGCGGCCAGCTTCATCAAAAACCGAAATCGTGGACGAGGAAACTGATGATTCACCCATTTTTACATGAAAAATACCCGTGGAAGGATTTGGAAAAACAGCAGCTGCCAATCCTTCTGTTTCAGGTACTGAAACATTAGGTTGAAGCGGGAAAGTCGCCGTAAAAAAACCTCTGCCGTGGGTAGCTGCAAGCACAACCTGATCACTTTCGCGCAAGATAAGCATGTCAACCCGTACATTGGCCATTCCTCCTATATTCTGCATCCAGTTTACATCAACTGCATTTACGTCTGTGGTTGTCCAAACCCCAAGTTCGGTGGCCAGCATCACCTGGTTGTCGTTATCGGGATGATAAATGGCCCAGCGTACGGGAATATCTGGTAAATTGCCTTCAACCTCAGTCCAGCTGCCGCCTCCGTCAAGGGTTTGCCAAAGTGAAGAAACGCCATAATTTGAGAAAACAACCAGCAAAACATCTTCAGTTTCACCAATAGCGATACACGAAATGTATGCAGCCGGAAATTCGTCACCAGTAATTTCGGTAACCAGCGGTGTAGCCTGTGCATTATTCACCCTGAAAACCTGACCTGATTGGGTTCCTAAAAACAACGTCGTGCCAGTCAAAGCTGAAGAATATGGCGAAACTTTTACATGTGAAAAATACACACTGGTTTGCGTAGGCAATGCAATAAAACTGCCATTTGAACTATAGGGAATGTTGCTGATGCGAAGAATCTGGTTGGCCTGTGCCCCAAAAAAGCTTACTGCGTTGGCGTAAAGGGTGTTGTTTTGTCTGTCAAAATCTGCAGGATTGATAAAAATACCGCTGTAATAATCCAGGTAATCGTAATTGTTCCAATTGAGAAAAACCGAATACCGGTTGTAGTAAACGGAAGTAATGAGCATTTCCAGCTCGTCATCGAAAAAGCAATATGCACCATCGCCACCATCAATCATGTCGTTGATGGTTAGTGGCTGATTTTGATAAAGCAGGGTTCCATTGTCCTGCAAGCCACCGCAATAGATGGCCGAGCCAGCTTGCGGAACCATGTCGCAGGTATAAAACTGAAGGGTGTTGTAGCCCTGGTTTTTTTCCATAAAAACGGGATAATTGTTAGCTGCGGTTGTTGTGTAAAAAACTCCGCCATCCGAACAGCAGATAAACTCGGTTGAACTTCCGGGTTTAAAGGCAATTCCATGCTGGTCGGCGTGGATGTAGTCGTCGCCACCGCCCCAGTACATGGCCGACCAGTCCGAAATATGATTCCATGAAGTGCCGGCCGCATTGGTTTTCCACATGTCAATTCCTCCGGTGTAAATTACATTGGGGTTGCCCGGATTTACCTCGACAAAAAAGGCATGCCATGCCAGGGTTGCCCACTCAGAATCGGGGATTTGCATCGATTGCCAGGTTTCACCCTGATTGGTCGATTTCAGGATGTAACGCCCCCTGTAATAATTGAAACCATCGCTGTATCCGGCTGCAACGACGGCATACACCACGTTGGCATCCGAAGGGGCGCAGCCAATCATCACCCTTCCGGGAATGTTGTACTGGCTGTTGTTTTCGATGATGGCCACGTAATCGTCGTAAACCGTCCAGCTGCCCTGCAATCCTTCGTCAGAAAAAAGCACCACAGCCCCGCCTTCAATTTCAACATTTTGCATGGTTCCTATAAAAATTCTTCCATCGGCACTCATTTCAATATCGGCAACAGCGTAAGGTTCTCCATAGCCGGGGATTTCGGGCAGCACCTGATCCCAGGTAATTCCGCCGTCTTCCGACCTGAAAAGCCCATCGGCTGGCTGACTCTGATGAATTACACCGTGATAATTACCTGAAGCGACCCCTGCATAAATCACGCTGTTGCCATCTTCGTTTCTTACAAGAATATCGGTAACGTATTCAAATTCCAGGGTTGATTCCATCAGTTGCCAGGTTGCTCCTGCATCGGAGGATTTCCAGATACCATCGCCTACACCGGACGATTCGCGGTAAATTATCAAAGCAGTCTGGGCTTCACCCGTTCCCACATAAAATGTTGTTGGATTGTTCGGATCGTAAGTCACACAACTGATGTTGAGCGAAGGCCAGAAATCGTTCACCGGCTGCCATTGAGTTTGATCATCGGTTATGTCGTTGCGAAACCATAGCCCGCCTGTTACCCCGCCTGCCCAAACTTTTTTCCCGGCAGGATCGTTAGGGTCCCACATAATGGCACGGGTTCGGCCGCCCATGTTGGCCGAAGTTCCCAGCCATTGCAGTGTATCTCCCGAAAACACGCTGCTTTTCTGGCTTCGGGTTTCGAGATAAGTCTGCCGCAACCTTTCTTTGGGTACGGTTCCAGTGGCCGGATCAACGGTCATGAAAAAATCCTGCATGGCAGCCATTTCAGGCTGGTCGGCTTGTTGGGTGTTCCCGCCCTTGTTTTGTGGCATTGTTGGCAACAAAGCTGTCTTTTCGCGAAATAACTGTTCCAGTTTTTGCCGGTCGGTGCGTTTTGAGGGTTTTTGGTTTAACAGGCTGAAGCCAAAAAAAGCAAACAAAGCAACCACGACCAGTAGAGTTGCTTTATCTGAAAGTGCAGTAAATCTGTTCATTAGTTAGTGCTATTAGTTTTTTGATCAAGAAAATTCAGGCATCAAAATTAGTTTTGTTTTGGAAAGTTAGTTAAAGAAAAGCGTTGCGGGTTTATTCGGAGAACTTTTTTCTGGTAAAGTTCATCAACATTAAAAAACCGGTTATAGATAAAACGCTGGACGGCGGTCGTCGAAAGCATGATTCCGGGGGGTTATCATTTTATCCCTGGCTTTTGCGGGGTCGATTTTAGTCATAATTACCTGGTTTTCGGTGGAAGATGCTGCTACCAGCACTTCGCCGTCGGGTCCGGCAATCAGACTGTTACCGGTAAAGGTTAGTTGATCTTCCGTTCCCACGCGGTTGGCCAAAGCCACATACACCCGGTTGATCATGGCATGAACTGGAATGGCCTTTTGTGCTTTGCCGGGAAGCACCAGGTTTGAAGGGTCGCAGATCAGTTCAGCTCCTTTCATGGCAACTGACCGCCATAATTCGGGAAACATCCAGTCGAAACAGATCAGCATTCCCACTTTTGAGCCTTTCACATTGTAAACTTCCGGGTGCAGGTTGCCAGGGGTGAAGAAATCCTTTTCATTCCAGAAAAGATGGATTTTGCGGTATTTACCAGCAATGCCGGTTTCATCAATCAGCAATGAAGTATTGAAAATTTTGTCATCAGCCCTCTCGTTAAATCCGGTTACAACCGAACAGGAGTTTGATTTACAAAATTTATGGAGCATTTCTGCAAAAGGGCTGTTTTCAGGATTTTCGGCATTGGCAAAAGCTTCGTCGATGGTCCGGAAATTATATCCCGAATTGGCCAGTTCGGGCAACACAATTAAATCCGCACTGCGGGCTTCTTCCAGCAAAGGATTCAGCCTTGCGATGCTTTCCTCCGGATTACAGAATGCTGGCGAAAACTGAATGATGGCAATTTTCATTGATACGATGTTTGATTGAAAACCAATTTTTGTGACTTGCTAAAATTTCTGACATCAATTTCGAAAGCTGGTAACAGCTGTAAATGGTTACAACCCTAAATTTTCTACTTTTGCCCGCAAATTTACAAAATTGAATCCACTTAAAAGGCTTGCCGGGCAAACTGCCATTTACGGACTGAGCAGCATCGTCGGACGGTTGCTCAATTACCTTTTGGTGCCGCTCTACACCCGCGTCCTGATTACTTCCGAATATGGCGTGGTTACTGAAATGTACGCCTACGTTTCAATTCTTTGGGTAATACTCACTTACGGCATGGAAACCACCTATTTCAGGTTTTCGGAAAGCGAACAAGACAAAAACAATGTTTATCACACAGCTTTTTTATCAGTCGTTTTCAGCTCGTTGCTTTTTGGGCTGCTGGTTTTGGTCAATGCCGGCGGATTAGCCCAATGGCTGGGTTATTCAGGACACACTGACTACGTGGTGTGGTTCGGCATTATCCTGGCTTTCGATGCCATCACCGCCATTCCGTTTGCCAAACTGAGGCAGCAAAACAAAGCCATCCGTTTTGCTTTAATCAAGCTGGTGAACATCGGGGTAAACATCGGTTTGAATTTGTTCTTCATTCTGCTTTGTCCATGGATTCTGAAAAATTATCCTAATGCGCTTTTATCCGGATTTATCAGCAGTTTTTTCAATCCCGACCAATTAGTGGGTTACATATTTATATCCAACCTTATCGCTTCAACACTCACCCTGATAATGCTGATTCCTGAAATTCCACTCAGGAAGGTGAAATTCGATTTTCAGCTCTGGTACAAAATGTTGGCCTACACCTGGCCGCTGCTGATTGTTTCGGTTGCCGGTTCCATCAACCTTTCGCTCGATAAAATCCTTTTACCGCGCCTTTTGCCCGACGGCGTCGATGCCATGGCGCAGGTCGGAATTTATGGCGCCTGCTACAAGGTGTCTATCATCATGTCGCTTTTTGTACAAACGTTTCGTTACGCTGCCGACCCTTTCTTTTTTTCAGAATCATCAAAAAACGATTCAAGGCAATTGTTTGCCGATGTTTTTAACTACTTCACTATCGCTGTTTCACTCATTTTCCTATTCACGATGATGTACATCGACATCGTAATCAGGTTTATTGGCGAGGCTTATCGCGAAGGGGCGGGGGTTATTCCCATTCTTTTGATGGGAAATTTGTTTCTTGGAATTTATTACACGCTCTCAATCTGGTACAAACTCACCAACCAGACCATTTACGGGGCAGTTCTTTCTGCAATTGGCGCCTTTCTTTCGGTGGTTCTCAACTTTCTTTTCATCCCAACAATGGGCTATTATGGCTCGGCCTGGGCAGCTTTCGTGGCTTACACGGTCATGATGGTGTTGTCGTATTTTTTGGGGCAGAAACATTTTTACATCCCTTACAACCTTCGTAAATTCTTTGTTTACACAGGATTACCCGTGATGCTTTACCTTGTTTCTTATTACCTGAAAATTGAAAATCCTGATCAGCGTTTTGCCTTTAACACTTTTCTTGTAATGATTTATCTGGCGCTGATTGCTTTTGATGAGCGTAAAAACCTGAAAAAACTTCTTATCAGAAAATAACAATACAATGAAAATCAAAATAGTAAATCAATCAAAACATGCACTTCCAGCCTATGAAACCCATTTTTCGGCTGGGATGGATTTACGTGCAAACCTTGATGAACCTGTGGTTTTGAAACCGCTTGGCCGGTTTCTGGTCCCAACAGGGCTGTTCATCGAATTGCCCGATGGCCATGAGGCGCAAATAAGACCCCGAAGCGGGCTGGCCATAAAAAAAGGCGTGACCATTATGAACGCTCCCGGAACCATTGATGCCGACTACCGGGGTGAGATTAAGGTTATTCTGGTAAATTTATCAAGTGAGGATTTCATCATCAATGACGGCGAAAGAATTGCCCAAATGATCATTGCAAAGGTTGAAAAAGCAGTGTGGGTGGAAGTGGAAATATTGCAGGAAACCAGCCGTGGAGCTGGTGGTTTCGGGCATACAGGTACCAAATGATCGATGCTGCCGTGAACCCCTACCCTGCTTTTGAACCAACTGGTAAAGTTTTTGTTAAAAAAGCAAAAGCACACAATTATCAATCTGCGAACCTGTTTTGTTACTCTGAAAAAAAACGGATAACCAATTGATTTTGAATTCAAACATCAACGACAACTCAATTTTGAAACACACGACTGTGAAAAGAAATATTATCCTGCAACCTGTGGCAATTTTTAAACAGATGAAAAAACAAATTTTAATACAAGTCTTTGTGGCCGGGCTTATTTTTTTCGGCCAGGGATTTTTTAATGAATCGTTTGCACAAAAGAAGAAGGACAAAAAAGTTGAACTTACTGAATTTGAGCTTGCCAAGCGCAAAGACCTTTTTCATACTGCCAACAAGGAAAAAATTCTGGGGCACGCTGTCGAAGCCGAAACACTTTTTAAAGCTGTACTGGATTTGGACCCAGGCCACGACCCATCGATGTACGAACTTGCCAGAATTTACTCGGAACAGGGCCGGATGGAAGATGCAATTTTATTGATGGAAAAAGCCATTCAGTTAAACAACCTCAATGTTTGGTATCAGCTGTTTCTGGCTGAATTGTACAAAAACACCGGAAACTTCAGGAAGGTAACCGAGGTTTTTCAAAACCTTGTAAAAGTTTATCCCGAAAAGGTTGATTACCAGCTAAACCTTGCGCTTGCCTACATTATAATGGGCGATTTTAAGGAAGCCATCGGGGTTTTCAATAATATTGAAAGTTACATTGGCGTTACCGAAGAAATTTCGCTGAAAAAGCAAAGCCTTTACCTGAACATGAATAAGCCTGACAAAGCTTTGCAGGAAATTGAGCGCCTTTCGGAACATTATCCCCAGGAAAGCCGCTACCTGCAGATTCTAGCTGAGAGTTACCTGAACATGGGGCAAAATGAAAAAGCCCTCGAAACCTACAAGAAAATTGCAGCCGTGGACCCCGAAAATCCTTACATACACATTTCGCTGTCTGATTTTTACAGAAAAAACAACCAGGAAGCAAAAGCTTACGAGGAGCTTAAACTCGGGTTCGCAAATCCGGGTTTAGACATCGACTCCAAAGTTCAGATACTTTTAAGCTACTACACGCTGGACGAGTTTTATGTTACAAAAAGTCAGGAAACCATCGAACTGACGTCCATCTTAGTTGAAACCCATCCCGGTAATTCAAAGGCCATGGCTATTTATGCCGATTTGCTCTACAGAACCGATAAATCGCGCGAAGCACTCAATGTATTGAATACGCTGCTTGCTACCGATAGCAGCAGCTACGCGGTTTGGGAACAAAAATTATTTATTGAAAACGAACTGCAGCTAACTGAAGATTTAATTGAAACCAGTAAGAAAACCATCGAACTTTTCCCTATGCAGCCCCTGCCCTACCTTTTTAACGGTTTCGCCAACTATCAGAAAAAAAATTATGATATCTCCCTGCGGTCGCTCGAAACAGGCAGCAAACTTGTTGTAGAAAACGATTTGTTGCTTGCACAGTTTTACAGTACCCTGGGCGATGCGAGCAACCAGTTGAAAGACCACAAAAAATCAGACGACTATTACGACAAAGCCCTGAAATTGAAGCCCGACGATGCTTTTGTACTTAACAATTACAGCTACTATCTTTCGCTACGCAAAACAAACCTCGAAAAAGCAAGAGAAATGGCCAAAAGAGCCAACGAACTTCAACCCGACAATGCTTCCTTTCAGGACACTTACGGCTGGGTTTTGTACCAGGTGGGCGAATTTGCCGAAGCTGAAATATGGATTAAAAAAGCCCTCGATCATCCTGAAAAAGACAGCGCTGTGCTGCTCGAACATTATGGCGATGTGCTTTACAAACTCGGCAGAACCGGCGAAGCTTTCGAATACTGGCAAAAAGCCAAAGACAGCGGAGACGAAGGGTCTGAGTTTTTGGAAAAAAAAATCAGGGATAAAAAAATGTACGAATAGCCGGGAATAAATAGCATCTGTTATGACGAAATTCATCATTAAAATCCTTGCCGGACTAACGATTTGGTTTCTGGTTGCAACCCTGGCAGGATGTACCACCAAACGCAGTGTTATCAAAGCTCCTTTGAAAGAAGAGGGTGCCGAATATCTGTTTAATAAACTGCAGGAAAACCAGTTCAAATTTCAGCATTTTTCGGCCAGGGCAAACATTTCCTACAAAATCAACAACCAACTCTTCGAGTTTAAAGGCCAGGTGCGGATTGCAAAAGACAGTGCCCTGTGGATAACATTTACACAGGACCTGGGAATTGAAATAGCAAGAGTTTTTATCACCCAGGATTCGGTAAAGTTTATGGACAGAATAAACAAGAAGTACTTTGTTGGTGATTACCAGTTTGTGAACGAATTTCTGAAAACAAACATCGATTTTGGAATCCTCCAGGGAATACTTTTGGGGAATGATTTTGATTATTACGACAATGTCAGGTTCAAGGCTCAGGTGGATGGCAACGAGTACCACCTGTTTACAAGCGAACGGTCGAAACTGAAAAAATACGTCAGAAACAGCAATGACGAAAACCGCATTTTATTCCAATCAATCTGGCTTAATCCAAATACATTTAAAATCAGCCAGATAAAAATAAAAGAACTGACCAAAGACAGTAAAAAACTTACTGCGAAGTATTCAGATTTTGAAATGATTGATGGGCAATTATTTCCGATAAGCATCCACTATGAGCTCGAAACTGGCGAAGCTGTAAAGGTTGATGCCAAATATTCGAAAATTGAACTGAAAAACATGCTGGCCTTCCCTTTTAAAATTCCTTCCAATTACAAAAGCATGAATTGATTGAACATTAGCTTTTTATTATTTCCAGATCAACCAAGAGCTAATTCCGAAAAAGCACATTGAGCAGCATACTTCATGCTCTCAACAAATTGGAATATAGGTCGGTTTACTTGCGACACCACAAAAAAAGTGTCCGAAATACAGCCATCATCCGGGTGTGGATTTTCAAATTTGTGATATTTGCAGCATCAGAATTGCAGAACAATTTATTTTTGGCGAATGATGAGAAACCAGATCAGAAGCTTGGTGTTAGCGGTTTTAGTAGGATTTTCGATCCTTTTTAATCTTGCTGAAACCATTGCACAGCAAAAAAATGGTGGATTGGAAAACGAAAAAGTGGAGGTTGAGAAAGCGATTACTTACACCAACCAGCTTATCAACGAAACGCAGTTGAAAAAACAGGCTACACTTACTGATCTTTCGGTGCTCAACAAAAAAATTACCCTTCGCAAAACCCTCATCGAAACCCTTGAAAAGGAAAAGCAAATTCTTTACGATACCATTTTTGAAAAACTTGCCGACATCGACAGGATGAATACGGAACTGATTTTATTGAAAGCAGAATATGCCAAAATGATACGAAGCGCTTACAAAAACAAAAATCTCTACCAACGCATGCTTTACATTCTTGCTTCGGAAGATTTCGGACAGGCCTACCGGCGGCTGAATTACTTCCGAATTTATGCTTCGGAACGTCAGAAACAGGCCGATTATATCGGCAGAATGAACAACCAGTATGCAAAAGAAGCTGAAACCATAAGGCAAAAAATTGCTGAAGTGCAGCAAACCCTGGTGGCTGTTTCAAGCGAAAGGCAGAAATTTGTTTCTGAAAAAGAGCTTAAAAATGATGTGGTTGAAAATCTTATTAAAAAGGAAAAAGAGCTTATTGCCGCACAACAGAAATATCAGCAACAGTCAGGCGTGCTGAAAAGCAGGATAGAGCAAACCATTCATGAAGAAAACATGGCTGTAAACGAACCGGCCACCAACAGCAGCGAAGCCACAAATGCTGTTGCTGAAAATAAAAGCATCACAGAGAGTTTTCTGTCAAATCGTGGAAAACTGCCCTGGCCGGTACGCAATGGTGTGGTTTCGTCCGAATTTGGCGAACACAATCATCCCGACATGAAGGGAATAAAGGTTAAAAACAACGGAATCAATATAGTAACAGCTTTAAACGAACCAGCACGATCAATTTTCGGAGGTGAAGTAACGCGTGTGATGGTCGTTCCGAATTTTAACAATGTAGTCATAATCAGGCACGGCGAATACTTGTCGGTGTATTCAAACCTCGAGAAAGTTTTTGTAAAAAAAGGCGATATGGTGAATGCCGGACAAGAGTTGGGAATTGTTTTCGCACCCCACGACAAGCAAAAAGCTGAACTTCATTTTGAAATCTGGAAAGGAAAAAACCAGTTGAATCCTTCATTATGGATTTTGCCTGAAGAAAAACCCAAATTGCAGTAGCCCTGACTTTATGGAAGCGGTATTGCTGTTTACCCTAAACCAATGTCCTGATTTTTTTTTGCCCCGTCGAAATAGGGATTGAACCGTAAAATTCAACCGATAAACTGGACAAGCTCCATCCCGGTTGTTTAGTGTTGAAGCGCATGGTTTTAGTGTTTCCTGACGTAGTGTCAATTGTAAAAAAGATAAAAACCGGCAGTTGGTGGCATATTATTCCATATTCAATCAGGCAACTAAACTATTTCATCAACTTTAGCATCCCCTGCAGTTTCTAAGTATTGTAATCTAAATAATTGATATTGTAAACATTAAACCAGAATGATAAAATATTTGCATTAAAATTGTTCGAATTGAAAAACCAATTGTGTTTAATGTTTGTTTAACAGAGAAAAGAATTATGAATCTGCGATTACAAAATGCTGGTTGTTGCCCTCTTACATTAACTTACATGCTGGTTCTTAAGAATTAAGGGCTTGATTTCAGGGGTGAGTTGTATTATTTTTGCCCCCCTTTTTTAAGGAACTTAACCTATTCAAACAAATATGAAGCTATCACAATTCAGATATCATTTGCCAACTGAGCTTATTGCTCTCAATCCTTCCGAAAACAGGGATGATTGCAAACTGATGGTGCTAAACAGAAAAGAACAGACCATACATCACCGGGTATTCACCGATGTTCTCGACTACTTTGATGATGGCGATGTGTTTGTTTTGAACAATACGAAAGTTTTTCCGGCGCGGCTTTATGGAACAAAAGAAAAAACCGGGGCCAAAATAGAAGTATTCCTTCTCAGAGAACTCAATCAGGAGTCGCGGCTGTGGGATGTTCTGGTTGACCCTGCGCGCAAAATAAGGATTGGCAATAAGCTGTATTTTGGCGATAACGACGAATTGGTTGCCGAAGTTATCGACAACACTACTTCCAGGGGAAGAACCCTTCGGTTTTTATTTGATGGCCCTTACTCCGAATTTAAAAGAACCTTGCAAAATCTGGGAAAAACCCCACTTCCCAAAACCATAAAACGTGAACTTAAACCCGAAGATGAGGCCTGGTATCAGACCATATTTGCGAAGCACGAAGGGGCTGTGGCCGCACCAACCGCTGGGCTGCATTTTAGCCGCGAACTGATGAAACGTCTTGAACTTATTGGCGTGCATTTTGCCGAACTAACGCTCCATGCCGGTTTGGGCAACTTCAGGCAAATTGAAGTTGAAGACCTTTCAAAACATAAAATGGACTCGGAAGAACTGATGATCGACAGCAAATGTGTTGAAATTGTAAACAAGGCCAAGGACAACAAGCACCGCGTTTGTGTGGTAGGTACAACCACCATGAAAGCTGTTGAATCATCGCTCACCATATCGGGGCGATTGAAGCCTTTTGAAGGCTGGACAAATAAGTTTATTTTCCCTCCTTACGAATTCAGTCTTGCCGACACGATGATTACCAACCTTCACCTGCCACTTTCGAGTATGATGATGATGGTGGCCGCTTTTGCCGGCTACGATTTTCTGATGCGGGCCTATAAAGAAGCCATCAAGGAAAAATACCAGTTTTTCACCTACGGTGATGCCATGCTAATCATTTAGAACAGGAAAATAATTTACTTTTGAGGGTCGCTGAAGCGACCCTTTTTTTTATGAAAAATTTTGAAAACAAAGCGGTTATCATTGTCGCCGGTGGAAGCGGAAAACGAATGGAATCCAATGTGCCCAAACAGTTTTTGCCCTTGGCCGGAAAACCAGTTCTGATGCACACCATTCGCCGGTTTTATGATTTCGACCCTCAGATAAGGATTGTGGTGGTTTTACCCTTTCAGCACATCGAAACCTGGAACCGGCTGTGCAGTGAACAGCGGTTTATGATTGCCCATCAGATTGTTGCCGGAGGTAACGAACGGTTTTATTCCGTGAAAAACGGGCTGCAATTAATTGATGATGATTCAATTGTAGCCATTCACGATGGCGTAAGGCCGTTGGTAAGCCACGAAGTAATTGGCAAGAGTTATCACTATGCAGCATTCTACTGGGGGGCAATTCCGGTGATTCTTCCATCTGAATCATTACGCAAAACCCGCGATTTGAGCAGCGAACCTGTAAACCGGGCACACTACAGGTTGATACAAACACCGCAAACGTTCAGGGCTGATTTAATAAAAAAAGCATACCTCAAACCTTACGATCCATTGTTTACCGACGATGCCACTGTTTTTGAAGCTTCAGGGTATTCAGTTCATTTGTTTGAAGGTAATGTTGAAAATATTAAAATTACCACTCCCTTTGATATGAAAATCGCGGAAGCTTGCATGAAAACTGAGAAGTAAACCCAGTGCCTAACATGTAAAATTGACCGCCAAAAACCTACATTTGCAGAAAAAACATTGAACGACAACCGAATCATTATGGGTATCGACCCCGGAACCAACATCATGGGTTACGGGCTGTTAAGCACCGATGGAAAAGCCATGCAACTCATAACACTTGGTGTATTAAAACTTGGAAATTACTCAGACCATGCGCTCAAATTGCGCAAAATTTTTGATCGTACCTTAGGGCTGGTTGACGAATACAAACCTGATGAATTGGCTATCGAGGCGCCCTTTTATGGTAAAAATGTTCAATCGATGCTAAAACTGGGCCGGGCACAGGGAGTGGCTATGTCAGCAGCGCTTTACCGCGACATACCTATTTTTGAATACACCCCCCTGCAGATAAAAAAATCGGTTACCGGCAACGGGAGTGCTTCCAAAGAACAGGTTTCGGCGATGTTGCAAACACTGCTTCATTTCGACGAACTCCCCGATTATTTAGATGCAACCGATGGATTAGCAGCCGCGGTTTGCCATTTTCTGAAAGGTGGTAAATCAAAAAGTTCCAAAAACTACACGGGCTGGAAAAGCTTCATTTCGGACAATCCCAACAGGGTGAAATAAAAATGGCAACTGTTTTACGCCAAAAATATTGACCAGAAACTTTGGATTTTTCCTAAAAACTATTCACCTGACTTAGTCAATAACTTCATTGAAAACGCGTGCCTACCAATGGCACGAAGGCATCCACACAGGGATAACCCTTCGATAAACTCAGGGCATCGCACGGATAAAACAGATCTATCTATGGCGGGTTCTATCTTTGCCATTGTCAGTTTGAATCCAAATAATCTGCACCGCAATAACTGCCCTGATTTTACGGGGTGCGGGGTACATGTGCAATTTGTTGTACGAATGAATTATTCAGGTGTAATGCTTTCGGTGGTTTGTTTTTCAAAGGGAAAGAAAAGGAACCAATCAACAGCGGCCTGATAACCGGATGATGTTTTCTTAATAAATAAAGCTGATCGCAAATTAATACCCTGTTCAAATCTTTTGGTTTTAATCTTGTCTTTTTCATTAATTTAATGAAACCCTTTCTGTTTCAGGCAGGATTGAGCACCCGCCTGACCAGCCTGCCTGGCTGTAGCTGGCAAGCAGGTCGGGCAGCCTGCCTGTTGCAGACAGGGTTTTTGAAACACTAAATTTTTGCACCAAAGGCTCTATCCCGAAGCTTACAGACCAAGAATTAAAGAATTGATGGGTTTAATGAATTTTTCAGATCAAGGGACTCATCATAAAACATTACACTTTCTTTCAGACAAAAATGTTAGCCCACATTTTCCTCTAAAAAAACTTGTCAGCCTGCGATTTAATTAATTTTGCAGCGGGGAAGATTTACTAAGGAATTCATTTAAAATGTTTTAACATGAAAACAAAGGCACTCACACTACTGATGTTTTTGTTTGGAATGAGTCTTTTGGGGCAAATGCCAACGGGCATCAGCTACCAGACCATTATTCGCAATAACGAAGGGCAGGCCATTGCAAACAAGGAAATCAGGTTAAAGATTAATATCCGCTCGGCTACGGCTGATGGAGAGGTTGTTTATTCAGAAATACACACTGTAACATCTAATAATTCAGGACTCGTCAACCTTGTAATAGGAAGGGGTGTAACGATTTCCGGCTCATTTCAGGATATTGGCTGGGGCAAAACCAGCTTCTACTTCGAAACCTTGCTGGATACCGAATCGACCGGAGACTTTCTGATGTTGGGAACAACACAGTTTTTAAGTGTTCCATATGCTTTTTTTGCTGAATCAAGTGGGGGGATTCTTTGCCTTTCAGAACAGGAGCGCAACAACCTTGAAAACCCTAAAACAGGCATGCAGATTTTTAATACAACCACCAAATGCCTCAACTTTTATAATGGAACAGGATGGTTTGAAACCTGTGGAAACGAAATCAAAAATCAGCCGCCTTCAGCCCCTTTTAATCCCTCAATCCCCGATAACGCCGGCAATCAGCCGCTCCAGCTTGAACTTACCTGGGAGTGTAATGACCCTGAAAACAACCCGCTGACCTTTGATATCTATTTTGGCGTTTCTAATCCACCACAGTTGACAAAAACCGGAATCTCAGACCCATTTCTTGCAGTGAACGGACTGCAACCTGCAACAACCTATTACTGGCACATTGTTGCTTTTGATGGAAAAGGAAATACAACTACCGGCCCAGTTTGGAATTTTCAAACCACTGCTTTGGCCGACCCTGTTGTGGACGCCGGACCTGACCAAACTGTCTGCGAAAATTTCCCGGTCGATCTGGCAGCCACGGCATCCGATTTCTCAAATGTGCAGTGGTTTACCGAGGGTTTTGGAGTGTTCAGCAACGAAAACACACTTACTACAATTTATTACCCATCTTTTATCGATTACATGATTGGGTTTACAAAACTCACCATAATTGTAAGTCCTGTGCCACCCAGTACAACTTTTTCACAGGATACCATGTTTCTTTTTTATGTAAACCCTCCAACGACGCCAAATGCCGGCCCCGATCAGTTAAACCTTCCCGGGAACGGAACGCAGTTACAGGCAAACACTCCTGTTACCGGAACCGGTATATGGAGCATTGTGTCGGGCGCGGGAGGAGCCATCGAAAATCCATCCGGACCGTTAAGTCAATTCACCGGAAAATCAGGCGAAACCTACATTTTAAGATGGTCTGTCTTCAGCGATTATTGCACTTTAACCGATGAGGTAACCATCAGTTTTCAATCCTGGCAATGTGGACAAAAGTTAACCGATTTCCGTGACCAACACGAATACAATACAAAACAAATTGGCACACAATGCTGGATGGCTCAGAACCTGAATGTGGGTACACAAATAAACATTTCGGGTGATCAATCCAACAACAGCACTATCGAAAAATACTGTTACCAGGATTTGGCCGACAAATGCAACGTCTATGGTGGCCTTTATCAATGGAACGAAATGATGGATTATACCAACGTTGAATCTGGTACCGGAATATGTCCTACCGGCTGGCACATACCTTCGCACAGCGAGTTTATAGACCTTATTCATACCCTGGGTGATGTGAATGTTGCGGGTGGCAAAATGAAATCAACGGGTACCATCGAAGCACAAACCGGCCTGTGGGCTGCCCCAAATACAGGCGCCACCAACAGCAGCGGCTTTACAGGCCATCCCGGTGGGTTTTCCGACGTCAACAAACAGTATTACTACATCGGTTATTTTGGCTATTTCTGGACTTCCACCGAAAACAATTCTACCAGTGCCTGGTACCGGGGCCTGTACAACTATGGCGAAGCTGCACACTCGTACAGCTACAACAAAAACTACGGATTTAGTATAAGATGTATTAAAGATTAGAAAACAAACAATAAATCATTACCAATGCAGAGTTTTAAAAGCCGTATTGTATTAGGTTTGATAAAAAACCGGCATTTGTTCAGCTTTCAGCTCAGGCCGAAACCTTTCGACAATTCGCCGGAAGGAATCATAAAACTTAGAAAGAAAACAGAAAAGGCCGGCAGAATGTTTGGCCGGTTGCCCGAAAACCTCATCATAGAGCATTTCACCATTGGGAATATGTATGCTGAATGGTTACGAATTCCTGAAGCTAATAAAAAAAAGGCATTGTTATATTTTCATGGCGGCATGTATGTAATTGGTTCGCCTCAGTCGCACAGGCAACATGTTATAAAATTTGTCAAAGGAGGCAAAATCAATGCGCTGGTTTTCGATTACAGGCTTGCGCCCGAGCATCCCTTCCCACAAGGCCTCGAGGATGCCCTTGCGGCTTACGATTATCTCTTAGACGAAGGTTTTGAGCCAACAGACATCGCTTTTGCAGGCGATTCAGCAGGAGGAGGTCTGTGCCTTGCCACACTTCTGGCATTAAAGGACAAAGGTATTCCGCTACCCGCAGCCGCTGCTGTTCTTTCCCCATGGACCGACCTGTCACTTTCAGGCGAATCGTATATAAAAAATGCCAAAACCTGTGTTTCACCTGAAGGAAGTGCACAAAGTTGCAGCATATTGTATGCCGGCAAAGAAGATCGCACCAATCCATGGATTTCGCCCCTTTACGGAGATTTGACCGGACTTCCGCCATTACATATCAGTGTAGGAAGCGATGAAATTTTATTGGACGATTCCCTCAGTTTTGCCGATAAGGCACGAAAAGCAGGGGTTGACGTTACACTTGCGGTGGGCGAAGGTATGTGCCATTGCTACCCGGCATTTTCAGGAATTTTCGCTGAGGCTACCATTGTTATGACCCAGATTGGTCAGTTTCTTTGCCGACATTTAAACCAATGCTCGTGAGAAACCCCATCTATTATTCATACCTGAGCGATTCTACCGGATTGCGTCTTGCAGCAAGCCACGACCTGTAGGTTACGGTAAACAACGAAACAACCAACGCAAGTAAACCTGAAGCCAGAAAAGTCCATACATTCATTTCAATTCTGTAACTAAAACTACTCAGCCACTCATTCATAAAATACCAGGATGCCGGCCAGGCAAGAATATTTGCCACTAAAACCCATTTGGTGAATGAAGCTGACAATAAATAAACGATATTCCATGTTGAGGCGCCAAGGGCTTTTCTCACGCCGATCTCCTTCACCTTTTGCTGAGCTATAAAGATGGCCAGACCAAATAAGCCAAGGCATGCTATAAAAATAGCCAGGAATGTAAAAACTAAAAGGATCATTTCCAGTTTCTGCTCCGATTTATAAAATGTCGTCAGATAATCGTGAATAAAGGAATAGCTGAACTGGACCCCTGGAAAATGCTTTTTCCAGGTATTTTCAACATGCTCGATGGCCTCTTTTTCTCTCCCATCGGCATACCTCACGGTTATCCTGTTTATCCAGGTCTCTGCCAGGATAAGTGCAAGCGGTTCAATTTTATTTTTAAGCGACTGAAAATGAAAATCCTTCACAACTCCAATAATCTGCCCTTCCGACAATGAATCTATTTCCTTGGCGATCCAGTCGGCGTGGTATTTATCGCCTAATGCATCTTCCGGATTTGTATAACCCAGTTTTTTTGCGGCTGTTTCATTTATCACCACCTTAAAATTCCTGTCGGTTGACTGGTCCTTTTCAAAAAACCTTCCGGCTGCCATACTCAATTTATAGGTTTTAAGAAAATCAAAATCTACGGTGAAAAATCTTGACAAAAACACCTCATCGTTGATATCATTTTCCCAGCCTGTGTCGGAATACTCTCTTTCAGCAGGAACTTTTTGCGATACCGTAACCGATTTAATAACGGGATTTGAAAGTAAATCACTTTTATAAGATTCGTAATGTGAAATAATATCATTGCTTTCCACCGGAAGTACCAACAGGTTGTCCTTGTCATAGCCCAGCGGTTTATTTTGCATGTAACGCATCTGGCGCAAGGCAGTCATGGCGCCAATTATCAATGCAATGGAAATTGTGAACTGTAGCACCACCAGCACCTGCCTGAATGAGAAATTCCTGCTTGTATCCCTCATCCTTCCTTTTAGCACTGTGATTGGCTTTACAGCTGAAAGATAAAATGCTGGATAAATTCCTGAAAAAAAACCGGTTCCGACAATTATCAATAACAGTATCAAAAAATTACCAAAGTTTCCAAATACTGCCAGCGAAAGGACTTTATCAGTCAGGTTATTAAAGGAGGGAAGAAAAATCTGAATCAGCCCCAGGGCAATCACTGCTGATATAAGTGAAGTAAATAAGGATTCGCCAATGAACTGCCACATCAGCAAATTCCTTCCTGAACCAACTGTTTTCCTTATTCCCACTTCCAACGAACGGTTTCCGGCAAGTGCTGTTGAGAGGCTCATAAAATTAAAGCAGGCGATGAGCAAAATAAGCAAAGAAATAATGGAAAAGACATACACGGCGGTAAGATCCCCCTGCACCTCGATGTCCCACATTAACCCGGCCTTTAGATGAATGTCTGTTATTGGCCTGAGGAACAACCTGAAACTTGCATCGTTGCCTCCGGCTGAGGTTAGAAATTCGGTGTATGCCGGAATTATTTTATCGTTTACAAGCCCGTCTAGTTTGGTTTCAAGTTGCTTTTTCCCGGCTTCCGGCTTCAACAAAAGATAAGTGTACAGATAATTGCTCAGCCAGGTGTTCAATTGCTCCGCAGAATAAACCTTTTCGAGGGTGGAAAATGAACCAAGTATGCTGAACTGAAAATGCTTATTTGAGGGTAATTTTCGTAGGACTCCCGTTATTTTATACGGAATCATCTCACCATTCCTGTCAATCCTTAGCGTTTGATTGAGCGGATTTTCATTCCCAAAAAATTTGGCTGCCGTTTCCTCCGACAATACAAGTGATTGAGGTTCAACAAGTGCTGTATTAGGATCACCCAGTTTGAGAGGGAACGAAAACACATCAAAAAATGATGCATCGGCATAATGTACAGTTTCGTTGAATCTTGTCAGGTTCTTGTCTTCAATGGAATGGGTTTGCACATCAATTCTGACCATATTTTCCACCTCCGGATAGTCTTCGAGGATTGTTTTGCCATAAATGGCTCCTGTTACCGGAACAAAATAAGCCTGCCCTTTGTAAACAATGTCTCTTTCTACCCTGAAAATCCGGTCTGCATTCCGGTGAAACCGGTCATAACTCAGCTCGTCGAAAACCCACATGGCAATCATCAGCGAAGCTGCCAGTCCTACTGCCAGTCCGATGATATTAATGGCTGAAAATCCACTGTTTTTTAGGAAATTACGGATCGTAGTTTTCATGAAAATTGTAAACATAAGCCAGGTTCAAATTTTGTTTTACCGCGATAATTTGAAATGAAACACTGTTTAGACGCTCAACCATACCGATTGTTACAACCTGAGGAAAAATAATAAACATAAACACTAAGCCACATTTATGCCCTTAAAATCAAGTCTATGAAAAAAGTTTTGCTGTTTCATACTGGTTAACCCAATCGAATGGTTTAACCTTCAAGTTCTTCAATATGGGTCATTAAATTTTCTCCGAGGTTCATTTTAAACCCTTTCCGTCCGTTTCATCAAATGGTCCTGAGGGTTTTATCAAATGGTCTTGAGGGTTTCATTAAATAATCGTCGAGGGTTTCATTAAATGGTCTTAGGGGTTTCATCAAATGCTATCCAATGTTTTTTTAGCGTCTGCATGTGAACATTCTCACATCATAGAATCAATAATATCAAGCACTTTATCACAACAAATTCCTATTTCAAGGAAACCAATCCTGTCCTTTGCTTTTGAAAAAACCGGGTGACCTTTATCAGGCCATAACTGTAACATTATCCGGCAAAAGAAGATACCTGTGTCTGAAACAAAATAGTTATCTTTGGCGTCAGTAATGCAAATTCACAATATGATCGTCTCATTTGGCTCAAAGGATACTGAAAAAATCTGGAACGGAGAACCCGTAAGGAAGATTCCGCCAGACATTCAGCAGATTGGG
>CALFEP010000297.1 GCA_937950125.1 uncultured Bacteroidota bacterium
GCCTTTGGCGGACAGGAAATTCTGCTTATTGCAGCCATTGTTCTTTTACTTTTTGGCGGAAAAAAAATCCCCGAACTAATGCGGGGTTTGGGAAAAGGGGTTAAGGAGTTTAAAGACGCAAGCAAGGGTGTTGATGAAGAAATGAAAGGGGAAACAAAACCAGCCGGTGAATTAAAACATCCTGAGGCGGCGCCAAATCCACAGCCAGAGCCGGAAAAAGTGGTAAAACCGGCTGATACAAAAAGTTAGATTGTTGTTTGGAAGAATAATTATCAGGAACTTAGCCTGAGCAAAGCCAGTGGCTTTCTTTTTTTCATCAGGTTATAAAAGGCATTTTTCGGCCTGAAAACTGATTTTCATCGCATCTTTTCAACCGAAAACACAAAACCCTGATACTTTGAGAGAAGTATCAGGGTTTCCATTTTTTGCGTCGTAATACTCATATCGCTTCAGGCGATACTCTTGTAAGTGAGATTTACAATGGTTTCACGGGGATGCAGATATCCACAATGTGTTTCTTTTCGGGATGTTCCTCGTGGTTGTTGTAGTAAAGTTCGTAAGGAAGCCTGTCCGCACATTGGTAGCCACTTTCGGGCAGCCAATCGCGCATCATGGCATCCCAGGCCTGCTGAAATTCTTTCTCGTTCACCTCAAAATGGCCACAGGCATACTTTCCACCTTCCACTTTCATCAACCCGATTTCGCCTTCCACCCTTGTGGATTCGGGAACAGTGATGCAAACACTTGTCCGCAGATTTTTTTCCTCGGTTACTTCAGGGTCGTCGTGGTAAACGGCTAACACTTTTGTTTCCGGAGGCCTGATGTGGCCACGAGGTCCGGCCCAGCGCATGAGTTTGTCAAAAGCAGGGCCTATTTCACTGTAATTTCCTTTATGCCTCACGTAAGCAACGTGCATTTCGGGCATTTCTCTAATTTCTACTTTCATAATTATACCTGTTTTTTGTTTAAAATTAACGGGACGAAAGTAGTCTGAGCCATCCTGCAGGGCGTTGCTTTGGTTGCTGTGTTGTTGATGTTTTTTGCTATGTAGTTTGCGAATCTTGCCAAGCTCCCTGAAGCCCCCGTTACGAAAGGCTGTGGGACTCATGGTAAAATAATCGGCGAAAGCCCTTGTGAATACAGCATTGCCCGAGAAACCGCACATGGTGGCTATTTCGGAAATCGTAAAACGGTTTTTCACCATCAAAAGTGAAGCTGCCCTTTCGAGGCGAACCCTTCTGATGAAGTTATTCACAGTTTCGCCGGTCATTGCCGAAAATAAACGGTGAAAATGAAACCTCGAAAAACTGGCAACATCGGCCAGAACTTCAAGGCTTAGCTCGTCATCGAGGTGCTTTTCGATGTAATCGACCACCTTGTTGATGCGCCCGACATATTCCTGCCTGAGAAGCTCCTTTTGATAATTGCTGAATTCCACCTCTGGCTGATTTTGAGAAAGGTCAGGAATTTGCTTGCGCCGAAATTTTACTTACTTCATTCATCAACTCTGTCAGATTGATGTTTCCAATTGCCGAAGGGCGCACCTGACCCATAATCCAGTTTATCTCATCCTGAATATTTCCAGACTTCCTTATTTTATCAAACTTCTGTTTGAGGAAACCAACCCTGGCAAACAGGTCTTTTGTGGTTTCCCGCTTAAAATTCATGGTGGTAAGCACCGATTCGAATTCCATTTTTGGATGTTCAAACAGGACTGGAAGCATATTTTTGGCTAATTCAAAGTCGAGTCTTTCGGCGTCAAGGTATTTAAAGAGTGAATAGAAAATCCTGTAATCAAATCTGTAAACACCTGGAAAATGACCTTCAACGAATTTTACGTTGTGGCCAAAGAAAGTACCAACAAAAACCGGATCAACTTTTAAATCGTTCACAATTTGTTCGATAAGTGGAAAAAGGTTTTTCTTAAAGATGTAGGTGTAAGTGTCTTCGGGCACATTCCAGCTTTTCAGTTTGTGGTACCGGTCGATTACCTCGTCGGGGATATTTTTCCTGAGTCTTTCGATGTATTCGTCTTCTAACGGAATGGGTGCCGAATCGGTGTCGGGGTACATGCGGTCGGCGCCAGGAAGTACCCGTTCAAAAATGGTAGTTCCATCTTCAAACGATTTACGGGTCTCGTTGGGAACTCCGGCAAAAGCCATTCGGCATCGTTCTTCAACCGTTTCAAGGGCAGTTTTCATATCAGCTTCCGGTCCCCAGATGATAAGTTGTGCATCATCTTTTTCGGCATTGAAAAGCGCTTTGACTTTCTCAAAATCGGCATGTGAAACAACAGGGTCAAATTCCTCGGTATGTGCCAGATGCGGTTTCTCGATACAGGCAATTACCTTTAACCTGTCGCTGAGTTCGTCGGCAAACATTTTTCCGGGTTGTGTAAAATGCGATAGTATTCCCCTGAATTTCGGCAGGTTGACGGCCATAATCCGCAATCCTGAATTTTTTGATGCTACTATGGGCGGATAGGTAAATCCAAACATGTGGAAGTTTAAAAATTCATGTTTAACAACCCATTTTTCGGTTTCGGGGATGCGTTTTAGCAATTCTTCTCTGATGGCAAGCAGCGCCCACTGCCTGAAACATTCGTTGTGGGTGAGTTCGGGTATCCATTTTATGTGGGCTACGCCTTTTATTTCCACCCGTGAGCCACCGCGGCAGCTCACATTTACGTCTTCGCGGCCAGCGCCAATGCCGGTTCTTACTTTTCCGGTGCTTCGGTTGAGAAACCGAATGTAGTCGCAGGCTTCTTTCACTTCGTCGGGGTTTGTACAATCGGGATAGGTCACAGTTTCGATGAGTGGCATACCCAGTCGGTCGGTTTTGTAAACGCGTACATGGCCGATATCCGAAATCTCGCGGCAAGAATCTTCCTCAAGGCTGAGCTGAATGAGTCTTACTTTTTTATGCCTGAGCGGAATTTCGCCTTCTACACCAATGATTGCTGTCCGTTGAAAACCTGTTGGGATGCTTCCGTCGAGGTATTGCTTTCGGGTAATGTGAACTTCACCAACAATATTGAGCTTTGAAAGCAACGAAATTTCGATGGCAATTTCCAAAGCCTGGCGGTTAAGCGGAAAAGGCGGTGTGTCGTCAACCTCGTAGGTGCAGGTGGTTTCGTTTTTTACGCGATAAACAATTTCCTTACGGGTTTTAAATTCCATCAGTGCTGTGCCATCGTACTCGCCCAGCTCGCTCAGCGTTGGCCGCATGTGACGGATCAACTCGGCATCGTAAACCTCGCTTTTGTTGTACAAACCTGCCGGACAATGACAAAACAGTTTTTTATCGGTAAGCAACTGCTGATGAACTTCGAGCCCCGACATAAAACCAATGCGCTCATAATCCTTTTGGGTAGCTTTATTTCTGGGTACGTAACCAATTTTTTTCCGGGATTCCTCGTAGTTTTTCTTTGGATCAAAATTTTTCTTCATGATGAAAAATGCCATTTTTTGAGGCTGCCAAATGTAGAGATTCTTAACGAAATCAATCGTAAGGGCACTCAATTTATTTGGATTCCAAACGAAAATTCCCGGTATTGCGTTTTTGGCTAAATTTGCCGCTTTTACTAAATAAATGGCTCACAGATTTTTTCATAAATATTTCGTTTATGCATTGCTGATACTTGGTATTCAGGGATACACCGGGCATATTTTTGCACAGAAAAAAACCAAAATCCAGCTGATAAAAGCCGAAAGCATGTTAGGCCAGAACCAGCACGGTAAAGAACTGAATATTTTTATTGGTGATGTGGTCTTTGAACACGACAGCGCTTATCTGTACTGCGACAGCGCGGTTTTCGACAACTCCGAGAACAATCTCCGGTCGTATGGCAAAGTGCATGTAAAAGTAAACGACACCTTAAGCCTTTACAGTGATACACTTCATTACAGCGGAAATACAAAAATTGGCATCGCTACCGGGAATGTCAGACTTGTTGATAACAACGCTACACTGCTTACCGATCACCTGACCTACAATCGCCTGACCGGCATTGCTTTTTATACCACGGGTGGAAAAATCCTGAACGAAGACAACGAACTGACGAGCAAAAAGGGCTTTTATCACACCGACACCAAAGACTTGTTTTTTAAGGAAGATGTTGTGTTGACCAATCCCGATTACGTGTTGGAATCGGACACCCTGAAATACAACACCCAGTCGGAAATTGCCTTCATAAACGGGCCAACTACAATCAAAGGCAAAGACGAGTTTTTGTACGCCGAAGACGGCTGGTACGACACCAAAACCGATAAAACCGAACTTACCTTAAAACCCTGGCTCACTTACAAAGAACAGTACCTTTCGGGTGACAAAATTTTTTATGACAAAACCACCGGAGCGGGTCGGATTTTGGGGAATGCATTTATAAAGGATTCGGTTCAAAAAGTTATCATCACCGGCAATTTTGCCGATTACCGGCCAAACGATGGTTTTGCGTTTGCCACCGACAGTGCCACCGCCATTTTGATGGATAAAAAGGACAGCCTTTTTATGCACGCCGATACATTGAGGCTGACCTTTGACACCACCGACAATCCGCAGAAAATGTTAGCCTATTTCAAGTGTAAATTTTACAAAACCGACCTCCAGGGAATGTGCGACTCGCTGGTGTATTCGTTTTCCGATTCCACCATCACCTTATTTCATTCACCAGTGCTGTGGACACAGGAAAACCAGCTCACTGCCGAAAATATTGTTATTTTTTCGTCAAACCAACAGGTGGATTCGATGAACATGACCAATTCGTCGTTCATCATTTCGGTGGATAAGTTTAACAAAGAAAACTTCAACCAGATAAAAGGCAAAAACATGACCGGCTACTTTAAGAAAAATGAGCTTTATAAAATGACGGTAACCGGCAACAGCGAAACAGTGTATTTTGTGCGTGAGGAAGACGGAACCATCATTGGGATCAACAAGGGGCAGGCATCGAACATGGATATTTTTATTGTTGACCGGCAAATTTCAGATATTCTTTATTTCGACAATCCCGATGCAATCCTTTATCCCGAAAATGAATTTCCGAAGGAAGAATTGAAATTAAGAGATTTTAAATGGCATGCCAGCGACCGGCCCCGAAACCGGTGGGATATTTACAGGTGGGAAAAGGTTGAGCCGGTTTTAAAATGATAAAAACCTTTGTTTGAGGGGTGGTGTAAAATGTTTGGAGGTTGGCTACCCCACATTTTTTAAAATTTCCTTACCGGCATTGGAATAAACTTACTGGTTTTCCGCTTGTATTCTTCCCAGTCAGCGCGACCCTCGTATTTCTTTTCTAACAGTGGATTGCCTGATACAAACAAAATCAGCAGGGTGATGGTTGCAGGCCCAATCAAACCAATCAGCGCTTTACCGATGGCGAATGTAAAAATCCAGATGCCCCACCATTGGGTTACTTCACCAAAATAGTTGGGATGGCGCGTGTATTTCCACAAACCGGTTTGTATGAGTTTACCCTTGTTGGATGGATTCCTTCGGAAGCGGGCTAATTGTGCGTCTCCAACAACTTCAAAAACAAAGCCGGTCAGCCAAACGATAACTCCCGCCAGATCGATGAAACTTATCGTTGTACCGGCGCTATCGTTAACAAAAACAACCGGCAGCGAAACCAAAAACAACAAAACTCCCTGCAACATGAAAACCTGCATGTACGACCTGAAATAAAACCATTTGCCCCAGTCTTCGCGCCATTTTCTGTACCTGTAATCCTCGGGTTTTCCGCTGTTGCGGCCATGAATGAACCAGGCAAGGCGCACTCCCCAGAGGGTAACCAGCGAGTTTACCAAAATAGCCCGGATTCCCGATTGTCCTGTTATGACAAACGAAACCCAGGCCATAACCACAAAACCTAATCCCCAGGCAACATCGGCAATGTCGTTGCGGCCTTTTTCAACCGATACCAGAAACCAAAAGGTCATGTACACCCAAAGGGTGATAAGCATAATGAAGTAAATATTCATATCCCGGTTTTGGTTGCAATAAAAAAGGATATTACCGACACGGAGAGCGACAACACAGTTCCCCAGGCCAGATCAACGATGGTGACCAAAACAGGCCAATCCTTCAAAGTTGCCAGGTTGGTAAGGTCGTAGGTGGCGTAGGTGATAAGCCCAAACAACGCGCCATATAAAACGGCATGTTGCCACGAGTTCATCTCAACAGCAGGACGGATGACAAAAATCACCATTCCGGCTATGAAAAGAAGATAAAAGATGATGGCAGCCAGCCAGTTAATATTTGGTGTCATCAGAAAACCGATTTGATGACGGTAAAAATTTTTTGCAACCAGCCCAAGCCAGATCATGTCGATGGCAAAAAATACCGGAAGCGCTATCAGAAAGAGTTTCAAAAATGTATTCATATCAAAAGTTGTATTTTGTTGTAAGAAACAAAAATGTAGTGGGTTGGTTCAAAGTGACTTTCTATTCATTATCGTCCGAAAGGCAACTGATGTATCGAATGATTCAGGCCTCGGTATTTCGTACCTTGAACATTTCCTTCGATGGCAGAAAATATCATCATACCATGGCCATATTCTGCAAAATAATTCCCTCCATTGTTTGTATGAGGGCCATTGGGGTAATTACCCTCAATACAGTAATTCCATCATTTTGCCTTGATTGATTCGATGCAGTATTTTTACTTTTATTTGATCATACTTTTTCGACTCATTCTGGTTTTTCGATAGTAATGAAACAAAAAGGTATGGCATCGTTTAATGTTTCAGTTTTTTCAAGGGTTTCTTTTTAATCATCCCACCTTTGGTGTCGATGATGGAATTCATGATGATAAAGGCCTTATCATCAACCTTTTCTATTTCAGCCTTGAGCTTCGATAATTCTAACCGGGTTATCACGGTGTAAACAATATTTACCTCCTGAGTAACTTCACCCCGCTTTGCAAATCCTTTTTTTCCAAGATAAATGGTACAACCCCTGCCCAGTTTTTCGATGATGGTAAGCCTTACTTCTTCGCTTTGATCAGAAATAATGGATACGCCGATGTACTCTTCAATGCCATCGACCACAAAATCAACAGTTCGCGAGGCTGCAAAATAGGTGAGGATGGCATAAAGCGCCGTTTCGACAGAGAGAAAATAAGCACCGGTCGAAAAAATAATCAGGTTAAAAATCAAGATAACGTTACCCACGGTAAGGGCTGATTTACGGTTGATGTAAACCGCCAAAATTTCGGTACCATCCAGCACAGCGCCTCCCCGAATGGCCAATCCAATGCCCAACCCAAGAAAGAATCCGCCAAAAGCAGCAATCAGCAGATTATCGTGTGTTACAATGGGATATGGAATCACAAGAATTGCCATGGATAAAAGTACGATTGCTATGATGCTGCTGATTGCAAATGAACGGCTTACCGTGTTGAATGCCAGGATTATAAAGGGTATGTTGAGAACAACAATCAGCAATGAAATTGACAAAGAAGAAACATGGTTAATGATGAGAGAAACCCCGGTGATTCCTCCATCAATAAAGGCGTTGGGCAATAAAAAACCTTTAAGACCAAAGCCTGCTGACAATACTCCCAGAATAATAAAAACAGCATTCTGAAAAAAATGCCTGAAATCAACTTTCAGGCTCATTGCTTCCTTGTAAATTTCGCGCATGGTGGCCTTTTTACCTTCTTCTCTTTGGCGGTGTTTTATCGATTCGCTTAAAAAAAAACGTAGAATTGGGTTCATATTAAATCAATGATGTGTTTAAGATCATAAAAAATGATTGATGATATTGCGGTCAAAATTAGACAAAATCGAAAACGGCACTTACCGGCATATTTTTGATTACAGCTTTTCTACTTCGGGGATTTTTTATCTTTGTTGAAAAAATTACTAAACCCGATTTTATGGAAACACTAAAATTGTCATTGAATCAGCGTTACAGCTATGCTGATTATCTTACCTGGTTTGACGAAAAACGCAGGGAACTGATAGACGGATTCATCAAAATGATGAGCCCCGCCCCTGCAAAAACACATCAGCAGATCTTAGGTTCGATTTACAGCAATTTTTGGTTTTTCCTCAAAAATAATCCTTGTCAGGTCTTTCCGGCGCCCTTTGATGTGAGGTTACCAAAAGACAAGTCAGATAAAGACCATCATAAAATATTTACAGTTGTTCAGCCCGACATTACTGTGGTTTGCGATTTGAGCAAGCTGGATGAAAAAGGCTGCCTGGGTGCACCTGACCTCATTGTGGAGATAATTTCGCCTTTTTCTGCAAAAAGAGACCTACACGACAAATTTGAAATTTATGAACAAAGCGGAGTGAAGGAATACTGGGTTGTTTTCCCTGCCGACAAAGCAATTTCCATTTTCGATCTGAATGAAAACGGAAAATATAATGAAGGAACAACTTTTAAAAGCGATTTAAAGGTGAAATCTGAATTATTCCCTGAATTTGAAATTGAAATGCAGGACATTTTCAAATAACCCCGGTACATGCAATGAAAAATATTATCCTTTTTTTAATTCTAATTTTTTGCAATTTAATGCTTCAGGCACAAATTGAAATCGTAAAAAACGGCCAATCGCTTGCAACAATATTCATCCCTGCCCAACCCGACAGCATGACTGAAAAGGCTGCGGTTCAGCTCCAAAATTATTTTCAGAAAATGTCGGGAGTTAAACCCGAAATTACAAAAGGACTTCACAATAAGCCTGTGACCATTTACATCGGAAAAAACCTGCTTCTTCCGGATGACAAAACATGGCTCGAACTTTCAGAATTTGAAGATACATTTCTGATTGTAGCAAAAAACAATGAAGTTTACCTTGCCGGGAAAAACCCTATGGGTGATATTTACGCTGTAAACACACTTCTCGAAGAGTACCTTGGATGCATGCGGTTTTCGGTTGATGAAGAATTCGTTCCTGAATATTACAACATCATAATCCCTGCGGTCAGAAAACTTTACGAACCGGCATTCGCGTTCAGGGTACCCCATTTTATCGGGAGGTGGAATGAGGATTTTTGTCAATGGCACAAAATCAGTTCCTTCGATAGCTGGGGAATGTTTGTGCACACATTTCAACAGTTGGTTCCACCTGAAAAATATTTTGATGCTCATCCCGAATATTTTGCGTTGGTCAATGGCCGACGACTTAAAGATGGCCAGTTGTGCCTTTCCAATGCTGAGGTAATTGTACTCTTAGCCAATAATTTGGGTGAAAAAATGACAGAAAACCCTGATGCAGTTTACTGGTCGGTGTCGCAAAACGATTGCATAAATTATTGTGAATGCGAAAACTGCCAGCATTTGTATGAAAGATATGGAAACATTTCGGGGGCATACATCAAAATGGCCAACCAGATTGCCGGCATTTATCCCGAAAAGCAAATTTCAACGCTGGCCTACCAGTTCACCCGGTCAGCGCCAAAAAACATCATTCCGCGCAAAAATGTGAACATCATGTTTTGTTCTATCGAATGTAACCGTTCCATGCCACTGTCGGATGACCCGCGCAGCGCTGGTTTTGTGAAGGATATGAAAGACTGGAACCAAATAACCGACAACATTTTTGCATGGGATTATGTGGTTCAGTTTCAAAATTATTTAACCCCATTTCCAAATTTTACGGTCTTACAACCCAACATTCAGTTTTTTCGTGACAACGGGGTAAACATGATGTTTCAACAGGGAAGTGGCCATTCGTGGAGCGATCTTTCGGACCTGAAACAGTACCTTATTGCCAAACTGCTCTGGAATCCTGACCTCAACGCCGATTCGGTCATCAATCATTTTATGGGAAATTATTACGGGAAAGCAGCACCCTTCGTCCGCCAATACTTCAATTTGATGCACCAGAACCTGGAAAAGGTAAAAGAAACTCAAAACCTCGATATTTACGGATTCCCTGTGTTTTATTACAAGGCATTCCTCACACCGGATTTGCTGCTGACCTATCAGTCGCTCATGGATGAGGCTGAAAAAGCAGTCTTGGATGACCAAACAATTCTTAAAAGGGTGCTGCGCACAAGGATTCCTGCCGATTTTGCTTTTCTGGATATTGCCCTCAATACTGATAATGATAAAGTTAAATACATAATCAAGCAGGATGGCAGGCATAAAATTGATGATAAAATGTTAGCAAAACTCGACAGATTTGTAGAATTGTGCCAGTTTACAGGGGTTGAAACCATAAACGAACGAAATTTAAAACCGGCTGATTACGTAGCTTTTGTCAAACGAAAACTCGAATGGCAGGTTAAAGAAAATCTGTTGAAAGGCGCCAAGTTAAAAAGTCTTACCGAGTACAGCCCAAAATACCAGGTCGGCGGCGAAAAAGCAATGACCGACAACCTGCTTGGCGGGCTCGATTTCCGCTTTAACTGGCTGGGCTACGAAGGCAACAATATGGTGATGACTGCCGATTTGGGTGAAACCAAACAATTCCGCAAGTTACAAATGAATTTCCTGAAGGCGGTTGAATCGTGGGTTTTTCTTCCTGAAAAAGTGACGCTTGAAATATCGCAGGACGGAAGGAATTTTATTGAGGTTGCGACATTAAGCGGTGATAACAGCGACAGGAACTATCTTCAGAAATCAATACCTTTTGTGATGGAATTTGAACCTGTAAAGGCACGTTATCTGCGTATTTCGGCTATTTCGATGCTTACTTGCCCCGAATGGCACCGCGGGTTTGGTTCACCTTCCTGGATTTTTGTGGACGAAATGATCCTTGAATAGACAGGCAGTCTTTAGCAATCCACACGCTGGTAATTTTGTTTGCCTGAAGGCATTTTTTTTCACAAGGCCATCACTTTTCGGGTTTTAAATGCACATAGTAAGCGATGCCGTAATAATATAGATTGTCATTCAATCGGTGAATGGGTATGTATTTAAATTTTAATCAATTAAATCAAATCCCCTTTTCGATCGTAAAGCAACCCAACCAGAAAATTTTTTTCGGAATGAGTAACCCTGCAATTGCCCTACAAGTAGCAGGCTAATTTAGGCTCCAATAGTTCAGTACCCCTACATCGATCTTTTATTGTTTTGTTTTTCTGACAATTATAACCATCCACAAACCCTACAACCAAAAAAGCAGGTAAGTTTTACAAATTTTTCAACCCGATTATGCAATTGCGAATATTTTATTTTTGCGTCAACAAAAAAAACAGATGATGCTCACATTTAAACATGCCACCAAAACGATAGAATTGATTGAGCATTTTATGACTCAAATTGACGAAGGTGTACTTGTTTTTCAGGAAGGAGTTAAAAATTACCTTGCAGAGAATTCCCAGAGTTTCTCTGACAACCTGCGAACACTTTCCAACCTTGAAACAGAAGCTGATATTGCAAAAAGAAAAATCGAAAACCTGCTCTACACCAGGTCGCTGATGCCGCAACTCAGGGGCGACATCATGCGGTTGCTCGAAGACCTTGACAACATCATCGATTTGGCAAAAACCAGTCTTTATCAGTTTGATGTTGAAGTTCCGTACATCCCCGCCGAATTGCATCCTGAATTTATCAAACTTACCGAAGTTAATGTTGCAGCTGTTGAAACCGTAATTCCTGCTGCCCGTGCATATTTCCGTGATCCTGAATCGATTAAGGAAAAAATTCACCGCGTGTATTTTTATGAAAAGGAGGTGGATAAGATTGCCATGACCATTAAGCGCAAAGCTTTCCAGGAAATGACCAATCTTAAGTTAAGTGAAAAATTTCACCTCCGGTATTTCACGCTTCATATCGAAACCCTTTCTGATGCTGCCGAAAAGGTGGCCGACCTCTTATCTATTATGGCCATAAAACGTACAATGTAATATTTTCAGGCTTTGAATACTACCAGTAACAATCGCATAATATCCAGAAATTAAATAGCTTACATGCTGCTTTTCCTGATTTTCATATCCAGTGGTTTGTTTTTGGGCTGGTCGCTCGGGGGTAACGACACGGCCAACATTTTCGGGTCTGCTGTTGGGTCGAAGATGCTTTCCTTTAAAAAGGCAGCCATTATCGCTTCCATATTTGTGATTATTGGAGCTGTTTTTCAAGGGCGTGGGGGTGCCGAAACCCTGAATGCCTTAGGCAATGTTGATGCGTTGGCGGGAGGGTTTACCGTTACATTGTGCGCTGCTATTGTCGTATTTACAATGACCAAACGCAGTCTTCCGGTTTCAACAAGCCAGGCAGTGGTTGGTGCCATCATCGGTTGGACATTTTTTACAGGTCACACCACAGACACACGGGTGTTGGGAAAAATTGTAAGCACCTGGGTCACTGGCCCTTTGTTAGGAATGGCGTTTTCGGCGGGATTGTTTGTACTTACCAGGATCTTCCTCAGGAAAGCTAAAATTCATGTAATAAAACTCGATCACTATATTCGTGTCAGTCTGATATTGGCAGGAGCTTTTGGCGCTTACAGCCTTGGCGCCAACAACATAGGCAATGTTATGGGTGTTTTTGTGAGTGCTGCACCCGATGTGGTATTAAATTTTGGACTATTCAGTCTCGATGGCGTTCAATTGTTGTTTCTTGCTGGAGGGCTTGCCATAGCGGTTGGAGTTTTCACTTACAGCGAAAAAGTGATGAATACCGTTGGCAACGGCATTCTTTCGCTTTCTCCCGAAGCGGCAATTGTAGTGGTTTTGTCGCACGGCCTGGTTTTATTCCTGTTTTCGTCGGCCAGCTTTTCAGAATTTCTGAAATCGGTTGGTTTGCCTCCTTTGCCACTTGTTCCGGTTTCGAGCACCCAGGTTATTATCGGTTCGGTGCTGGGCATCGGATTAATTAAAGGTGCACGTGAAATCAAGCTGAAGACCATATTCGGAATTGTTGCCGGTTGGGTTGCAACCCCTGTTATTTCAGGAATTGTGACCTTTTTTATGTTGTTTTTTGTAAAAAACGTCTTCGACCTTCAGGTTACTGCTTCGGAGCCAGTAAAACAGGCTGTTGAGGCAGCGCCTGACATAGCACCGGATTTGTTGCGTCAGGTAAATCTTATCATGCCAGGAATTTTGTTTTTGGCTGCACTCATTATTTTTACCCTGGTTTTTTTAGTTTTTAAACAACAGAAACTCAGGCTTAAAGCCGAAAATGAATTGCTCACCCAGCAAAACCAGCTTTTTGCAGCCCAAAAAACAATCAATGAGTTTGAAATTAATGCCATCCAGCGCGAAAAAACGATGCTTGAAACCAAACTGGAACTAAAAAGAAAAGAATTTGCCAATGCAGCCCTCAATCTCACCGACCAGCGCACCTATCTCGATAAAATACTGAACGAACTTGAACTTGCCAAAGGCGAAGATTCATCTGATAAAATCAGAAAAAAAATTCAGGATATCCAGAATCATCTCAGGCAACGAATGACTTTTTCGGGAGTTAAAGAAAATTTTTATACCCAGGTCGAAAAGGTTCACAAGGATTTTCTGCTGAAACTTGAAAACAGATTCCCACAACTTACCGAGAATGAAAAGAAACTTACAACGCTAACCCGAATGAACCTTTCGACAAAAGAAATAGCTACTTTGATGAACATATCTGCTAAGAGTGTTGAAGTGGCACGCTACCGGTTAAAGAAAACTTTTGGCCTTTCCAGGGCTGATAATTTAATACAATTTATTCATAACATTTAATTTTTAAACATGAAAAGTCTAAAACTAATTCTCGTCCTTTTAATGAGCTTTAGCCTTGCTATTGCTTACGGACAAAACAGGACTGTTATGGGCAAAATTACATCATCGAAAGATGGTGCGGGTCTTGCCAATGTTGAGATTCGGCTCAAAGGGGCCATCGTCTCGGCTAAATCATCTGCCGATGGTGGGTATGCGATCGAAATACCTGCCAATTCATCGGATATCCTCATTTTCACGCACCCTGACCACGACGAGGCTGAATATGCTTTGTACGGGAAAAACCAATTGGATGTCACTATGATTAACAACGTGAGGTACAACCAATATGGAGTAAGGGTTAACAGGAATCCACTGTATCTTGAAGAACGAAACGGGATACTGGTGCATGAAAGCAAATCAGGCGATTACAAATTCTGGTTTGATGCCCGGGTTCAGGTTGACGCTCAGACATTCTTTGGCGAAACGATGAACCCTATTGGCAACGGCCTTTCAATTCGCAGGGCAAGGTTTGCAGCAAAAGTGGATTTCATGGAAAAATGGTACGCCGAAATTGATATGGACATTGCCAATTCGCAACTCGAGCTCAAGGACGCCTACCTTGCCTACAATCCGAACAAAAACCTCGAATTTAAGGTCGGTAACTATAAAGAAGGATTTTCGATGGAATCGACTACAACATCACGTTACCTCACCTTCATGGAAAGACCTTGTGTTGTAAATGCTTTTGCTCCGTCACGCCACATCGGGTTGGGTGCAAAATACAACCGCAACTGGCTGCTTTTCATTGGTGGAGTACATTTCCAGAAAGTTGACGACATCGAAGAAAGACAGTTTTCGCTTGACAACAATAAAGATTATGGTATTGACGAGGGCTACTCTTTCACTGGTAAACTGGTTGCCATGCCATTTTGGAATGATGTAAACAAAGGTTTGCATTTTGGGGTTTCAGGTTCGTACCGCACACCCAAATCAGATGCTGAGGTTCCGGGAACCATCAGGTATTCAACACGTTCCCTTTCGTCAATCAACCGCAAAAAATACATGGACACCGACCTGATTGGAAATATTGACTATTCGACGCTTACTGGTTTTGAAGTAGCAGGATATCATAAAAATATGCGCATTCAGGGCGAATACATCATGAGTGGCGTTCAGAGAACCGACAGCATGCCTAACCTGAACTTCGATGGTTTTTACGTGTTTGCCAGCTACCTTATTTTTGGAGGAAAATACAACTACAACACCAACGAGGGAGAATTTACCCAGGTTTCGCGCGGCAAAAAATGGGGCGATATCGAACTTGCCCTCCGCTACGATTACCTGAACCTCAACAGCGGATTTGAAGAATTGATGGGCGGAGCAGGCGAAGGAATCACCGTTGGTCTTAATTTTTATGCCAACAACAACGTAAAGATCATGCTTAATTACGCTTACATGAACCACGACCGCTATGCCAGTGGTAAAAACAAACTGTATGTTGGCCACGACCTTGATGGAAATCTGACAAACAATCCGAAACTGGTTGCTGAACCTGCCGGCGAAGCTGGTGAAGATTACCACATGTTAGGAATCAGATTTGAAGTTGATTTTTAATCATTTATGAACTTTTAAAACGAATTGGTATGAAAAAAATAAAATTCTTATTGTCAGTGGTGCTGGTTATGAGTTTAATCATGACTGCCTGTGTTAAAGACGAAATATTTGAAGGACCTCCCGTCGTAAGCGATCTTACCATCACTCCGCAGGCTCCTGTGGAGAATCAACCCGTTCAGGTGAATGTTAAAGTTACTGACCTTAATGGGGTTCAGTCTGTTAAATTGTTTTATCAGACAGCTATGAAAGCATTTACTGAAGTAACCATGACTGCCAGCGGTAACATGTACACCGCACAGATTCCTGGTCAGGCATCATCAGTAACGGTTTCATACTATGTGATGGCCGAAAACAAACTTGGATTAAAGGCGTATTATCCGGCAGGTGCTCCTGTTTCAACTGGAGCTTACACCGTTGGGGCTCCGCTTATTGTCATGAACGAAGTTTATTCACGCGGCGTGGTTGAAGATCCCGATTGGGTTGAAATTTACAACGATTCGGACGTAGAAGTTGACCTGAGCGGTTACCTAATTTACGATAGTGGCGGACAATCGGGGGCTAAACCAAAACTCGCTTTCCCTGAAGGTACTCTGATTGCAGCACATGGCTATTTTGTGATAGTTACTGATATTGGTGGTGAAACCGGCTTTGGACTTTCGAGTGGCGGCGAAGAAATCTGGCTCGAAAATGCCGCAGGCAATCTGGTGGATAATATTGCCTTCCCTGCAATGGAAGTTACACAATCGTTTGGCCGTAACCCCGACGGAAGCGCTACCTGGGAGTTGCTGAACGAAATCACCCGCGGAGCAGCCAACTCAACCGCAGCCCCACAGGCCGTGCTCAAAATCAATGAAGTTTACAGCAAAGGAACCGAAACAAATCCCGACTGGATTGAAATATACAACAGCTCCGAATTTGAGGCTAATGTTGGCGGATTCAAAGTTTATGATGCCGACGGACAAGCCGGCACAAAGCCAAAGAAAGAAATTCCTGCAGGAACTGTCATCCCGGCAAAATCGTGGTATGTTATTGTAACCGACGATGCCGACCCGAGTGGATTCGGGCTTTCAAGCAATGGCGAACAGGTTTGGCTCGAAAATACATCCGGAATCGTACTCGACAACGTTACTTTCCCTGCGCTCGAAACCGATCAATCATACGGCAGATATCCCGACGGTGATGCGAACATGCAGGTGCTGTATGTGGTTACTCCTGGTGCAGCCAACGACAACTCAACTCCCCCACCCCCCGGCATTGCCGTAATAAACGAGGTGTTTTCGCGCGGCACAACCGAAAATCCCGACTGGGTTGAGTTTTTCAACCCTTCCGACACAGAACTTGACATCAGCGGATACAAAATTTACGACAACGGAGGACAATCAGGAACCAAACCCAAAAAGGAGGTTCCTGCCGGAACCGTACTTTCGCCAGGCGCCTGGTATTTGATTGTGGTTGATGATGAAGACCCCAGCGGTTTTGGATTATCGAGCGGCGGCGAAAAAATATGGCTCGAAAATATTGAAGGGATGGTAGTGGATAGCGTCGAATTTCCAGCCATGGAAGAAGGTCAGTCGTTTGGCAGATACCCCGATGGTGACGCCAACTGGATCATATTGTTTGTACCTACGCCCGGTGCTGCAAACGACAATTCGATTCCACCACCGGCTGTAACGGTTGTGGTTAACGAAATTTTCTCAAGGGGCACTACCGAAGACCCCGATTGGGTCGAGATTTTCAATGCCTCAAACGGCGACATCGATCTGACAGGATATAAAATTTATGACGGTGGTGGCCAAAGCGGAACCAAACCCAAAAAAGAGTTTCCTTCAGGAACCATAATCCCCGCCGGCGGATTTTATGTTATTGTGGTGGATGACGGAGAAGCAAGCGGCTTCGGATTGTCGAGTGGCGGAGAACAATTATGGTTTGAGGCCCCCGACGGTACCATCATCAACGATATAACCTTCCCCGAAATGGTTGAAACTACCTATTCCTATGGCCGTCAGCCCGATGGAAGCGATAATTTCTTCATTTTTACAGAAATTACAAAGGGTGCATCAAACAACAATGCAACCATTCTACCATAAGTTTTTAATTAGTAAATCCAGGGAGCGGCAAACAAGTTCGCCGCTCCTCTTTTCAGTTAAAACAAAAACAATTTATTACCAGTCAGCATAACGACAATTTATAAAACAGAAAATATGGCAAAAGAAAATTTAGAGATCGGAGGAATTTCAAAACCACGTTACGAGTTCAGATCATTCGGGCAGAATTTTGACAATGCACATCATCGCATGGCCCGTTTTTCGGCACCAGTTCCGGAAAAGGTGTGGGAACGCCATTCCGACGAAATTTACATCATGTCGCGTACCAACGACATCAACAATACAAAAATCCGTGATGGAAAAATGGACATCAAAACCTATGTGGAAACCTTAGACGGACTTGAGTTGTGGAATCCGCTGATGAAAGGCGAATTTCCAATGAAAGTCGAAACGCTTGCCAATGATGTGTTTCCAGCTTTTCAGGTTGAAATTCCTGATTTTAACAAAGACATTTACACTTTCGATGAATTTATCCACCTGATTCAGATTCACCCCGACCTTCAGGCTGTGCGGGTTCACAAACAGCGCCTTGGCTACATGGTTAACAGCACCATTTGCGAATATGGCGTGGTGCTCATCAACGGAGCGCGGGTAGTTACCATCAATTCTGAATCTTCGGAAATTGAAGATATTAAGAAAACCATCCGCGATTGCCAGCTCGAAGGAGTTGAAAATATCAATTACCTGCAGGCTATCAAGCGTATTATCGGAATGATTAACAAACCATTGGCCAATTAATTGGCAATTACCAAAAGACAAAAAATAATTCTATACTAAAAGAAGGTGTTGAAAAATCAGGAATTTGGACTAAAGCGCTGGTTTTCATTCGAAAGGATAGCCCATACAGTTACGACAAGCGTTTGACCAAACTCATGCCGAATTCTCAAACACCAGGCGGGAATAATGAAATCCAGAACATACCAGGCTTTTGCCCGTCAATGTATGGTTTTCGTACCGGACACATTTGTGATTTGATTTTCGACCATTGAATTTTGTTTGTGATTTGTCTTTTGATCTTTGGATTTTATTTGTGATTTAATTTTTGAATATAGTGATTTTAAAAAAGTATCCACTAACAAAAAAGTTAATTAAAATATGGCACAGGAAATAGAACGTAAGTTTCTGGTAAAAGGCGATTTTATGCCTTTAGTATCAAAAAGTTCAAGGGTAACACAGGGTTACCTTTGTTCTGTTCCCGAAAGGGCAGTGAGAGTACGTGTGAAAGGCGACAAAGGTTTTCTTACCATAAAAGGCATTGGAAACCAGGAGGGCACAAAACGATATGAGTGGGAAAAAGAAATTCCCGTTACCGAAGCACAGGAGTTGATGCAGATTTGCGAACCCGGTGTAATCGACAAAACGCGCCACCTGGTAAAACAGGGAAATCATACCTTTGAAGTCGATGAATTTTATGGTGAAAATCAGGGCCTGATTTTGGCAGAAATCGAGTTGGGTTCGGAGGATGAATCCTTCGAAAAACCCGACTGGCTTGGCGAAGAAGTAACAGGGGATGTGAAGTACTACAACGTAATGCTGATGAAAAACCCATTCACAACCTGGTAAATAAACTATTATCGGGTATTGTGTTTTTTTGAATCATCAAATAATAACTTTTGTTTATGCAGGAAAAAGAACTCAGGTCAAAACCGGCTTTTGATCCGCTCGACATGAATAACTACCGGGTGGAAAAACTACCCAGGCGCAAAAAATCTACCTTCGAAAAATGGCTTGCCATTGTTGGACCACCACTGGCCTTGCTGGCATTCGTTTATCTGGGTTTTTTTGCCGACCTGCCTTTCCTGCAAAACATTGATCCTTCATCACTTGTATCGCAAAATGCAAAAAAAGCATTAGAGAAAACCGGAATGGAAATATTCATCAGGAACAATTACCTGATGTTGGGAATTTTTGCTGCAGCCATCATTTTATGGATGACCGAAGCCATCCCAAATTACCTTACTTCACTCATTACCATAGTTGCCCTTGTTTTAACGGGTGTTTTGTCGGAAAAAGAAGCTTATGCCCAGCTTGGCCACCCGGTGATGTGGCTCAATATCATGTCGTTTGTTCTGGCAAGCATGATGGTAAAAACAGGCGTTGCAAAGCGTTTTGCCATCTGGTTTATCCTTCGGTTTGGCAAAAATGCGGGAACCATCTTCATTAGTTTTATCATCATAAATGTTGTACTATCGGCCTTTATTTCGGCCACCACTGCAAAAGCGGCAATTTTGCTGCCTATATTTATGGTAATATCAGCCATTTATGGTGCACGAAGCGGTGATGAAAAGAATAATTTTGGTCGGAGTATAGTTCTGCAAAACCTGCTGAATATCAACCTGGGGGCGGGAGCCTTTGTTACAGGTTCAGGCGCCAATTTGCTTGCGGCAGCCCTGATCGCAGGCGCTACTGGCAGCCAGGTTTATTTTGCGGACTGGGTAATGGCACAGTTTCCTGTAATGGTCGGATTAATGCTTATTGGCTATCTTCTGGCCATCAAAATATTTTTCCCCCTCACCAAAGAGGAACGTCTGCCTCAAATTGAAGGTGGAATGGCAAGGCTCCAAAATGAATACAAAATGATGGGCAAACCTACCATTGATGAATACAAATCCATTGTAATCTTTGTTTTAATACTGGGATTTTGGTCAACCGACCGTTTACATGGCATCAGTGCTACGGCAGTGGCCTTTGTAGGCGCCATTGTGGCCATGCTTCCCCGCATTGGCATTGTGCAGTGGAATGATGTGGATATTCCCTGGCATCTGATGTTGTTCTCAGCCGGGGCCTACACCCTCGGTTCGGGACTGGATGTTACCGATCTGCCCTCTATCGGCGTCAACGCTTTCTTCGATCACCTGGGCATAGGCGAGAATACCCATTTTTGGGTGTTGTATCTTTTGCTCACTGGCGTGATGATATTCAGTGCACTGATATTCCAGTCGAAAACCATGCGAACCATGATATTTGTCCCTATCGCCATTGGCGTGGCCGGAAGGTTTGGCTTTGAAGTAATCAGCCTGGCGCTGCCTGTCACTTTCATGATCGAACACGTTTATGTTTTGCCATTTAATAGCAAGCCAGCTGCTTTGCTTTACGAAACTGACATGTACACATTTACCGATACATTCAAATTTGGTATTGTCATGATGATTATTTCATGGCTGATGATTATTATTGCAGGCGAAACCTGGTACCGGTTTTTGGGAATTAC
>CALFEP010000298.1 GCA_937950125.1 uncultured Bacteroidota bacterium
AATACAAAAACCCAAACAGCCACAGAGGGATTACATTATCCGAACCAATCTCAATGTCATCTTTTACGACAAAAGCATTTTCGTTCCCTATGATTTGCTTCTGTTGCTTGTTCTTCCCACCAATCTCAAATGTAAAATAATTGTCAATTTGAAAATCAGATTCCTTTGATGCAAAAACATTATGTTTCATGTGTATCTGATTGAAGAAGAATGTTTCGCGCAAATTCCCAACATCGGGCGCAGAAGATGATAGATTAAACATCAGATTGGTATTTTCAAGAAAAATCTTTTCCGGTTTATTCAAACTGTTTATCCCTTTTTCCTGAAAATAGAGCATCGAAATCAATCGTGCATCATTCAAATAATTGAGGTAGGTTTTCAACGTATTGACTGTAATACCGGTCCGCTCACTTAATGTGGTGTTGTTTGGTTTAAATGGCACCGAACGGCTAATGATAGTGAGTAATCTCTTCAAATATTGTATTCGTGAAACCTGAATTTCCTCAAATTGAGGAATATCCACATCAAGCACTGTTAAAATGATCTCAGTTAGTTTTTGATGAAAAGCATCTGTATTTTCAAGAAAAAATGGATAATAACCATAATTAAGGTAATTTTCAAAATAAGCCAATGGCTTTATTTTTAATATGATTTCCATAGCCAATTCAACATGGTGATTAGTTATTTCCTCCAATGTTATTATTGGAAAACTGTTTCCTCCTTCAAAAGCCAAATACTCCCTTAACGATAACCCCGGGATTTCGTACATAACGGCACGACGGCTGAGATCTGCTTTGGCTTTTTGAAGATGCAACAAAGATGAACCTGTAAAAATGACGTTTAAATCAGGCATATCATCGTAAATGTTTTTTAATTCAACCGACCAGTTTTTGTAGCGGTGAACCTCGTCAATTGCCAACAAAATTCCGCCCTTTTTGCGAAAATCGTCTGCAAGATTGTAAAGCCGGTTTTCAGAAAAATAAAAATCGTCGAGGCTAACGTATAAAACCTTATTATCAGGAGAGTAATTTTGTTTAAGATATTGCATCACAAGTGTTGTTTTACCTACCCCACGGCTGCCTTTAATCCCGATCATCCGGTTCGACCAGTCAATTGTGTGAATATGGTTACGCACCATGACCGTTTGTGTTCTGGCATATTTTTCATAAAATTTTTGTCTCAGCGTTTCCATTTTGGCTTTTTTATCCTGCAAAATTAAAAACATTTTTCATTTCTATCAACGCATTGACATTTTTTTTGTATTTTTCTATCATTGCATTGATTTATTTTTGCTATTTTTCAATCAATGCGTTGACGATTTTTAAATTTTTACCCTTTTCAATAAATCAGAAGTAAAAGCAACATCAAACAAAATTTTGCCGGAAGATCAATTTTTGCTTCTTTTACTTTTTAAACTTTTGGCTACTTTGCCACCACTAAAATATTAACAAAACTTTGCTCAGATGAAACACAACTACCTGATTTTATTCATCTTCGTGATTCTATTCCCGATTATCTCGCTCGGTCAGGCCAAACCTGTAAGTTCAATTAAAGGCGAACTGGAAAAGCTTCCGGGTGTAAAAAGCGTCGAAGTTCTTAAATGCGATACCTTTTTTCTTGAAAAGTACCTCCTTAGGATAGAACAACCTGTTGACCACAAAAAGAAAAACGGCCCGACCTTCACCCAGCGTGTTTATGTAGGATTTAAAGGAAGGACAAAACCCACGGTGTTTGTCACCGAAGGCTACGGTGGCTGGTATGCCGGAAATCCAAAGTATCTCAACGAGTTATGCCCATTGCTGGATGCCAACCTGGTGTTTGTCGAGCACCGGTATTTTGGCGAACCCATTCCCGATTCAACAAACTGGAAATTTCTTACCATCCAACAATCGGCCAGCGACCATCACAGGATAAACCAGTTGATGAAGCAGGTGATGACCGGGAAATATGTTAGCACGGGCATCAGCAAGGGCGGGCAAACCACCATGTATTACAAATATTATTTCCCTGAAGATTGCCAGGTATGGGTTCCTTACGTCGGGCCACTTAATTTTTCGATTGGTGACGAACGGATCAATCCCTTCATTAACCAGGTTGGAACTGAGGAATGTCGCCAAAAAGTGCGTGATTTTCAATTGTTGGCACTTGAACGCGAAGGGAATATAATAGTTGATTTTGCAAAAATGGCTCACGAAAAAGGCTATCACTTCGAAGCAGTTAAAGGAATTGAGGCTGCCTATGAATACGTGATTCTTGAATATCCATTTGCCTTTTGGCAATGGGGAACAATTCCATGCGAATCAATTCCTGGCAATGATGCACCTGACAGCGTTATTCTTCAGCATTTGTCGGATGTTTCGCTGCTCGATTATTTTGCAGATGAAGGCATTAAACAATACTGGCCCTTCTTTTACCAGGCACTTACGCAAATTGGATATTACGACTACGACACCACCGGATTTGGTAAAAAATTCAACGACATTCAAGACCTGACTTTTTCGTTTTGCGCTCCTCCCGGAACCAATCCCAAATTCAAATCCAAATACATGAAAAGGGTGGATAAATACCTAAAAAACAATGGGAACAACATGATTTTTATTTACGGTGAATACGATCCGTGGAGTGCTACAGCCTTTGTTCCCATCCAAGGCAAGACCAATGCCCTGAAAATTGTGAAAAAAGGCGGCGCACACTCAACCCGGATCAACAACCTGCCTGATTACCAACCCACACAGGTGTTGGATTCGTTGGAAAAATGGCTTGAGATAAATATTAACAGATAAAATTTTTAATATGAAAAAGACATTCAATTATTTGACAATTGCCTTTGCTGCAATGATGATTTTTGTGTCCTGCAAACAACAAGAGATGAATAAATTACCGGCGAATGTAATTCCCAAACCAGTCTCATTGGAAGAACGCGGTGGGTTTTTTGAAATTAAACCTTCTACAAAAATCCTGATCCCTGAAAACCAACCAGATGTTGAAATGATTGCAACATCATTTGCCCTTACATTTAATAATGTTTCAGGCATCGAACTTAATATCGAAAGCATTGCTGACAGAAGAAACGATCAGGGAATCATTTTCGAAATTTTACCAGAGTCTGACAGTCTGGGTGATGAAGGGTACCTTTTGTATGTTAAAAACAAAAAGATAGAACTTTCTGCCAGAACACCAGCCGGACTTTACAGAGGTTTGCAGACACTTTACCAATTAATGCCTGTTGCCATTTTTGGAAATGAAGAAGTTGAAAATGTGGAATGGAAAATTCCCAGGGTCAACATTTATGACAAGCCACGTTATGCCTGGCGTGGAATGCACCTGGATGTTTCGAGGCATTTTTTCCCAAAGGAATTCATTTTAAGGTACATCGATCTGATTGCGATGCACAAAATGAATGTTTTTCACTGGCACCTCACCGACGATAACGGTTGGAGAATACAAATTGACAAGTACCCAAAACTCACTGAAATTGCCGCCTGGCGTGTTGACCGCGAACATCAGCCCTGGAACGAGGTTACCCCGCCAGAACCTGGCGAAAATGCTACTTACGGCGGTTTTTATACAAAAGACGATGTCCGTGAGGTTGTTCAATATGCCGCTGAACGCCACATTACCATTGTTCCTGAAATTGAAATGCCCGGCCATTCGTCCGAAGTTTTGGCAGCTTATCCCGAACTTTCGTGCACCGGTGGAACATTTTATGTTCAGCCCGGCAGTTATTGGCCAAATGTTGATATCCTATGTGCAGGCAACGAAAAAACTTTTGAATTCATCGAAGGAGTTCTGGATGAGGTAATTGAGCTTTTTCCAGGTCAATACCTCCATATAGGTGGCGATGAGGCCACCAAGACCCGTTGGGAAAACTGCCCGAAATGCCAGAAGAGGATCAAAAACGAAAGTTTGAAAAATGAGCATGAACTGCAAAGCTATTTCATAAAAAGGGTTGAAAAATACCTGATTTCCAAAGGAAAACGGCTGATAGGCTGGGATGAAATTCTGGAAGGCGGGCTGGCTCCCGAAGCAACCGTGATGTCGTGGCGGGGATTTGAAGGCGGAATTGAAGCAGCCAGGCAAGGACATGACGTTGTCATGTCGCCCGGTTCGCACTGTTATTTCGACCATTACCAGGCCAACCCCGATTTTGAACCAAAAGCCATTGGTGGATTTACAACCCTGAAAAAAGTGTATTCCTTCGATCCCACCCCGCAGGAACTTACGGAAGCTGAAGCAAAACATATTTTGGGCGGGCAGGCCAATTTATGGACAGAGTTCGTAAAAACTCCCGAACATGCTGAATACATGGCCGTTCCGCGAATGTCGGCACTGGCTGAAGTTCTTTGGTCACCAAAAACTTCACTGAATTGGGAAGATTTTTACAGCCGCCTTCAAACTCAACTGGATCGCTTCGATGTAATGGGGGTAAATTATTCAGAGGGTTCTTTTGCAGTAAATTTCATCACTGAATTTGATGAAGCCAATCAGCAATTTGTGGTTTCTTTTGAGACTGAACACCCAAACTCCGATATTCGCTACACCCTTGATGGCACTGAACCCTCGGCTAATTCAGCCAAATATGAAAAACCAGTCATAATCGGTCAATCAACCACAATCAAAGCTGGTATTTTCACCAGTGGCATTATTAACGAAACCTTTTCGGAGAAAACCATCGTGTTCCATAAAGCAATCGGAGCTCAGGTAAAGTATGAAAATCAGCCCGAATCAAGATATTTGGGGCAAGGAGATAAAAACCTGGTTGACGGACTTAAAGGAACATTGAATATTCGTGATGGTTTCTGGCAGGGGTTTAATGGAAAAAACCTGGATGTTGTCATCGATTTAGGCATGGAAAAAGAAATAAACTCCGTCACAGCAACTTTTTTACAAAATTATCGCGACTGGATTTTTCTTCCGACTGAATTGGAAGTCTGCCTGTCATCAGACGGTAACAACTTTTCAACACCTGTCGTCACAAAAAACGATGTCCCTGCCGATACTAAAGGCGGGTTTATTCACGCTCTGAAAACAGATTTTGCGCAGCAAAAAGCCAGATTTGTTAAGCTTACAGCCAAAAGCATCATCACCTGCCCGCCCTGGCATAGTGGTGCCGGTGATAAAGCCTGGCTGTTTGTGGATGAAGTGGTGGTGGAATAAACTATTTTTTTGCGACTTATTATGTTTAATATCAACCATTTATATTATTTTCTTACCTCAATTCTTTTTTCAAATCTTACCCCTGAAAGATGGATAAAAAAGGCCACTGGTTCCGGTTCTTGTTTTAAGTTGTAAATGATGTTAGTAAAAAATATCTGAATATCAGTAAATTGATTTGTTAATCATAATCCTTTAGCATGAGTTATCATGAGCATAGTTTATAAAAAACACGAGTTGTATCAGGATTCAATCCTAATTAGAGATTTTTTTGGATGCGTTGGTGTGAATGAGATTATTGAATCGTGGGAGTATCTTATTGCAAGTAAACTGATTACATCTTCAGTAAAAGGAGTGATCAATAATTTGACGCAGTGCGATTTGCAACTTGATATGGAAAGTTTCAAAACCCTCATCGCTTATCTTAAAAAACAGGAGGCGCTGAAAGGAGTCAAATTGGCTGTAATTTGTCACAATCCATTGACGATAGTTTTCCCGACTCTGGGCGAATTATTTGAACAAGATCTGATGATAAAACCTTTTTCGACCATGATAGCGGCTGTTGCCTGGGTCATGGAATAAAAATTCCTGGCCATTTGCCAAAACGGTTTTCTGCATTGCCAACGCACCAAAGTTTATGATTATTTTGGAAGTCACTTATTGTTTTTTTTTGGAGGCCGGTCTAAAAATTTTTTGTTTTGGCAGTTGCCACAAAACCAATATTTAGCCAGCCGAAGTATCACAAAAACCTGCCTGTTGCCCGCCTGCCAAAGGCACCAAAGCAGACAGGTTTTTGGTGGCAAAAAATGAGTTTTTGGACCGAACTCAATTAAATTTCAACATTTTAGGTTTTAAAACTAATTGGGATTTTGAAAACGTATGTATCGATTTTGAGGGGGATTAATGTTGGTGGCCATAAAATGATAAAGATGGCTGATTTGAAGGGCTATTATGAAAATCTTGGTTTTGATGCTGTACAAACTTACATTCAGAGCGGGAATGTTGTTTTGAGAACCGAAACTGGCGCGTGTAAGCCCCTGGCAGACAAAATAACTGCTGAAATTATGAGATCCACGGGATTTGATGTTCAAGGTATCGTTTTGGACCTGGAAGAACTTGTGAAGATTATCGATAATAACCCTTTCAGGGCAGATCACGAAAAGAAGACCGACCATTTACATGTCACAATCTTATCCACTTTGCCTCTATCCATTGATTTTGAGAAGATAAACACACAAAAGGGAAAGGATGAAGAATTAGCTATACTGGAAAAAGCTGTTTATTTGTACCTGCCCGGCGGTTATGGAAAAACGAAGCTGACCAATACTTTTTTTGAGCGAATTTTTAAAGTCACAGCAACAACCAGAAATTGGAAAACCATGACCGGGATATTGAAATTGTCAAATCCACTGCACAATGCGTAAAAAATAAAATTTCATGAGCGAAAAATCAGCAGAAGTAATTGTGGAACTTGAAAAAAGTATTCACACGACGTTGGAGACCTACTCGAATGTACATCGGGGGAGCGGTCATTTTTCGATGATTACCACCAGCCTTTTTGAAAAAGCCCGTGAAATTGTTCTTGAACGCCTCGACCTGGATAAAACGGAATACCTCGTGATTTTTTCAACCCCATTGGGAATTGAACACTTACTTGCACAAATTAAAGGCAATGATTTTCAACTGATTTCGAGCCAGGATTTTGGTTTGCCTCTGGCAGTGAGGGCTTTGGCTGTTAAAAAAAAGAATTTGCCTAAAGGTCAGCCATTGCTTACTGGTGGTGGAACAACCCGCCTGGTTTCACCTCAATCGGTGATTTGGGCTGTGGCACCCGACAAATTTGAACCCGGAACTCCGGCCATCGTCAACATCATTGCTTTTGCAAAAATGTTGCTGTTGGTTAAGAAATATGGAAAAGATCTTTTTCTGAATTTTCAAAAAAGCAGTCTGTCAATAGCCGATATTCTTTACAACGATGATTTTCAGGAAATTTTCGGTAAGGAATTGCTGGAAAAACTAAGATCAGCCCTGGTTGGAAAAAACTTCCTGGTACCGACACACAACGGTGAAAGGCCTTTCATCAATTTTGACAATGCCGCAAGCACACCCACTTTTGAACCCATCTGGAATGTTTACCGGAAAAGTCTCCATCAATCGAATGAATTTCAAAAAGACATCATCGGCGAAGTGAAAACTATTTGTTCTGAGTTTCTGGATGCACCACTTTCAGGCTACGAAATTATTTTTACTTCAAATACAACTGAAGCCATCAATCTTGCTGCAGCAAACATGGGACTTGAACCTGCCGACGGATTCGAAAATGTAATTGTCAGCACATTGCTCGAACATTCGTCGAACGACCTGCCCTGGCGAACAATATCCAACACCTCAATAATCAGGCTTCCTGTTGATGGAGAAGGCTTCGTCGATCATAAAGAACTTGAAAAATGCCTGGCCGATCACAACGAAAAATTCCTTTACAAAAAAAAGCGCGTCAAACTTGTTGCCATTTCAGGTGCTTCAAATGTGCTGGGCACTTACAACCATCTGGAGGAAATAAGCCTGATTACTCACAAGTACGGCGCAAGGCTGATGGTGGATGCTGCACAAATGATCGCACACCGTAAAATTGAAGTGCAAAAAACAGGTATTGATTTTCTGGCATTTTCAGCGCATAAGGTTTATGCACCCTTTGGTTGTGGTGGGCTGGTTGCCAAAAAAAACCTGCTCAATTTCGACGATGCGGGTATGAAAAAAATTAAATTGTTGGGTGAAGAAAATGCTCCAGGTATTGCGTCTCTTGGCAAGGCATTGATTTTGCTCAAAAAAATTGGCTTCGATTTGATCCAGGAGGAAGAACAAAAACTTACAGCTCTTGCCCTTCAGGGCATGTCGAAAATCGAATCGGTAAGAATTCATGGGTCAGTCGATCCCAACACGCTTAATTTCAGGCAAAAAGGTGGTGTTATCCCTTTTGAAATAAAAAATACCATGCCCAAAAGCACTGCCCATAAACTTGCTTGGCAAAGTGGTATTGGTGTGAGGTATGGCTGCCATTGCGCCCATATTCTTGTAAAACATATTTTGAAAATTGGCCCAAAAATTCAACAATTTCAGCATGTACTGCTCAAACTCTTCCCAAAATTGCAGCTACAGGGAATCGTTAGAATAAGTTTTGGAATAGAAAACACTACAGCGGAAGTGGAGAAATTTGTCCTGACATTAACCGAAATCACAAAAAAAACAGCGAAAAATAAATCATTGGAAAAGAAACAAACCGAAGATTTGATTCAAAAAATCAGCAACAAAGTTTATAAACAAAATGGGTGAAAACATCCTAAAGGTAATTGCAAGTGATCAAGATGTTGTGTTGCGCGAATTGGGCTGCGATGACCTCCCAAAAATGGCTGAATATGCAAACAACCAGAAAGTAGCCATGAATTTGCGTGATGCATTCCCTCACCCATACACCATCGACCATGCTAAGCGTTTTTTCGAAATGGTGCGTTTTCAACATCCAAAGACATTTTTCGCCATCGAATACCAGGGAAATTATGTTGGCAACATCAGTTTATCGGTGGGAACTGACGTTTACCGGAAAAGCGCAGAAATCGGATATTTCATTGGCGAACCTTTTTGGAACAAAGGAATTACCACCAAAGCCGTCAACCTGATAACGAAATATGGTTTTGAACATCTTGATATTGAGCGCATTTATACCGGTATTTTTAACTACAACCTTGCTTCGCAGCGGGTACTTGAAAAATGTGGTTTCGTAAGGGAGGCTGTTTTTAGGAAAGCTGTTTGTAAATACGATCAGGTTTACGACGAAATCAGGTATGCCATGGTTAAAGATGCAAATGATTAAAAGAATTAACTATTCCGGAATTCTGTGCAAATCTTTAATTTTATGGTGATTAATGGGAAAAAAACGATTTTGATTTGTACTCGTAGCTGTTTTTTTTGAACATAAAGCAAGCGTACGGTGTTTTTTTAAAAACAATCACAAAAGCTAAAGTTATGAAAATGAATACTGTTGTAAGAAATGTTGCTGCCATTGTTGCTGGTGCAGTTGTAGGAAGTGTAGTAAATATGGGTTTGATCATGATAAGCGGACAAATCATTGCTCCACCTGAAGGAGCAGATGTTACAACTGCCGAGGGGTTGAAGGAGGCTATGCACCTGTTTGAACCAAAGCATTTTTTGTTCCCTTTTCTGGCTCATGCAGCAGGTACTTTTGCTGGTGCTTTACTCACAGCGCTTATTGCTGTTTCTAACAAAATGATACTGGCTTTTGCTATCGGATTTTTGTTTCTTGCAGGTGGAGTTGCCAATGTGCTTATGCTTCCGTCACCATTGTGGTTTACCATTGTTGACCTTGCAGGTGCTTACCTTCCGATGGCATATTTTGGCGGAATTCTGGCAACTAAAACACTGAAAAAAAGCTGATGCAGTTTTTTATCAATGTTGCAACTGCCTGATAGCATCTGGATTGTGTTTATGCTTGAAAAGAAGGGCAAAAGCCACTGCAATGACGAGTGAATAAGCTGAAAAAGCAAGCCAGATACCCTGCCATTCAAACTGTCCGTTGGGCGCAGTGTAAAATTTATCGATAACAATACCGCTGATCCGGCTTCCCAGGAAGGCGCCAAACCCGTTGGTCATCATCATAAAGAGGCCCTGAGCGCTTGCTCTGATATTTGGGCTGCTCTGAGTTTCGACAAACAACGAACCAGAGATATTGAAAAAATCGAAAGCCATTCCATAAATAATACACGAAAGTATGATCATCCACAGGCCAGGTCCCGGATCGCCGTAGGCAAACAATCCAAATCGCAGCACCCAGGCTACCATGCTGAAGAGCATCACCTGTTTTATTCCAAACTTACGCAGGAAAAAAGGGATGGTAAGAATGAAAAGGGTTTCGGATATTTGAGATATGGACATAATGATGGCGGGGTATTTTACGGCAACTAAATCTTTAAATGCATCAATCTTTGCAAAATCGTGCAGGAAGGTGTCGCCGTAGGCATTGGTTAATTGCAGCGATGCACCCAGTAGCATGGCAAAAATGAAGAAGAGTGCCATTTTGGTGTTTTTAAAGAGTGCAAAAGCATTCAAACCCAAGGCTTCGACAAAGGTTTTCTTATGCCCCTGCGCCAAAGGCGGACAAGGTGGCAAAGTAAATGAATACAATCCCAGAAACAAGGCAGCTGCACCGGCAAGATAAAACTGAGCAGCGGATTTTTCAAACCCTGATAAACTCACTACCCAAAGCGCAACGATAAATCCCACTGTCCCCCACACGCGAATTGGCGGGTACTCCTTAATGATATCAAGGCCTTTTCCCTTAAGTGCTGAATAAGCAATGGTAATTGATAGGGCGATGGTTGGCATGTAAAAAATCATGTTAATCAACATAATCCAGAACATCATCGAAGGATCGTTGATCTGAGGTACGATGAACAGAACGATGGCCCCCATTATGTGGAAAAAACCGTAAAGCCGCTCTGCATTAACCCACCGGTCGGCAATAATTCCTGCTATAGCAGGCATAAACAGCGAGGCAATGCCCATTGTTGAGAAAATGGCGCCAAAATCGGTTCCCGACCATTGTTTGGTTTGAAACCAGTAGGCGCCAATTGTAAGCAGCCACGACCCCCAAACAAAAAACTGCAGGAAGTTCATGACGATAAGTCGGCTTTTAATACCCAATTTTTTCATCTTCAATTAAAAAGTTAGTGATTGTTGGCAAGTTGGATGATTTGCAAAAATGATGTTAATACTGATTTTCAGGATTTACCGCGACGTTTGATTTCATCCCTTATGGTAGAAGCTTTTTCGTATTCTTCGCTTTCAATGGCTTTCTGGATCATGTCCTGCAACTCTTTGAGGGTATAATTTTCGTACGGATTTTCGTTGCTTTCGGTTTTAAACATTTCTTCGCTGGTTGCTTCAGCCTGAACTTTGTCGTCCTGGATAATAATTCCGGCGGCTGACATGATGTTTTCGTAAGTGTAGATAGGGCAACTAAACCGAATGGCAATGGCAACGGCATCTGACGTTCGTGAATCGATCTCGATAACCTGTTTTCCATTGTCGCACACCAACTGAGCATAAAAAACACCTTCAAAAAACTTGTTGATAATAACTTCGGTAACAGTGATGTTAAATGCAATGGCAACACTTTTCAACAGGTCGTGCGTAAGTGGGCGGGCTGGTTTCATTTTTTCGAGCTCGATGGCTATAGCCTGTGCTTCAAATCCTCCAATAATTATCGGCAACCTGCGTTTGCCTTCTGCTTCTCCCAAAATTAATGCATAAGCTCCACTTTGCGACTGGCTGTATGACATGCCAAGAATTTCGAGTCTGATTTTATCCATGTGTTAATGCTCGTTTGAAATAATTCGTTAACGAAAGTATAAAAATATCATTTAAAATGGTTGTGCGATTTCTTTTTTACAAAAAAATGAATTTCTGATGTTTCAAATTGGTTGATAATAAAGGTATAACTTCCATTTTTGAAAAAGGTTCAAATGCTGTTGCAGCCAGCCTGTTTATTTGTCATCAGAACAGAGAAAGTTTCACATACTTCTTCGGATTGAGGCGGATATCCTCGAGAAGCAGTTTGAGGCTGTTCATCGAATTGTTGAGCTCCAGATAAAGGCTGTCGTTCGTAATTAACTGGCCCAGTGTACCTTCGCCGCGGTTGATTTTATCGGAAATTACCTTCAGGTTATTAACAGCGGTGCTGGCATCACGGAGTGTTTGCGGAATATCTGCCTCAGCTAATGAATCGCTGAGGGCAGCAAAATTTGTTAAAATGGTATTGATGTTCTCGTTGTTTTCTTTCAGGTTTCGCGAAATCGATTCAGCATTTGCCATGATGTTTTGCACACGGGCTTTTCCCGAAATAAGTATTGTGTCGATGTTTGAAGAGGCGTTTTCAAGATTTCCCAGGGTATTGCGGATATTTTCGAGTGAGGATGCCAGGCTTGAACGGGTATTTTCATTAAAAATGCTCTGAATAACCATCATTACCGAATCCACGGAATTAATGAGCACGAGTGCTTTTTTCTTCAATGGTTCAACCTGTTCGCTCAATTGGTCTTTGAGGCTGCTTTCCATTTCCGACCTGAGTGTATCGCCCGATTGCAGGTACTTTTTTGAATCGCCAAGAATTATTTCAACAGCCTTGCTGCCAAGCAGATCGGTTGCATAAATCCGGGCAACCGAATTAGCAGGAATTTTTATGTCGCTTTTGATGTAAAATTCTGCCACAATTTTGGATGAGCCTTCCAGAAAATCCAGATCTTTAACCTGGCCGATGTTTAAACCGTTAACCTTCACCTTATTGGCTTTATCGAGGCCGTCAACTTTGTCGTAAACAGCATATAACAGCCTGCTGCCCGAAAACATACTGGTACCTTTTAAAAAATTGAATCCCCACACAAAAATGGCCACCGAAGCCAGAAAAACCAATCCTACCTTTATTTCACGCGAAATTTTCACAACTTAAAATTTACGTTTACAAATTTACTCAAAAAAAAACCTTTGGCTTACTCAGGAATGGCAATAATGGTATTATCCTCATTAAAAGCCACCACCCGCAGGTTTTTCAGATAACGCTTTTTTATTCTTTTCATTTTCTTCAGGGCGGCAAGCTTTTGATTGATTTCATCGGCTGAATTTGCAATTTCGCAGGCATAATGATATCTTCCAGCATCGTAATAAGCCTTTACGTCGTTCAAACCTTTGAATTTTTTATTGTCGGTGTTCTGGTATTCTTTAAAGGAGGCAAACCAGATGCGATACGTAATTATTGGTTTTGAAAGCTGGATGTCAGTGGATTCTTCACTTCGGAATTTCAACAAAGTAATTGGCTGCCACTCATTTTGCCTTTTATATTGGCCAAATGCTTCGCTGATTGCAAGTGCTATTTTTTCCTGATTGCTATTGTCCGACAAAAACTTTTCTTCATCAGGATTGCTGATAAACCCTGTTTCGATCAAAACTCCGGGCATAGTGGTTTGATACAAAACCAGGAAACCGGCTTGTTTCACTCCACGGTTGCGGATACCTACAATTTCAGCAAGTTTTTCCTGTACATTGGCCGAGAAATCGATGCTTTGCGAAAGCCCGGCGCTTTGGGCCATGTTCAGAACAATATAATCTTCGTCGAGGTTCGGATTAAAGCCATCGTATTGCTGGTAATAATCATTTTCCATAAGTATTGCCGAATTTTCGCTTTTAGCTACTTCGAGGTTTTCAGCGGTTTTGTGAATGCCCATTACGTAAGTTTCGGCGCCTGCCGGATCTGGAGAATTAATTGAATTACAATGAATTGAAACGAAAAGATCGGCTTTGCTCTCGTTGGCAATCTGGGCTCTTTTGTGTAATTCAACAAATTTGTCGTCGGTACGGGTAAAAATAACTTCAACATCGTCGAAATTTTCAGCAATCATCTTTCCGGCCTTGAGGGCAATAGCAAGTGTAATGTCTTTTTCCCTGGAAATACTCCCCAGGGCGCCATAATCGAAACCGCCGTGACCGGGATCGATCACTATTTTATCGATATGTGGAATACCATTGCCGTTTTGACCCGATACCCGGGTCAGAAATTGTACGGTAAAAAGGCAAACAAGAAAAATGATTCTGTATCGTTTCTCCATTCTGAGTTTAACTGCGGCTGGCTTTTTATTGAACTTTGATGCTTTAGCCGCCGCAAAATTAAAGGAAAATGATTAGCAGGTAATCATATCATTTTTGCAATTTCATTTTCTTTGCATATTATTTAAAATGAAAAACACAGCATCGGATTTGAATATACCGGGTTCAACCAAAAAGACTGAAAACTTTTCTTCTGGCCTCCATTGCCAGCGGTTATGGTTTTCGGTTTATTCAGGCCGTTTTTCGCTCATCCGGCTGTTGGTTTTCGTCCTGACTCTTTTCGTTTCGGCCATTGCCGGAGTTAATGCACAAAACGAACTGCCAGCTTTTGAAGGCGACACTGCAACCATTAAAACCGATGCCATTTTTAGTTCTGACACAACCTCCAGCACATCCGACACCCTGAAGCCCGAATCCGACACCCTAAAGAAAAAGTCCGCCATGGGACTTGACACCCAGGTAAAATATAAATCGTTCGAGAAAATCCATTACGACATTCGCAACAAAAAAGTCTTTCTTTACAAAAATGCTGAAATTGAATATGGTAAGATCAGTTTAAAGGCGGATTACATAGAAATAAATTTTGTTAAAAACCAGGTATTTGCCAAAGGGATGGCCGATTCGACAGGTAAGATTGCAGGCGAGCCGGTTTTTAACGAAAATGGGCAGGAGTTTAAATCTGAACAAATCACCTATAATTTTGATACCAAAAAGGGACTAATCCGAAATGTGTTCACCAAAGAAGGCGAAGGGCACATGTACGGCGAGAAAATAAAGAAGATGTCGGACAACCGCATCAACATTTCCAAAGGGTGGTACACAACCTGCGATCATAAAGTGCCTCATTTCGAGTTCAGGTATTCGAAAGCACAGATAATTCCTGACAAAAAGATTGTTTCGGGTCCGGCTTACATGGTCATCGAGGGAGTTCCCGTTCCTCTGGCACTGCCGTTTGGAATTTTTCCACACAATTCAGGCCGCAGGTCGGGAATTCTGGTTCCGGCATTTGGTGAAACCACCAACCGCGGGTTCTACCTCGAGCGTGGCGGGTATTACTTCAGCATCAACGATTACCTCGATTTTACGGTAACCGGTGATATTTTTTCGAACGGAAGCTGGGCAGTGAGGCCAACCCTGCGATATACTAAAAAATACAAGTACAACGGAAATTTCGACCTGAGCTATGGCAAAAACATTGTTGGCGACCGCGATGACCCCAACAATCAGGTGAAAAAAGACTTTTCGGTACGGTGGTCGCATCAGCAGGACGCCAAAGCAAGGCCAAACAGCCGTTTTTCGGCCAACGTCAACATTGTGAGCAACTCATTCAACCAGTACAATTTGTCGAGCAACGATGCTTACCTGTCGAACACTTTTCAGTCGAGTGTTTCGTATCAGACCAATTTCAACAACAACCTGTTTCTGTCGCTAAACGCCACACACCAGCAAAACACCATCGACCGTACCATGAATATTACCCTGCCAAGTTTGACCTTCAACACAAAGCAGTTTTATCCGTTGCGGCGAAAAAATCCGACCGGAAAAGAACGCTGGTACGAAAACATCAACGTAAAATATTCAACAATAGCCGAAAACCGAATTTCGACCTATGATTCACTTTTTTTTACACCAGGCTGGACCGAAGATTTCAGGTATGGGATGAAACACACCATTCCGGTGAGCAGTTCGATAAAAGTGCTGAAATATTTCACCCTCACCAACTCCCTCAACCTCACTGAAAAATGGTATCCTTCAACAACCACAAAATATTGGTCGAACGACACCATTTTTACCGCTACCGACACCATCGTTGGTTATGTTGTTACTGACACCGTTCAGGGATTTGCCGCGGCACACGAGTTTTCGTACAGTGCCTCGCTCAACACAAGGCTTTACGGCATGTATCAGTTCAGCAACTTACCTGTAAAGGCAATCCGCCATGTTGTTACCCCAAGCATATCTTTCAGCTATCATCCAGATTTTGGCAGCGATTTTTGGGGTTATTATGATGAATATCAATACAATGATGCGGGTGATATGAAAAGGTATTCCATTTTCGAAGGGTCGTTGTATGGTGGTCCTTCTGACGGAAAATCGGGCAGGGTAAGTTTTTCATTAGCCAACAATCTGGAAATGAAAGTAAGGTCGAAAAGCGATACCATTACAGGGACAAAAAAGGTGGTACTGATTGATAATTTCAACCTGGGCACCTCCTACGACCTGGCTAAAGATTCGCTCAACTGGTCGCCACTTTCGATGAGTGGCCGAACCACCCTTTTCAAAAAACTGAACATCACCTATTCAAGCTCCTGGGACCCGTATGCTGTGGATTCTGCCGGAAAAACCATCAACAAATTTGAATGGAATGTCAATAAGAAAATGTTCAGGATGACCAGCACATCGTGGAACTTCAGCATGAATTACAGAATAAGTTCAACCGATTTCAAGAAAAATAAAAATACAGCTGCTGACAAAAAGACTGACCCTGATTTTTTACAGAAATACTCGGAGCAGGAAAGGAACGATGTTTTACAAAACCCAAATCAGTATGTTGACTGGAACAATCCATGGAGCCTATCACTTTCATATAGTCTCGTTTTTTCAAATAATCCGCGGTACATCAACTTCCTGCCCGAAAATAACCGAAACCGGGTTCAGACCATCGGAATCAACGGCGATATCAACATCACACCAAAGTGGAAAGTACTTTTTAGAACGGGATATGACTTTGAAAACAAAAAAATATCATTCACCTCCATCGACGTTTACCGCGATTTGCATTGCTGGGAAATGCGATTCAACTGGGTTCCCATTGGCTTCCGCAAAAGCTGGAGCTTTACCATCAATGTAAAGTCTTCAATTCTGAAGGACTTGAAATACGACAGGAAAAAGGATTTCAGGGATGCTTATTAAGAGTCGTAAGTCATAAGTCATAAGTCGTAAGTCATAAGTCGTAAGTCATAAGTCATAAGTCGTAAGTCGTAAGTGCCGAGGCAAAGCCTCGTGCATGCACGGGCAAAGCCCGGCATCGTAAGTCGTAAGTCGAAAGTCGGAAAAAGGACGCAAGCCCCAATCTACAATTTAATTATTAAGCAAAGTGCTATGCGAGGGGATGGCTGCCTTTATGGGAAGTCGGCAGTGAACAGTTAGCAGTGGGCAGTCTCAGGGTTTAACAATTTTGATCAATTTCCGGTTTTTCAGATTAAATTCTCTCTTTTTTCCGAAATTTGCCCTCATTAGTTTGACATACATTTTACTAAAATTTAAATAACTATTCTATGAAAAAAGTAATCTACACCGAAAAAGCTCCAAAAGCAGTCGGCCCCTACAGTCAGGCCATCGAACACAACAACCATCTTTTCATTTCAGGTCAAATTCCGATTGATCCGGCCACTGGCAAAATGGTTGAAGGCGGCATTACCGAACAAACCGAACAGGTAATGAAAAACATAGGGGCCATCCTCGCCGAGGCTGGCTATACCTTTGAACATGTTGTAAAATCGACGTGCCTGCTCAGCGATATGGACAATTTTGCGGCCATGAACGCTGTTTATGCAAAATATTATCCCACAAATCCCCCGGCAAGAGCAGCTTACGGCGTCGTGAAACTCCCGCTGGGTGCAATGATTGAAATTGAAACCATCGCCATGAAATAAATACCAGATCATGAACAGATTTTTACTCATTATCCTTCCGGTATTCCTGCTCATCAATGTTACCACACTCCGCGCCGATGAAGGGATGTGGATACCCATGCTGCTGGAACAACTCAACGAGAAAGAAATGATGGACATGGGGATGCGTATTTCGGCAAAAGATATTTACGACATCAACCATTCATCGCTCAAGGATGCCATTCTCCTGTTTGGGGGAGGTTGCACGGCGGTTATCATTTCGGATGAAGGGCTTATTGCCACCAACCACCACTGCGGATACCGCGCCATTCAGTCACACAGCACGATTGAGCACGACTACCTCACCAATGGTTTCTGGGCCATGAACCGAACAGAGGAACTGTCAAATCCCGGACTAACAGTGACCAGGCTTGTGCGGATGGAAGATGTGACCGCAAAAATGCTTCAAAACACAAATGCCTCGATGACCGAAAAAGCCCGCGATTCGGTTTTAAAAGTGAATGCCAATACCATTAAAACCGAAGCCGAAAAAGACTCCCATTTCAAAGCATACGTCAGGGCGTTTTATTACGGCAACGAGTTTTACCTTTTTGTTACCGAGGTGTTTAAAGATGTGAGGCTGGTGGGAGCGCCACCATCGAACATCGGGAAATTTGGCGGCGACACCGACAACTGGATGTGGCCGAGGCATACGGGTGATTTCTCCCTATTCCGCATTTACACGGATAAAGATAACAAACCAGCCGATTTTTCGGAAAATAATATTCCATACAAGCCGCTTTATTCTGTTCCCGTTTCGACAAAAGGCGTTAAGGAAGACGATTTTACCTTCATTTTCGGTTTTCCCGGAAGTACACAGGAGTACCTTCCATCAGATGCTGTGGAAATGATTACACAAGTTCAGAATCCTGTGAGAATTGACCTTCGCCGGCAAAAACTGGATATTTACGAATCTTTCATGAACAGCGATCCACAGGTGAGAATTCAATATTCAGCCAAACATGCAGGCCTTGCAAATGGCTGGAAAAAATGGATTGGCGAAAGCAAAGGAATTCAAAAACTGGATGGAATTGAAAAAAAACAGGATTATGAAAAAAGATTTACTCAATGGGCAGCTTCCAAACCTGCAAATACAAGCCTGTTGAACGAATTCGAGAAAACCTACAATCAGTTGTCGCCACTGCAGCTGCAACTTATCTACCTTAACGAGGCTGGATTTGGAATTGAAATTGTGAGGGCAGCACGAAATTTTTCAGCGCTGGCTAAAATTTTAGAAAATAAAAATGCCAAAGAAGAAGACATTCAGAAAGAATTGAGCCGTGTAAAACAGGTTTTAACCGATTTTTACAAAGATTACTACCCTCCGATCGACAAAAAGGTGATGACAACGATGCTCGAAACCTGGCGCAAAAATGTTGAAACAGAGAGCCTCCCACCCATTTTTGGTGAAATAGCCAAAAAATATGGAAATGATGCAAACGCTTACGCAGAAATGGTTTTTCAGAAATCGATGTTTTCTGACGGAGCGGTGATTTGTGGCTTTATTGATAATTTTAAAAAACAGGACTTTAAAAAAATCCTGAAAGACCCGGCCTACATACTGGCTGACAACCTGGTACAACATTTTTCAAAAAACATTCAACCAATAATTGCCAAAACAGAGCCAAAACTCGATAGCCTCATGCGGCTTTACATGAAAGCACAAATGGACATGGAACCGGAAAAACGATTTTATCCTGATGCAAACTCAACGCTGCGTATTGCTTACGGGAAGGTAAAACCCTACACACCACGCGATGCTGTTTTTTATGAATATCAAACAACGTTAGACGGCATCCTCGAAAAGGAAGACCCGAACGTTTACGACTATGTGGTCGAGGAAAAGCTCAGGGAACTATACAAAAACAAAGACTACGGTAAATATGGTGTTGACGGAAAGATGCCGGTCTGCTTCATCGCTACCAACCACACCACTGGCGGAAATTCGGGAAGCCCGGCATTTAATGCTGATGGCCAACTGATCGGACTGAATTTCGACCGCTGCTGGGAAGGAACCATGAGCGACCTGATGTACGACCCCGATCAATGCCGGAATATCATGCTGGATGTGAGGTATTTCCTGTTTATCGTGGATAAATTTGCAGGAGCCGGGCATTTGGTGGATGAAATGGTTTTGGTAGAATAGGATTTCGCGCATGTAGCCGCACGGCCTTGGAATGTCGAGACGTATGGCCTTGGAATGTGGAGACGCACGGCCGTGCGTCTATACTTTCCAATGTGCGTTTATACTTTCCTTTAAAATAAACTACTACAAAATGAAAACACGAATAACAAACCTTTTTCAAACGAAATACCCGATCATACAAGGGGGTATGATCTGGTGCTCGGGCTGGAAACTGGCTTCGGCGGTTTCAAATGCAGGAGGACTTGGCCTTGTTGGCGCCGGATCGATGTACCCGGATGTTTTTCAGGAACATATCCGCAAAATGAAGACCGCTACCAACCAGCCCTGGGGTGTGAACCTTCCCCTACTCTATCCACAGATGGACGAGATGGTGGAGATTGTCCTGCGTGAAAAGGTGAAGATTGTATTCACCTCGGCGGGAAATCCAAAAAAATATACACCTGTTCTGAAAGAAAACGGCGTTGTGGTTGTTCACGTGGTTGCAAACACCAAATTTGCTGTGAAGTCGCAGGAAGCAGGCGTTGATGCCATCGTAGCCGAAGGTTTTGAAGCAGGCGGCCACAACGGGATGGAAGAAACCACCACGATGGCGCTGATCCCAATGGTGAAAAAAGTGGTTAACATTCCTGTGATTGCTGCCGGGGGAATTGCCACCGGTCGCCAGATGTTAGCTGCTTTAGCGCTTGGAGCCGACGGAGTGCAGGTGGGAAGCAGGTTCGCAGCCTCGGAAGAATCGTCGGCGCACCCTGTGTTCAAGCAAAAAATTGTAGAGGCAGGCGACGGTGACACCAAACTCACCCTGAAAAGAATTGTCCCGGTTCGGTTGATCAGGAATAAGT
>CALFEP010000299.1 GCA_937950125.1 uncultured Bacteroidota bacterium
TCCTACTTGTGGCAAATTCACATTTTTGGAGAAGGGAACACCAGAACAACGGCAGTTTTTTTAATTAAATATCTTCGCAAACTTGGTTTTAAAGAGGTAAACAATGATTTGTTTGCTGAGCATTCGTGGTTTTTCCATAATGCCCTTGTGCGGGCTAATTACGAAGATCTGTCAAAAGGCATTCACAAAACCGATAAATATCTCATCCGTTTTCTGTTAAACTTACTTCATGATGAAAATTTTTTGCTAAAAAACCGTGAATTGCACATTCATTATGCTCCTCCTGAAAATGACACTGTAAATGACACTGTAAAAGCGAAAAATGACACTGTATTTTATTAAATAAAACAAAACAATAAAATAACCACTGCCGAAATTAGTGAACGATTGAATATCAGTCTAAGCACTGCAAAAAGGAAAATAAAGGAACTTAAAGAGAAGGGCATAGTAGAACGTCTTGGAAGCGACAAGACAGGCAATTGGAAAATTATTGAACAACGATGAAATCATACAATTTCATGATCTCGCAAATGCTAGCCAGCTTTTAGCCTCAGACTTAAACCTTCGATATTGTCAAAATCTTCCGTCAATTTGCCCTGCAAGCCATCTAAATCGTAAGTTTTCTCTCCACCAATTTTCAAAATCAGAACATTTATTTTGCCTTTGGTGGGTTGGTTTTGAGGGAAAGGCAATTTAATCACTATTTCGTTTTCGTAATGCGGGGTAGTAAAAATTAAACCGAACCATGATAATTGTACCAATAATTGGTATTTTTGTGAAAAAATTGATGAATTATGATTAGAAACACTTCAATATCAATAGGCGACTATTTTGATAATTTTATTCAAAACAGGATATCTGCCGGAAGATTTAAAAATGCAAGTGAGGTTGTAAGGGCTGGATTAAGACTTTTGGAAGAGGAAGAAAACAGAATCATGGCGCTGAGAGAGGCTATTCAGGAAGGAATCGAAAGCGGAATTGCCCCGGATTTCAATCCTGAGTTACATCTGGAACAATTAAAGGCTAAAAAGAAGCTGAATGGCTAAGTACAACTTAACAAAAAAGGCAGTAGATGATTTAACCAGGATTTGGAATTATACTTTTGATAAATGGTCTGAAAATCAAGCTGACAAATATTATCTAATGCTTTTGGAAAACTGCCACCAAATTGCCTGTAATCCTGAGTTAGGAAAAAATTATTCTGTAATAACAGAAAACTTATTGGGATGTAAAGCCGGCAGACACATCATTTTTTACAGAAAGATTGAAAAAAACGAAGTGGAAATCATAAGAATACTTCATGAACGAATGGATTTGAAAAATAGAATGACAGAAAAATAATCCCAATTAATAAAAAGACTTAAACTCAGTCGCTTTCCATAAACCTTCGATATTGTCAAAATCTTCCGTCATCTGCCCTGCAAGCCATCTAAATCGTAAGTTTTCTCTCCACCAATTTTCAAAATCTGAACATTTTCCATACCTTTGGTGGGTTGGTTTTTGAGGGAACTACAAACGAAAAACGATTATGTTAACGGTTACCTGGTTCCCCGTTCATAAAACAGACAAACGGCAAAAGAAAATAAAGTCATGAAAACGACTATCTTTAAAATCAGGAATGTTATTCATTTAATCCTTTTTTTAGCGCCAACATTCCTTTACGCCCAACAAGTTGATACCGCTGCCGGTAAAATTCACCACTGGTATTTGTCATTTCAATATCTGGGGATTACCTATCATCCGGATGGAGGAACAACTCCGGAAGTGTATCCCCTTAAACTTGACGAGAACGCATATTTTGTTCTCAACGTGGGTGTTGCCGCCAACATCGACTACGTATTGAGTAAATACTTTTTTCTGCGGTTCACCACTTCACTTTACAAAGATTGTGCATTCGTCACTGCAGGATGTTTTCATTTGGGACCCAGGGTACAATATTATTGGAAGAAAAACGGAATCAACCTGGGAATCGTGCCGATTTTTAGTTACAGGGAAGACTGGCATCAATTTGAAGAATACGAGGATGACGATTTTTATGGCGACAGGGTGAGCGGAAAATGGCAATACCGGTTTTTCCCTTATGCCATTGAACTGGAATATCTGCGCAGGATCAACGATCATCTGGAATTCCAGTATTCACTCATTCCGGGTGCACCGCTTGTTTTCACATCTTTATTGGGAGTCCGGTTCAGGCTTTAATAAAAATATTTTCGACTAATAACCACACTACTATCAGTCAGGACATCAAGCCATCCGTTTTCAAAATAAAAACAAGCTCGGAATGCCGTTTTCGATCACGGCGATTTCCACCAAAACATGAATAATCCAAAAAAACGATAATGCAAAAACCAATTATTGTTCAGCTATTTCTGCTCATGGCACTATCTCTAAATGCACAGGTTGGTGCAGGTAATGATTCAACAATTCATTCCGGGCCAGGGAGCTACGAAATTTTAAAAGGTGAAAGAGACTTTGTAAAAATCCCATTTACCATGCACAATGGCAAACCGTTGATGGCGGTGGAAATTAATGGGAAAAAAGCCACATTGATGATTGATAACGGTGTTTTGTGGGATCAAATCTGGCTGTTTGGCTCACCATTGATGGACATCCTTGCCCTGAAACCCATCGAAGATAGTGAAATTGGAGGTGCCGGCGAAGGCGACCCTACGCAGGCCTACACTTCCACCAACCTGACCTTGAAATTCGATGATATCGTTTTTTATGAGCAACCGGTACTGGTTTCACCGCCTGCGGCCGGGTTTGCTGCAATGTTCCCCGGAGCCGACGGTCAGCTTTGCAACACATTTTTCAAACACTTTTTGGTAGAATTTGACTTTGTCCAAAACGAAATTGTGTTGCACAAACCTGACAAATTTCATTACAAAGGCAAAGGCAGTTTGTTGGAGATGCAGGCCAACAGTTCAGGTTCCTGGTCGGTTCCATTTTCATTTGAAATGCCCGATGGGAAAGTATTTGATGACAGGGTTGACATTGACTTCGGTGGTATTTATGCCCTGAAAATCGCACTAAACAATAAACATAACATTCAGTTACCTGCCGGTGTTACAAAAACCTTCAGCTATGGAGCCCAAGACAAGGCCACCGAGTATAAAGGTAAAATCATAAGCATGACCATTAGTAAGTTCAAATTTGATAACCCTGTGGCTGTTTTCGGAGATGAAAAAACTTCAAGAATTCACCCTGACAATCTTGGAGTAATCGGCTTGCCGCTGTTTATGAAATTCGATATCATTTTCGATTACCTGAACAACAAAATTTACCTCGAACCCAACGAGAGCTTCGACGAACCTTTTGAATAAAATCATTCTCAGGTTGTTTCAGTTGGTAGCCGGCAGTCGGCATTGTGATGCGCTTTGCGCTATGCCCTCTGCACTATGCCCTCTGCATCCCCCACCTTTTCCTCCATCGTCAGCCGTCCGTCAATCCAGTTTATTTTGGTTCCCCGCTTTTCCATCCGCCTGAACCAGGTCATCTGGCGTTTGGCAAACTGATGAATGGCCGTGTTGAGTTGCGTGAACATTTCATCACGACTGATTTTTCCGATGACGTACAGCGTCAGGTATTTGTACTCCAAACCGTAAAACATCAGTTGCTCGGGTTTCAGGCCTGATTTTAGAAGATTAACCACTTCATCAGTCATTCCGCTTTCGAGCCTTCTTTTCAGCCGGTCGGTTATTCTTTTCCTTATTTCAGCGCGTTCAAAATGCAATCCAAAAATGATTGGGGTAAATTTTGGAAGTTTTTGATGGGATGATCCGGGCTGCTGATTTTCAAACATGGCAATCTCGATAGCCCTGATGGTGCGGTCGCGGTGGCTGAGATCGGTGGTGTTGTGGAGCGGTTTAACCTGTGAAAGTATCTGGTTGAGTTCGCCCTGGGATTTTCTGGCCAAATCATCTCTCAACTGCTTGTTAACCGGTACATTGGCTAGTTCATAACCCGAAAGTACGGCTTCAAGGTACAGGCCTGAACCCCCGCATAAAACAGGCGTTTTTCCACAAGAAACTATACTATTGAAAGCAGCAATAAAATCGTTCCTGAACTCGAAAACATTGTATTCGTATCCCGGATCGACAATATCGACCATGTGATAAGGGATGTTTACTCCGTCCACAACATAGTCTTCATAGTCTTTGCCCGTCCCCTGGTCCATTCCCCGATAGACCTGCCGGGAGTCGGCACTGATCACTTCGCCGTTGAAACGCGCGGCCAGATGTGCTGCAAACCGTGTTTTCCCGGTAGCGGTGGGACCAAGTACCACAATCATCTTTGGAGGATTTTTATCTTTTGTTGCCATAGTTCTTCTTTTTTTACAAGGAAATTCCTCAATTCATCGAGTTGTGCGATCAGGGCATTTTCCAGGCTAAAATTCTCACTCAAAAGTCTTTTTGTAAGGCTATCCTGCGGATAAAACCGCCGGAGAAAAGTCAACAGATTTTTATCGTCGGACTGGTTTGATGCCTGGTACTTTGTTTTAACATACTGTAAAACGCGCAGCCCGTCAATTTTATGCCAGCAGGCAGTGTTGAACTTTTGCGCTGATTTGCAATTTCTACGTAACGGATTCAGGAAGTCGTTTCCAAATTTCTCTCTCAGGAATTCATCCATCGGAGTCTTGTTTTCATTTTCAAATAATTCCGGAAAAGCTGAAAAGGTTTCCCCCACTTCGTCAAAAAAACAATCGGGATAAATAGGATACCCTGACCAGTCGCCGGTTGCCCCTTTTATCATGGCTGGTCCGGTTCCAAAAAAAACCCTGTCAGAAAACCGGGCTGCGGGATACACCTTTTCAGGAAAATCAATCAACACATGTCCAAATTTCCTTAATTTTTGCAGGAAATAAAAATCCTCACCGCTCTTGTGAGGTGTAATCCCGCCAAGAATCCGATAGGTCTGAACAGTGCAGGCAATGGCCGACCCCAGGGCGGTAAAGGCGTAAGGGTTGCTGATACGGAGCATGTTGATGGCATAACAGCGCATGTAGATTTCGTACCTCAAAATGGCCATGTCGGCTCTTTCGTCTCCAGTAAGTTTATGGTAGTAAGGCACCGCAGTTGCCTTAATTTCAGGAAACTGTCCGAACTTTTTTACTATTTCACCAAAATAATTCTCAGCGTATGCTGTATCGCCATCCAGGCTTAAAATGATATCTTCAGGATTGGCTTTGCGGCTAATTTCGTCCATTGCTGTTTTTCGGGCCCACCCCACCCCATAATTTTTGGCATCCCATCCATTTCCCGGCGAAGTTTTATCGATGATGGAAATATTAATACCTGTGACCCTTTTTAAAAAGTCAATCGTTTTCAGGTTTCGGTAGCATATTTCCTTTTTCCCCTCGTCAGCCCACCACGAGTCGGGTTGATTGACACAACACACCACTTCAAAATCCTTCCATTGCTGGTTTTCAAGGCACGAAAGCATCATGGAAATATTTTCCAATTCGTCCATGAGTGGCAGCGCAATATAAATCCGACGGTGTTTAGTCAAAGCAATTCTCCTCTTTGTTTGCAAAAATAACCTATCGTGCAAAACCAGAAGTTTTGGAGTTAATTTTTCTTAAATGCCCCTTCAGCAACGCAGTCCAAAATGCAAAAAGCTATTTTTGGCCGTTACATCAAAATAATTTTACAAAATACCGAATTCTATGATAATGAACGAAATACTTGAGAAGTTGCCACAGCACCTTCTCTCCTTTATTATTGATCAGCCTTACAACGAATACTCACCGCAGGATCACGCGGTATGGCGGTATGTGATGCGCCAGAATGTTGATTTTCTGAGCAAGGTAGCGCATGGTTCCTACACCGAAGGATTGCGAAAAACAGGCATCAGCATCGAGGAAATACCTCACATGTATGGCATGAACAGGATTTTGAAAGAAATCGGGTGGGCGGCAGTTGCCGTTGATGGGTTCATCCCTCCATCAGCCTTTATGGAATTCCAGGCTTACAATGTTCTGGTCATTGCCGCCGACATTCGCCCGGTTCATCAGATCGAATACACCCCCGCTCCCGACATCATTCACGAAGCCGCCGGACATGCGCCGATAATTGCTGATCAGGAGTATGCAGATTATCTTAGAAAATTTGGTGAAATTGGCGCCAAAGCTTTCTCCTCGGCCAAAGATTACCAGCTTTATGAAGCCATCAGGCATTTGTCCATCTTAAAAGCTGACCCTTACTCCCCGACTGATGAAATCGTTAAGGCTGAAACCAGGATGTTGCTTCTCGAAAAAAACATGGGTGAGCCTTCTGAAATGTCGCTCATCCGAAATCTTCACTGGTGGACGGTTGAATACGGTTTGATTGGTGATCTGAAAAAACCGAAAATCTATGGCGCCGGCCTGCTGTCCTCGATTGGCGAAAGCTACAGTTGCCTGAAAGATGATGTTAAGAAAATTCCGTACACCATTGATGCGGTGAATTTTTGTTTCGATATTACCACCCGGCAGCCACAACTATTTGTTACGCCTGATTTTGAAAATCTTACAAAAGTTCTCAACCAGTTTACCGAAAGGATGGCTCTTACAAAAGGGGGACTCGATGCCGTCAACAAAGCCATCGGTTCAGAAAATTTTGCTACCCTGGTTTATTCTTCCGGATTGCAGGTTTCGGGAATCTTTACAGGTGTAAAAAACATTGACGAAACTCCGGTTTACATTCAAACCAGTGGAAAAACCCAATTATGTTTTGAAAATGAACAGCTTACTGGTCATGGAATAAAATACCATGCTCAGGGTTTTGGATCACCCGTTGGCAGGTTCAAAAACTGCCATACGCCGCCTGAAATTCTTACCATACACGACCTTGAAAAATTGGGTATTATGACCGAAAAACCCTGTGAAATTGAATTTGAATCTGGGATTGTTGTTAAAGGATTTTTGGAAAAAATTCTAAGAATAAAAGGTAAAAACCTGATTTTTACCTTTTCAGGATGTACTGTAAAATATCGCGGAGAAGTGTTGTTTGACCCTTCGTGGGGAATTTTCGATATGGCCATAGGGCAAAAAATTATTTCAGGTTTTTCGGGACCGGCTGATGCTGATGCTTTTGGATTGATTTACCCGGCGCCTGTTGAAAAAACGCATAAAATTACTCACACTGAATCAGCCATAAAACTGCACAGACTTTACTCCCTTGTGCGCAAAACCAGGAATAACGGGGCTTCGCCAAACGATTTTCCGGGAATTTTCGATTCAATCAAAAAAGAATACCCTTACGAATGGCTACTACCGCTTGAAATGATTGAGATTACAAGTTTACTAAAACCTGATCATCATTTTTCAAAGGAATTAACAGGTTACCTGATGGATTTAAAAAAAGCAAATCCTGAATTAGATAATCTCATTACCAACGGATTAAACCTGATTGAAAAAAATATTCAATAAATTTTCAGCCTTTGCTGGAAATGTGTTTCATTTTTTATCGAAATATTGTAATTTTAAAGCTTGAAAAAAAAACTACAATATTATGTCAGACACATTTGTACAGTATTTTCAACAGCGGTTTAATATTGAAGACAAAGGAACAAAAACTCCGGGGCCAGTAGTAACCATATCGCGTGAATTTGGGTGCGATGCCAAAGGGCTTGCCAACCTACTGGCTTCCAGGCTCAACGAGTTTTACCTTCCGATTGGCGCAACACGAACCTGGATGGTGGTAAGCAAGGAAATATTGATGGAAACCGCCAAACAGCTTCAAACCGACAGCAAAAAAATTGAATATGTGTTTTCGTTTGAAAAACGAAATCTTGTTGATGATTTCATGCTTTCACTTTCAACCAAAAATCATCTGAGCGATTGGATTGTAAAGGAAGCGATAAAAAAAGTCATCCGTGAATTTTCCGAAAGCGGATACGCAATTATCATAGGTCGGGCGGGTGCACAAATTGCCAGGGAAATCGAAAAATCAGTTCATATTAAACTTGTTGCTCCGCTTGAATTCAGAAAACAATTGATTATCAACAACTACAATATTCCTGAAAAAGATGCAGAAAAGAAAATTCACGAAATGGACAAAGGTCGTGACAAACTGATAAAAATGTTTGTTAAGGAAACCCAATGCGAAGGTTGTTATGATGTTTACTACAACAGTCGTTTTTTAACCCATGAACAGGTGTGCAGCAATGTGATTCACCTGATGCAGCAAAAGAAATTGATTTAAAATCATCAACAGGCGGGTTGTTGTCAGAGGTTTGATGTATTTCCCAATTGTATGACCATCAGCGTTATATCGTTCATCTGACGGGTATTTCCCACAAAACTTTCCAACTCTTTTCCGATAGCCTCAACCATGTTTTTGGGTGGTAAACCCGACGAATCCCTCAACACATCTTCAAACCAATCTTTTCCAAAAATATCTCCCTGGCCGTTGTGGGCTTCAATGATGCCATTGCTGAACAAAACAAGTTTATCACCGGTTTCCATTTTCAGCTTACCGGTTTTATAATTGTGGTCGGGTTGCATGGCAAGCGCCGGGCCATGTGTGCCGTGAACTTCAAAAAGATCACCTGATTTGATGAGATACGGAAATGGATGTGAAGCATTGCAGAAAATCAATTCTGGGTTTTCCAGGTTAAGAATTCCTGTGAAAAAACTTGCATTCAGCGAATCAATATTATGTTCAGCAAGTTGATGATTAATGCCTGAAATGACCTTACCGAGCGGTTCACCAAAATAATTACCAGTTCTGAAGGCAGTTATTGTCCTGGTAATGAATAGTGAAGCCGGCAACCCTTTCCCAGTAACGTCGCCAGTGCAAAAGCACAACGTGTGGTTATTGAGCATAAAAAAATCATAAAAATTACCACATCCTGCATCAGACATCCTAAAAAGGGCAGCCATATCAAAATGCCGGTTTGCTGTAAAGGTCTGAAAATCGTTTCGAAGAAGGCTTACTCTTATTTTGTTGATATCAAAAGGCGAAACAGAAATTTGAGCATCGGGTTCTTTTGGCTTTCTTTCAAGGCTGTTGATGTAGTGCCTGAAATCGATCTGCATGGCTGACAGGGATTGGGTGAGTTCAACCAACACCTTCGGGCTCCTGATATCAGGCATTGACAAGGCAACATTTCCCAATCCGATCTCTTTTACAACTTTGTTGATGGCAACCAGCGACTTAACAATTCTTCTACTACTGACCGTTTGAAGCCAGTAAACGATTACCAGTACCAGCAAAACCAAAATGATGAGAAGGAAAGTGGTAAAATACAAACCTGAAAACAATTCAACCTGCGATATTGCGCTTGCCACCGACCAGCCGGAAGAGGCAACGGATTTGAAAGAAACCCAGGCTGACCCCTTGAAACCAAAATTTTTCATTTTCATGAAGCCTGTTTTTCCTGACTTCATTTTGCTTCCCAACTCAATAAATTCGGCATTTTGGGTGGTTTTGGCTATGCTGAAAACATCGTCTTTCAGGTTGTACTCATTGTCGGTACTGGCCAAAGGCTTTCCTGCTTTGGATAAAATTAAAAAAGACGAGGACTTGTAATGATTGTTTGGTCCAATTAGGTTTTGAAGCCATTTCAACCTCATGGTTGCAACCACAAAACCCCTTGTAAGCATGCTGTCAGGTAAAATAAAATTAGCGGGTAATACAAAAGCCACTGCCATTTCACCGGCTTCTGTATGCATGAAAGGCTCTGACCAAAACGAACCCGTTTCATTCAAACCTGATTTAACAAGGTTATCGATGAAATTGACTTTATTATCCGTTGAAATTTCTGAAATTCCTGGTTTAAAATAGCTTATGACAGAATAATTTTCACCTGTAAAATCGGCCGTAGGGCTAAAGTAAATTCCGTGACCACTGATAATCTGATCATTTTCCTGAAAAGCCGACTTCAGATTTTTTTTAAGATCCCGGGTGTAAATGTTTTCATACCTGAAGCCCGACTTCACTGATAAAAGGGCAGTTTCTACCGGTTGCAGTCCAGCTTCGATGCGGTTGATAACCAAACTAACATCGGTTGCTGAATCCGCCTGGGCTGCTTCCTCCAATGCAGCACTCGTTAAATAGTAATTAACAGCAATTGCAGCGGCAAATAGCAGGGTTATCAAAACAAGCACTGAATAGGTTGATTTGACAGAATAATTATTGTGTTTCATCTTCTTTCGATTTTGTTGTAAAAATAATGCTTAGCATAAACCAAGCAAATCGTCAATAAAAAGTTGTTGAAATCCGGGCACAAATTTATTCTCAAAACTGCAAACTGACAATTTATGCCTGCGATCAATTTTGAAACTCTGGATAAAAACCTCCACCCTGTGCTGGTCTTCAATCAGATGAACGTCGTTGGGATGAAACCTCACCGTGAACGAGCTGAGTGAACGAGTAAGCCCGGTACCAATGGCTTTCAGATAACTTTCCTTCACAGTCCAAAGGTCAAAGAAATGATCGGTCTGATCATGTTCGGGTAACGAAAAAAGATCGTTAATCTCCTCCTCGGAAAAAAAACGTCTTGCGATGCCAAAATTAACCTTCCTGATTTTTTCGACATCAATACCAACAGGAGCTTCTGCAAAAGCACAAACCACCCATTCGCCGGAGTGCGAAATATTAAAATGAATGTTGTTGTATGATTTGAGTGAAGGCTTGTCGTTTTCCGAATATTCAAATTCTATTTTATCAGGTGGAACCCTGTATTTTGCTGATAGTATCGTCCTGATCATCAGTTCGCCCAACATTTTACGCTGAATGTCAGAAGTATTCCTGAATCTTTCTGCTTTCAGGCTGGAGTCGTTTGGAAGATGTGCCGACAAAATACCCTTAACTTCAAGAAATCTCAGGTCATCCAACAATTTAATACCGTAAATTTCTGTCATACCTGGCTAATTTTGAAAGTAATTCGATGTCAGCATTTTGATATTTAACTCCAAATGATTTGTTTTATTTTAGCCTACCCTTTTTAAGCTGTTAATGAGGAAAAACAATAATTTTGGCCACCGAAAAAAACGAATTAATAATAAAAATGCAGAAATACCGGATCATTGTTTTATTACTGATTTTCAATCTTTTCAGTTGTAATTCAAATCATAACCAGGCTGCTTTTTATATTGAAGATTTTGAGTCGCTCCCTTCGGTACCTCCTGTTTCTGAATCTGTTATAAATAAAATTGATTCCACACTCAGCAAAATGGTTGTACAATTTCGTTTGAACGGCGATTTGCTGGTCGCCCTGAAGGGTTACCCCATTTTCAGAAGTTGCACAGGGTATGCCGATATTTATTCAAAACAACCGCTCGATTACAACACTTCTTTTCAATTGGCATCGGTTAGCAAAAGTTTTACAGCCATGTCGGTTTTAATCCTAAAAGAGCGGGGCTTACTCAAGGTTGATGATTTGGTAAAAGATCACATACCTGAATTTCCGTTTGAAAACGTTACCATCCGACATTTACTTCAACACACGTCAGGGATTCCGAATTACATGTATTTTGTTGACCAGTACTGGCGACCCGACAGCAACATTACCAATCAGCAGGTGCTGCAGCTGCTTATTGATAAAAACGCACAGCTTACTTTTAAACCCGGACAAAGACACGTTTACAGCAATACCGGATATGCCATGCTTGCACTCCTTGTCGAAAAGGTTTCGGGAGTACCTTTTTACCAGTTTCTCGATGAAAATATTTTTAAACCACTCCAAATGGATCATACTTTTGCCTGGAACAGAAGTGAAATGACATCGAATAAAAACATTGCGACCGGTTTTCACCGTTATGGCTGGAAATACCGCAAAATTGCCCCCGATGTGCTCGATCAGGTCGTGGGCGACAAAAGCATCTACAGCACAGTGGACGACTTGTTGAAGTACGACCAGGCTTTATACCAGGGACTGCTGGTTTCGGATTCTGTTATGCAGCAAGCCTTTACAATGGCAGTGGTACGAAAAAACCTTCAGGTTAAGTACGGATTTGGATGGAGGCTTAAAGACGTTGAAGGCAAAAAAGTTGTTTACCATAATGGATTGTGGAATGGTTTTACAGCCAGCCTTACAAGGTATATCGAAGACAGTTTAACCATCATTGTTACCAGCAACACCAATGCACCTGCAGGCAATATTGTAGCCCAGGCATACAATTATCTCTCCCTCGAATTATTTGGCAAACAAGCCATTGATAACGAAGAATAAAGAAATTCCAAAAATTTTGTTGGGAACAAGCCTGTCAACATTAAAAAAATTCTATTTTTGTCTCTTTGGATTTGAAAATGATTTAAACAAAATAATTTATTCACCATGACCGAAAATATGAATAACATCGTGTTGGTACCAACCGATTTTACACCAGTTGGAGATAATGCTATCAACCAGGCAGCTGAAGCAGCTAAGTTTTTGAATTACAAATTAGTAGTGCTTCATGTGATTGATAGTACTACCAAATCGCAGCTCAAGAAAGACAATCTTGATGAGTCATCAATTACGGAAAAGCTTGATGCAATAACCCAGGATGTAAAAAACAATTTTGGAATTGAATCTGAAGGAATTGCAAGGGAAGGCACCATTTTTAGCACCATCAGCGATGTAGCTAAAGAAATAGGAGCTAACCTGTTGTATCTGGGAACACATGGCAAAGTTGGTATGCAGCACATTACGGGCAGCTACGCCCTGAAAGTTGTTACCAGTTCTCCAGCACCTGTTATTGTAGTTCAGAAAAGGTCTTTCGACGAAGGTTACAGAGATATTGTTTTACCAATTACCAGCGATTCGGGGCCCTGGGAAAAAACAAAATGGGCTGCACATATTGCCAGCCAGTTTAAATCGGAAATTCATATTTACCAGATGGCTGGTGACCACATTAATGAGGCAGTAAAACAAATTACTGACTTCTTTACTAAAAATGATGTTGTATTTACCATTCGGGTAGCCCAGAAAAACACCAATTTTGCAAAACAGGTAATCGATTACGCAACCTCCAATAATGCTGACCTGATCATGATTATGACGGACCCCGACCAGAGCCTCAAGAAGTTTATCCTCGGTTCATGGGATGAGCAACTCATTTTCAATACCACGCAAATACCTGTCATGTGCATTAATCCTCGAAAATTCAACTGGCAAAAAATAGTTTCATATTAATACTTTACTGGCTATTAAGATTGGAAAGGGCCGGATTTTTTCCGGCTCTTTTAATTGTTATCGGTTCATTCTTGCAAAATAAATCTCAAAATATGTTAAAAGACCGTTAATACCAAAATCATGGACTATCAGGGAGTAAAAAACTTCATTTTAAAAAAACTTTCTACAGAGTTAAACCCTAATTTATTCTATCATGATCTGAACCATACACTGGATGTGCTGAGCTCAGTGGAACGGCTTGCCGAACTGGAAAACATATCGGCGCACGAAACAACCCTAATCAAAACCGCATCATTATTTCACGACTCCGGCATGTTGAAAACCTATATTGGTCACGAAGAAGCCTCATGTGAAATTACAGCGCAGTATTTGCCGGAATTCGGTTACTCAGACAATGATGTTGCCTTCATTAATAAAATGATACTCACTACTAAATTGCCGCAAAGCGCAAAGACATTATCCGAGAACATCATATGCGATGCTGACCTTGACTATTTGGGACGTGATGACTTTTTTATGATTTCACACCGGTTGAGGCATGAATGGAGCCTTTTTAAGTTCAAAACCCTTTCGCTCAAAGACTGGTATTTTTTACAAATCGACTTTTTAAGCAAACATCAATATTTTACTCAGTCGGCTCACAAAACGCGTGAGATGGGTAAACAGCACAACCTCCATCAGATATTCGAAATTATGAATGGTTTTCAAAAGTAGCCTTTACTCATTTCAGGCTTCTCAGTCTTTTCAATTCTTCTTATCCTATTGTTCATGAAGATATTAATAGAAACCATACGGTATTTTTGGGAAGAAAAGCCCTTGCGGGTCATCGTGTGGATTGCCGTTATGCTGAGGCTTGTTTCCGTAATCTTTGCCAAGGGCTGGGGCATGTTGGACGATCACTTTCTGGTAATCGAAGTTGCCCAGTCGTGGGTAGATGGTGGGAATCACAACCATTGGCTTCCCTGGTCACCCGACAACGAAGGACCATCCGGGCATACTTTCCTTTACGCGGGCATTCATTTCCTCATGTTTACTTTTTTCAAATGGATACACCTGACCGATCCACAGGTTAAAATGCTGATTGTAAGATTTCTACATGCTGCTTTCTCATTGATTACTGTGGTTTTAGGGTATCGCATCGCCGAAAAACTATCTGACAAATCAGGCGCGAAACTCACCGGGATTTTGTTGGCTGCATTCTGGTTTATGCCCTGGCTGAGTGTGCGAAATTTGGTAGAGGTGGTTGCTATTCCCCTGCTGCTGATTTCGACCTGGATGATTTTGGAAGAAGAAAAAAAAAGAAACAAATTGAGTTGGTTTATGTTGGCAGGCTTTGTTGCCGGAGTGGCTTTTTCGGTAAGGTATCAAACTGTGTTCTATGCCGGCGGTATGGGCCTTGCACTTCTTTTTCAAAAGAAAATCAGGGAAGGATTCATCTTTGGCGCCGGGTATTTTGTGGCTGTGGCGCTTATCCAGGGGGGAATCGACCTGGTAATCTGGGGAATTCCCTTTGCGGAATTTGCTGAATATGTGCAGTATAACATCATTAATGCCAACAACTACATCACTGGCGAATGGTACAAATACATCATCTTATTAGCCGGGGTATTAATTCCACCCATCAGCATTTTCCTGTTTGCAGGGTTTTTTAAAAACTGGAAAAAAAATCTGATCCTCTTTTTACCAACATTCATTTTTATTGCTTTCCATTCCTATTTTCCAAACAAACAGGAACGGTTTATTTTTACAATTGTTCCATCACTCATATTGTTGGGAGTGATTGGCTGGCAGCAAATTTTCCGGCTTACCCCATTTTTACAAAAGCACAAAAACTGGATAAAGGGAAGCTGGATATTTTTCTGGATAATCAACCTCATTTTGCTGGTGGCCATCACAGGGATGTACTCAAAAAAAGCCCGTGTTGAGGCCATGACCTGGTTGGGTCAATACCCTGACGTTAAATCGGTCATACTTGAAAATACCAACGGCACCGACATTCAGATAATGCCACAATTTTATATGAATCAATGGATTAAGTTCTGGAAAGTGAGTAAAAAGAAACCCCTTGACTCGTTGCCCGATTCATGCCTCATTCAGGATTTCCAGCCAAGGTTCGTCCTGTTATTCAGAGAGGAGAATTTAGATAGGCGCGTTGACAGCCTGAAAAAATATTTCCCTGAAATAACCTTTGATTATGTGGCCGAACCCGGGAACATCGACAAAATCATGACCTGGCTCAATCCAAGGAACAAAAATGAAGCGATTTATATTTACCGGAATAAACATTACTTTCCTGAATCGGTCAATAGAATTAAAAAATGAATCTTCCATGGTTTCAATGGGAATTCTTCGACTAATAATGTAAAAAGCATTCATTTACAATGATATGACACCACAAGAAGCTAAAATAAAGATTGAAAAACTGGTTACCGAACTGCACGAGCACAATTACCGGTATTACACGCTCTCGGCGCCAGTAATTTCTGATTATGAATTCGATATGAAATTAGAGGAACTTGGAAAGCTTGAAGCCCAATTTCCTGAATTTATCTTCCCCGACTCGCCAACACAACGCGTTGGTGGCGGTATTACAAAAGAATTCCGGCAGGTGGTGCACCAGTACCCGATGCTTTCGCTTGGAAACACATATTCGCAGGGTGAAGTGGAAGATTTTATCACCCGCACGAAAAAAGCCATTGGTGAGGATGTTGAGTTTGTGTGTGAATTAAAATACGATGGTGTTGCCATCGGACTGAAATATGTTGACGGATTTATGGTTCAGGCAGTTACGCGTGGTGATGGTGTTCAGGGCGACGATGTGACCACCAACATCAAAACCATCCGGTCTATCCCACTCAGGCTTCATGGAACCGGTTATCCGGCATCTTTCGAAATTCGAGGCGAGGTAATCATGCCCCACAAATCGTTCGACCAGCTTAACCTCGAAAGAACCGACATTGGCGAAGCGCCTTTCGCCAATCCGCGTAACGCTGCGTCGGGCAGCATCAAAATGCAGGACTCGGCGCAGGTTGCCAAACGAAACCTCGACTGTTTCCTGTATTTCCTTTACGGTGAAAATCTTCCCTTCAAAAATCATTATGAAAGCCTCGAAGCAGCCCGCAACTGGGGATTGAATGTTCCGAAGGTTCTGACAAAATGCAAAACCATTGAGGAAATCTTTGATTTCATTAATTTTTGGGATAAAGAACGTGAAAAACTCCCTTACGACACTGATGGTGTGGTAATTAAGGTAAACTCGTTTCATCAACAGGAAGAACTGGGCTTCACAGCAAAATCGCCCCGATGGGCCATTGCCTATAAATACAAAGCCGAACAAGCCTCGACCCGGCTGCTTTCCATCGATTACCAAGTAGGTCGCACAGGTGCTGTTACACCGGTGGCCAATCTCGAACCGGTTTTGCTTGCCGGCACCACCGTAAAAAGAGCCTCCCTCCACAATGCCGACATCATTGCCACCCTGGATGTAAGGATTGGTGATACGGTTTTTGTGGAAAAAGGCGGAGAGATCATTCCTAAAATTACCGGTGTTGACCTTTCGGAAAGGCCTGCACAATCGGTTCCGGTTGAATTTATTAAGACCTGCCCTGAGTGCGGCTCTCCACTATTGCGCAACGAAGGCGAAGCAGCATTTTACTGCATCAACGAAAATAACTGCCCGCCTCAGATTAAAGGCAAACTTGAACATTTTATCAGCCGGAAGGCGATGAATATAGACAGCCTGGGAGAGGGGAAAATTGAAATACTCTTTGAAAAAGGACTTGTCAGGAATATTGCGGATTTGTACGATCTGACTGAAAATCAGCTTTTAGGTGTCGAAAAAATCATTCCGGGAGATCGTGAGAAAAAGGAGAAGAAAATCAGTTTTCGCGAAAAAACAACTCAAAACATCCTTGCCGGGATCAATTCATCCCTCGAAGTACCTTTTCCACGGGTGCTGTTTGCCCTTGGAATCCGTTATGTAGGCGAAACGGTAGCCAAAAAACTGGCCATGCATTTTAAAAATATTGAAAACCTGAAAAATGCCAGTTTTGAAGAACTGATTGAAGTAAATGAAATCGGTGAGAAAATAGCTGCCAGCGTTATTGGGCATTTTAGAAACGAAAACAATCTGAAGATCATTGAAAGGTTGAAGGACAAAGGGCTTCAGTTTGAAATTCAGAAAACAAGGCAAAATGAAGGTGGTATTTTAGCCGGGAAAACATTTGTGGTCAGCGGTGTTTTCCAGCATTTTTCGCGGGATGGAATCAAACAGGCCATCGAAGAAAACGGTGGAAAAAATGTGGCCTCAGTTTCCGGGAGCACCGATTTTTTGGTAGCCGGCGAAAACATGGGCCCGGCCAAAAGGGAAAAAGCTGCGAAACTCGGAATTAAAATCATCTCGGAAGAGGAGTTTTTCAGTTTAATCAAACCGAATGACACCACGAAATCAACACTGTTTTAATCTACCGACTCATGAATTGGCTCCAACCTGACTTATTCACAAACTTAATAGAACACGGATGACGCGGATCAAACAGATTTTCACGGATTTTTTTTCTTATCTGCGTAAATCCGTAAAATCCGTGTCATCTGTGTGCCATTTTTTATATGAATTATTCAGGGTAAAAAAGTAAATATTGAAAATGCCACTAAAACCTGTCTGCCTCAGGAAGGCACTAAATCACTAATCAATCAACCCCGCATGTAGGGAATTGATTATCAATAACTATCGTAAAAAAATCATTGTGGTTTTGTGTTTTGGTGGCGAAAAATGTGTTTTGTAGATAATTCATTCATAAAATCTTAAAATGTAAAACATTCCGAATGGAAAAGTTTTATTTTTGCAAAAACGAAAAAAATCACGAATCATGAGTGTTTTGGTTGATAAGAATTCGAAAGTGGTAGTTCAAGGGTTTACAGGAACTGAGGGCACCTTCCATGCCGAGCAGATGATTGCTTACGGCACCAACGTAATTGGCGGAGTTACCCCCGGAAAGGGCGGGCAATTACACCTTTACAAACCGGTTTTCAATACAGTGCAGGATGCAGTTGATAAAACCGGCGCCAATGTTTCGGTAATTTTTGTGCCCCCTGCCTTTGCCGCTGATGCCATCATGGAAGCCTCTGAGGCCGGGATTAAGGTAATTGTATGCATAACCGAAGGAATCCCAACCCGAGATATGCTGGTTGTAAAAGAGTACCTAAAAGGAAAACCAGCCCGGTTGATTGGACCTAACTGCCCGGGTGTTATCACTCCTGGCGAAGCCAAGGTTGGAATCATGCCAGGATTTATCCACTCTCCGGGACGCGTAGGAATCGTTTCCCGTTCGGGCACGTTAACCTACGAAGCTGTTGACCAGTTAACCAAAGCAGGTCTTGGGCAAACCACCGCTATCGGCATTGGCGGAGACCCAATCATTGGTACCACTACGCGGGAGGCTGTTGAACTCCTGATGAACGACCCTAAAACAGAAGGCATCGTGATGATTGGCGAAATTGGAGGAACCATGGAAGCCGAAGCAGCCTATTATATTAAGGAGCATGGATCAAAACCGGTAGTTGGCTTCATTGCCGGCGCCACAGCTCCAAAAGGCCGCACGATGGGCCATGCCGGCGCCATTATCGGTGGAAAAGACGACACTGCCGAAGCCAAAAAACAAATCATGCGCAACTGTGGAATCCATGTCGTGGACTCTCCCGCTGATATTGGCCGGAAAATGAAAGAACTATTGAAATAACTTTTACAGTTGATATTCAAAAACGGCCATCCGACAAACAGGTGGCCGTTTTTTTTCTAATCCTGACAGGTTTTGAAATCCTGTCAGATTCAATCATAAAATCAATATTTTTGCACGTTTTTTTTTAAAATTATAATAAAATACATTTTCAACATGGAGATACCTTCGAAGTACGATCCTTCGCAAATCGAAGACAAATGGTACAACTGCTGGATGAACAAGGGCTATTTCAAATCGCAGCCCGACGACCGTGAACCCTACTGCATCGTGATACCGCCACCCAACGTAACCGGTGTCCTGCACATGGGGCATATTCTCAACAACACCATCCAGGATGTATTGGTGCGCCGTGCCAGGATGCTTGGTAAAAACGCCCTCTGGCTCCCCGGTACCGACCATGCTTCCATTGCAACGGAAGCAAAAGTCGTAGCCAAACTGAAGGAAGAAGGTATTGAAAAGAAAAACCTTACCCGCGAACAATTCCTTGAACACGCCTGGGAATGGAAGGAAAAACATGGCGGCATCATCCTGGAACAGCTCAAAAAACTGGGCGCTTCCTGCGATTGGGAGCGCACAAAATTCACCATGGACGAAAGTATGTACGAGTCGGTGATTGATGTTTTTATCGACCTGTATAACAAAGGACTGATTTACCGCGGCATCAGGATGGTTCACTGGGACCCGAAAGCACTGACTGCTCTTTCGGATGAAGAGGTGATTTACCGGGAGGAAAATTCAAAGTTATACTATGTCCGTTACAAAGTGGATGGAGCTGTTGATGAATGGATTACGATAGCCACCACCCGTCCTGAGACCATACTGGGAGATACAGCCGTGTGCGTAAATCCCAACGATGGCCGATTTACCCATTTTCATGGAAAAAAGGTGTTGGTTCCTTTGTTAAACCGCTCCATTCCTGTAATCCAGGATGAATATGTGGACATGGAATTTGGAACCGGCTGCCTGAAAATCACCCCAGCGCACGACATCAACGACTACGAAATCGGCATCCGTCACAAACTTGACACCATCGATATTTTCAACGACAACGGAACGATGAGCGAAAAAGCCGGCCTGTATATCGGTGAAGACCGCATGGATGTTCGTAAAAAGATTGTGAAAGACCTCGAAGCTGCCGGTAACATGGTTAAAATTGAGGACTATAAAAATAAGGTGGGATATTCCGAAAGAACGCACGTTCCGATCGAACCCAAACTTTCGCTGCAGTGGTTCCTCAAAATGCCCGAATTAGCGAAACCTGCGTTGGAAGTGGTGATGAACGATACCATTCATTTCCATCCTCACAAATTCAAAAACATTTACAAGCATTGGATGGAAAACGTCCACGACTGGTGCATCTCGCGGCAGTTGTGGTGGGGACAGCGCATTCCGGTTTATTACCTGCCCAACCGCGAAATGGTGGTGGCCAAATCGTCCGAAGAAGCGTTAGAAAAAGCAAAAGCTGCTTATCCTGAGTTAATTGATATATCAAAAGACGATCTGAAACAGGACGAAGATGTGTTGGACACCTGGTTTTCGTCGTGGCTGTGGCCGATTTCGGTTTTCGATGGCATCCGTTATCCGGAAAATCCCGACATAAAATATTACTACCCGACCAACGACCTGATCACAGCGCCCGAAATCCTTTTCTTCTGGGTTGCCCGTATGATCATGGCTGGGCTGGAGTACCGGAAAGACATCCCTTTTAAGAATGTCTACCTTACGGGAATCGTCCGAGACAAACAGGGCCGGAAGATGTCGAAATCGCTGGGCAACTCACCTGATCCCATCGAACTGATGAAAAAATACGGCGCCGACGGAGCCAGGGTTGGTATGTTGTTTACCTCTCCTGCCGGCAACGACCTGCCTTTTGATGAATCGCTGTGCGAGCAGGGAAGGAATTTTTCCAACAAAATCTGGAACGCACTCCGCCTGGTAAATGGCTGGTCGGTCGATGAAACCATCGCTCAGCCCGATTCGAGCAGGGTAGCTGTGGAATGGTTTGAGGCAAAACTGAATGACACTTTGAAAATTATTGACGACCATTACAGCAAATACCGCATTTCGGATGCCCTGATGATCACCTACAAGCTCATCTGGGACGATTTCTGTTCGTGGTACCTCGAAATGATCAAGCCGGGTTACCAGAAACCTATCGACAAGCACACCCACGAACACACGCTGGCACTGTTCGAAAACCTCATGAAAATCCTGCATCCCTTCATGCCTTTTGTAACAGAAGAAGTCTGGCATTTGTTGCGCGAACGCAAAGAGGATGATTGCATCATGGTAGCAAAATGGCCGGAGCGCAAACGAATCCATCATAAAATCCTTGAACAGTTTGAATTTGCACAGGATGTGATCATCGCTTTGCGCGGAATCCGTGCCGATAAAAACATCCCGATGAAGGAAACCCTCGGTTTTTATGTGAAGAAAAACCTGGACGAAAAGCCCGACACGACCTTCGACAGCCTGGTGACCAAACTCTGCAACCTCACCGGCGTACATTACGTTACCGAAAAAGTGGACAACGCGATGTCGTTTGTGGTAAAGTCCACCGAGTTTTACATCCCGTTGGGCGAGGTGGTGGATATTGCTGCCGAAATTGCAAAACTGGAAGAAGAAATCGGTTACACACGCGGCTTCCTCGAATCCGTTGACAAAAAGCTCTCGAACGAGCGCTTTGTTTCAGGAGCACCCGCCGCCGTAGTTGACAAAGAGCGCCAGAAAAAAGCCGACGCCGAAAACAAGATCAAAGTAATTGAGGAGCAGATCGCTGTGCTAAAAGGTTGATAGTTCGTAAATTTAGAATTTGGAGTCTAAAATTTAGAATAGGGAAAAGCCTCATCGTTGATGGGGCTTTTTTTTGAATATCGAATGTTGAATTTTGAAGGAAGAATTGGAAAAACAATGATTGCAGAAAAAGCCTGAAAGGCTTTTACATGCAAGGAAAGAGCAACGCTCTTTCAAACAAAAAACATAAAACGGACGGCAAATCAGCCTGAAGGGCTGACACAAAAAATTTCTGTTTTGTTGCACCCCTTCAGGGTGCTTTAGAAAATCGGAGCCTTCTTTTCTTTGATGTTTCAGGCTTTCAGCCTGTGCTACCCCGGCTGATCTGATGTATGTTGAAAATTCCGGAAAATGCGGGCTGGCGTCCTTTTGGCAAAAAAATCCTGAAAGGCCTTAACACCCAAGGAAAGAGCAACGCTCTTTAAATCAAAAAGCAATTGACGGATTGCAAATCAGCCTGAAGGGCTGACACAAAAAATGGCTGGTTTGTTGCACCCCTTCAGGGTGCTTTAGAAAATCGGAGCCTTCTTTTTTTGATGTTTCAGGCTTTCAGCCTGTGCTACCCCGGCTGATCTGATGTATGTTGAAAATTCCGGAAAATGCGGGCTGGCGTCCTTTTGGCAAAAAAATCCTGAAAGGCCTTAACACCCAAGGAAAGAGCAACGCTCTTTCAAATGAAAAACATATAACGGATTGCAAATCAGCCTGAAGGGCTGACACAATTAGTGGCTGGTTTGTTGCACCCCTTCAGGGGGCTGTCGGTAACCGAAACCTTCTTTTCTTTGATGTTTCAGGCTTTCAACCTGCGCTACCCCGGTTGATCTGGGGCATGTTGAGAATTCCGGAGAATCCGGGTTTTCTTCCTTGTGGCAAAAAAAGCCTGAATGGCTTTAACATCTAAGGAAAAAGCAACGCTTTTTCATACAATATGCAAATGACGGATGGCAAATCAGCCTGAAGGGCTGACACATAAAATGGCTGGTTTGTTGCACCCCTTCAGGGTGATTTGCAAAACCGGGGCATTGTTTTCTTTGCTGTTTCAGGCTTTCAGCCTGATTTTCCGGCTGATATGGAAAAATCTTTAAAGAAGAACTGGTTAATCAGTTCTGTAACCTTCGTAGAGGTTTCAAAATTGTAGGAAAATCC
>CALFEP010000300.1 GCA_937950125.1 uncultured Bacteroidota bacterium
TATTAGTACAATGTATTGCATAGTACTGAAAAATGTATTATGTTTGCAGCATGAATACCGAAAAAACGATATCGCAGATGCGGAAAGGTGTATTGGAGTTGTGTATTCTCTCCATCATTTCGAAAAGCGAAGATGCTTATGCCTCAGATATTCTTGAAAATCTGAAGGAAGCAGAGCTGATAGTGGTAGAAGGCACCTTGTACCCTTTGCTGACGCGCCTCAAAAACGACGGAATGCTCAGTTACCGCTGGGAGGAATCCAAATCGGGACCTCCAAGGAAATACTACAAAATCACCGAAACAGGTGAATCCTTTCTTCGTGAACTTACCGTTGGCTGGAACGAACTGGTTGACGCTGTGAATGAAATTATTGAAAAAGAAAACAACACCTTGGAAAACACAAATCAGGAATCAAAATGAAAAAGACAGTCACAATCAACATCAGCGGCATTATTTTCCATATCGACGACGACGCCTACGATCGTCTGAGCCGCTATTTGAATAGCATAAAACGTCACTTCTCCGGAATGGAAGGTCGCGACGAAATCGTTTCGGACATTGAAAGCCGGATTGCTGAACTACTCCAGGCTAAAATCACTGAAAACAAACAGGTTATCACAATCGAGGATATTGGTGAAGTTGTTAAATTAATGGGGCAGCCCACCGAAATGGACGAAGAACCGGATCATCAGGTGCACGAAGAAAAGTCTACTTATCATCATCGCCCAACAAAAAGATTGTACCGCGACATCGATAACCGCACGATTGGAGGAGTTGCCACCGGTCTGGCCAATTATTTCAACATCGATCCTGTTTGGATAAAAGTGGCTTTCATCGTCTCATTCCTGGTTTGGGGAACCGGTATTTTGGTTTATATTATCCTTTGGATGGCAGTTCCTGCAGCCGTCACAACGGCTGAGAAACTTGAGATGCGTGGCGAACAGGTGAATATTTCGACCATTGAGCGATCAATCCGTGACGAATTCGATGGGGTTAAGGGAAAATTCAATGAATTTACAGAGGATGCACGTCATACCTTTAAAAACAAAGGTATCGCAACACGTACTTTTTTCGACAAACTTATTGATTTTATTGCCGCTATCCTGAGGGTAATATTCAGGGCTGCAGTAATTGTTATCGGGGTTATCCTTGTTTTGGCCGGACTTGGTTTTATCATTTTTCTTGTGGGAGGCTCCATCGGTTTCAGCAGTTTTTCGTTTATGGACAACGGACACCTAAACAGTTTTTCATTGGCTAATTTTCTTCAAATGGTTTTCAGCAATGGTACAATCAGTTTTATGGCTGTTTTGTCGCTGGCCTTGCTTTTTATCATCCCTTTGTTAATGCTTATTTATTTGGGATTGAGAATGTTGTTTGGCAGATCGATTAAGGTGCAGTATTTTGGAAGGTCAGCCCTGGGGCTCTGGCTGATAGGGCTGTTGCTTGCAATCATTGTAGGGATTGACACGGGTATGGATTTCAGGCACACCTCAAGGGTAGTTATAGATTATTCAATAAATGCACCAAAGGACAAAATCCTTTACATCGATGCTAACATAAATGATGAGGTGGTGGATGATTTCAATACCAACGAATTTTTTGACGGATATTGGAAAATTAAGAAAGACAACCATGACCATCAAATATTTGGCACTCCGTGGATCAACTTTAAGCCTGGAAGTGGTGAAAAAACCACTGCCGCTGTCATTTCATATGCCCAGGGATCAAACCGCGAAGAAGCAGGTAAGAGAGCTGGAAATATGATGTACAGCGTTTCAACTTCCGACACCATGTTAACCATTTCATCGCATTTTCAATTTCCCGATAATGACAAGATCAGGGCGCAAAGGCTTGAAATTGAAATTGAAATTCCTGTAGGCCAGAAGGTTATTTTGACTGAAAAAATGAAAACAGTAATCGAGGATGGTAAAAATTGGGAATACCGGGAAAGCGATTTGTTTGGAAAAGTTCTGATTATGACTAACAGAGGATTAAAACCATTTACTCCCGGAATGAGCTTATTTGATGAGTCAGGTCAGCAATACCAGGAAACCGAAAAGATAATTTCGAAAGCAACAGGAATAAATTTAACCCCTGTGATCCAATTATTAATGATCACGATATGATCAGCAAGTAATAATGAGTCCGGTCTAAAAAGCTCCTAAGTGCTGATTTTTAGCGTTTTTTACCTCTGACCCCGAAGGGAGAAACACTAAAAATCAGCACGTTGCAAAAGCCCCCTTTAGGGCTTGTCCCGATTATCGGGAGATTTTGGGGTTAAATACCTTTTTAGACTGGGCTCAATAATAAATGACCACACTATGAAATCAAACAATCTGTTTAAAAAGATCGCAGAAATAGGATGAATAAAACTGGCAAAAATTTTAACCTGCTACCTGGAAAACTGATTTTCATTGGTTTCATCCAGATGATTTCATCATACATTTTCGCGCAAGTTCAAGATGAATCGCCTTCAAAATTCCGACTCATTCAACCTACAGGAAAATACATTGACGAGTTGCCGGAGATGAATTACATCCCTGATACTTCAGGATTGTACAGTCAGGTAAGCAACGCCATCGATTCATCTTTCATGGGCGAGGCAATTTACATTTACGAACTGGCACAGAATTACCTTTTTAACCAAGGAAAATTACCGGTTCGAGAACCTGCTTACATTGCGGTTACCGAAAATCAGGGTGGCTATGCCCGAAAAGGATTTGTTCTGAATGAAAATCAACTACTAACGGTTAAAAAGGACGGCTTGTATGTGGACATTCACCGCAGGGCTTTTGGCTCTGACCTTAATGAACTGATGTCGCTTACACAGTTGTACCCCCACGAACTGGCCCATTGCATGCTGATGCTGTTAAGTTCAAACGACACCATCGGGTTTCAGCATTACAATGTTACAATGCACTTTTTCAGCCTGTTGACCGATTACCGGACAGCATTTAACGAAGGTTTTGCTGAAAGCATGGAAAATGTCAGCCGGTTAAATGAAAAAAATGCTGAAATAAAAAACGGGATATTCTCAGATATTGAAAAGTACAAGGCAAGCTGTCCTGATAAAATTTCAGGATTTAACAAAGACATGAAATGGCCTTTCAGATTGGGATATTACAAAGCATCCATGCTGCTGTGGTACCAGAAATACGAGGACTTCAAACGCTACGAGGACGCCATTTCGGGAATTGTTGCCAATAAATACTCAAACGGAAACCTGAAAAATCCTGCAGATATGATCACATTCAGAAATGCAGGAATACAGGCTATCGAAAATGTGAAGAGAAACCAGGTTCAACTCATGATGTGTGAAGGTTTTATCTCATCATTTTTTACTTCAATCATTCAGAGCGATTTACCTGACCATTTTCTTCAACCTGGTTTCTATACGCAATTCCTGAAGGATACAACAGCCGTGATTTCAACTCCAAAAAACCATTTTACAAGGGTTCAAAACCAGATGATGAAGTATTTTCATGTTTTACACAAACATGTTTTGCTTGAACAATCGGAGCAGGCTCAACTGATTGATTTTATTGATGGTTATTGCAGTGAATATCCCGAAGAAGCAGAAACCATGATTGCAGTTTATGAAAAACTCAGCGGACAGAAGTATTCAAACCAGTTGCCGCCGCAATGCTGGATGATGGTTAAAAATTTCCCGCATCGTCAAATGGTTTTTGATGCCGTGGGATCTGCCACTGTTCCCATTTATACTTTTGACATAAACGCTGCAGAACCTGAGGATTTTATGACCATAAAAGGTTTAAGCGGCGAAGAAGCAGCGAAAATTATTGCTTTTCGCGAGAAAAACGGATTATTTAAAAGCTACGATCAGGTTGAAAGCATTCCAGGTTTGAATCAAAAAACCATTGCCTTGCTGCAGGCATCAACCTTCGATGCTTCCTTCTTGAATGGCCTTGAAGATTCTAAATTGAATATCACCAACCTCATTTTGAATCCTTTATGGTACCTCTTAAAAAGGGGAATTGTATTTTTCATCCTGACAATGTTGGTCATGTATTTTTTCTTTCTTAAGAGAAGCTCAAACGGTTTCAGCCAAAATTTTTGGATTATGATCAGATATTTTTTCATCTGGATATTATTGATTTCAGCAGGTTTGGCGGTAGCCGTTTTCAATAAATCCATGTTGCCCTGGTTTTGGTTGTTGTTGATAATCATGCTTTTGACAGGGACGCTGACAGCGCTGAAAAACATGCAGAAAATGAAACGGTTTGCAACGGTTTTCTTTCTGATGGGTTGTTTTGTGGTTTATTCGATATTATAAATTGCTTAGGAATTTTTAACAAAGCCCGGTTTTAGTTTAAGATTTTATTTTTCAACCCGTTAATAAAAATTCCCGGTTCCAACCAGCCGGGAATTTTTTTGTGGATTTATTTAAATGCTACTTTTGCATATAACTTTCATTAAAATAAGTAGTTATGAGCAAATCGCAAAATGTTGCCAGGAAAGAGGGCTTGAAATTCAGCAAAGAAGATGTTTTACGGGATTACCGGATTGCCAACGAAAGCCGTCAGGCCAGTTTGTTGGGCAGGCGTGAAGTGTTGACAGGAAAGGCCAAATTTGGAATTTTTGGTGATGGCAAAGAAATCCCGCAATTAGCAATGGCAAAAGTTTTCAGAAATGGCGACTGGCGTTCAGGCTACTACCGCGATCAAACCTTTATGTTAGCTGCCGGAATGTTGACACTTGAGGAATTCTTTGCGCAGCTTTACGGCGACACCGACCCTGATTTTAATCCCGGAACCGTAGGCAGGCTGATGAACAACCATTTTGCAACGCGATATATCCATCCCGACGGATCGTGGATGAAACAGACAGCCTTGAAAAACTCATCAGCCGACGTCTCCCCCACGGCCGGTCAGATGCCTCGTTTGTTAGGCCTTGCCTATGCTTCAAAATTTTACAGAAACAATCCTGAACTAAAAACCTCCGACCAGTTTTCAGTTGATGGCAACGAAGTTGCTTTTGGTACCATTGGCGACGCCAGCACGAGCGAAGGAATTTTTTGGGAAGCCATGAACGCTGCCGGCGTTTTGCAGGTTCCAATGGCCATGTCGGTTTGGGACGATGGCTTTGGGATTTCGGTTCCCCGTGAATTTCAAACCATCAAAAGCAGCATTTCGGAAGCTCTGGCAGGATTTGAAAAATCAGGAGAAGCACCGGGTTTCAGGATTTTTAAAGTAAAAGGCTGGGATTATCCCGAATTGTGCCGGATATATGAAGAAGGTATGAAAATCTGCCGTGAGGAACATGTTCCGGTTCTTTTTCATGTCATCGAACTCACACAGCCACAAGGACATTCAACCTCCGGCTCGCATGAAAGATATAAATCGGAAAATAGGTTAAGATGGGAGCACGATTTTGACGGTATCAAAAAAATGCGCGAATGGATACTTTCAGAAAACTTTGCAACACCTGAAGAACTCGATTCAATCGAAAATGAAGCCATTCAACGTGTTAAAAATGCGCGCAAAAACGCATGGGACAATTTTATGAACCCTTTGCTCAAAAAACGGGATGATTTCCTGAAAATGGCGGATATAAGTACCTGCAACTGCTCAAAAACTTCGCGGATTGCTGCCTTAAAAGAAGACCTGTCGAAACTGGCGGAGCCCATCCGCAAAGACACCCTTTCGCACGCCAAACGCACGCTTCGGCTCATCTGCAACTCGTGCAGCGACCCTTCACACTCACTCAAAACCAATGTTACCTCATGGTTCGATACTGCGATTATCAAAAACAAAGACCGTTTCAGTTCTCATCTTTACAGTGAAGACCAGTTTTCAGCATTGAAGGTACAGCCTGTTCCGGCAAAATACGACGAAAACAGCCGTTCAGCGCCAGGCAGGGAAATCCTCCGCGATAATTTTGACTACATTTTCAAGAACGACCCGCGTGTGGTAGCCTTTGGTGAAGACGTCGGCAAAATCGGCGGTGTAAACCAGACCTTTGAAGGTCTGCAGGAAAAATACGGCGAACACCGGATTTTTGATACCGGAATCCGTGAGGCAACCATCATCGGGCAGGGAATTGGCCTGGCCATGCGGGGTATGCGGCCGATTGCCGAAATTCAGTACTTCGATTATCTTCTGTACGCACTTCAGGTGCTGAGCGACGACCTGGCCACGCTCACCTACCGTACAAAAGGCGGTCAAAAAGCGCCGCTCATCGTGAGCACACGCGGCCATCGCCTTGAAGGAATCTGGCATTCGGGTTCACCGTTGAGCATGGTCATCAACTCCATTCGCGGAATGCACGTGCTCGTTCCCCGCAACCTGACTCAGGCGGCAGGATTTTACAATACTCTTCTGGCCTCCGACGATCCGGCTTTGATTATTGAACCGCTCAACGGCTACCGCTTGCGCGAAAAAATACCGGCAAACATTGGCGAATTCCGCATCCCAATTGGTGTTCCCGAAGTTTTAAAACAGGGAAATGATGTCACGCTGGTAACGTATGGCTCCTGTGTGCGGATTGCAGAAGAAGCTTCAGCTCAACTTCAGGATTTTGGCATCGATGTCGAATTGATTGACGTTCAATCGCTTCTGCCGTTCGACATCCATCATGTGATTCTTGAATCATTGAAAAAAACCAATAAAATCGTATTCTTCGACGAGGATGTTCCCGGTGGAGCAACCGCCTTTATGATGCAGCAGGTGCTCGAAGGGCAAAAAGGTTTTTTTCACCTCGATGCCGAACCCAAAACCATCACCGCCCAGGCACACCGCCCAGCCTACTCCACCGACGGCGACTATTTTTCAAACCCCAACGCCGAAGACGTTTTCGACACCATTTACAACCTGATGCATGACGTGAATCCGTTTAAGTTTCCGAAGATTTTTTAGGCAATTGGGTAGAAAACCGAAAGCGTTTAATTCCTATTTCACCATGACCAGAAATGTAAAGCTCTTTTCGTGCGTCATCATGTGAAAAAAGTATCGGCAATTGGGTTTACTTCAGATAACCAGTGTGATGCTGATTTTTTGGCAATTTCGGGAATTGAACGAGGTAAATTCAGCCATTCATTTTAGAGAATATACCGCCCTGTGCTCTTTGTATCACATTTTTTTATTTTAACAAATTTCGTTAATACCTTCAGAATTAGTTTGTTGAGGTTTGAAATAAATCCTGCAGACTGGCAGGCAGCCGACATTGACTATTTCGACAGGTCAGTACTATAAAAGTTATGAAATACATGCTTCCTCCGGAAGGCCAATTACATTACCAAATCATAAGCAGTAAGAAAAACCAGGTCACAAAATTCAACCATTAAATTTCGACTGCATAACAAGTGGAACGCATTTTTGAGGAGAAATATCCATAATAGTGCAAAAAGGACTTTTACGAAGGGTCAGGAATTCTGATACTGCTCCCCCATCTTCCCAATCGTTTCGCTGATCTGCTTCCTCAACCACTCCGGACGTACCACCTCCACGTGCTCCTGCCAGCTAAGCACAAGGCCAATAAACTCATGATTTACAGCTAAAAAATAGTTGAAATCATGAGTATATTCCAATTGCGAAACCAGTTTCTGGCTGGCGTGCAGGGGCTGTGTTTCGATATATTTGCCAACATCGTTTTTAAAACGGAGGATAATTTCCTCTGGTTTGCCGGCAGGTACATTCACGCCGATGAATTTTTCAAAGTAAACATCCGGGTTAAAGTGACGTTGAGTAAAGGGTTTCAGAGTCAGCCCTTCAATGCTCCTGATGCGTTCCAGCCCGAAAATCCGTATGTTTTCGCGTTCCTCGCACCAGCCTACCAGGTACCAGCGTCCTTTGTATTCTTTCAGGTAATAAGGATGAACCGTAAAGCCGGTGGCCTGATTTTGTCCGAAGGCCTGATGCTCGATCTTTATAACCCTTTGATTTTGAATAAAAGGGAT
>CALFEP010000301.1 GCA_937950125.1 uncultured Bacteroidota bacterium
AAAAGCGCTTTATTTGGTTTGGTTATTTTGAAAGGATTTATAGGAGAAAGATAAAAAAAAAACCCCGCCGGGGAGGCAGGGCCAAAAAAATGAAATGAAAAAATTATCCCTCTCTAACTAACTTTATTTTTTATCTTTTTCTGTAGATTTCTCTTTGGAATCGCAGCAACTTTTTCCACCATCTGCCTTTGCTTTGTCCATACATTTCGATTCTGCACATTTAGCTTCAGCGGCTTTCGATTTGTCGCAGCACGATTTTGAACCTGAACACTTACCATCTTTCTTGGTTTTGTCGTCTTTCTTGGTTTTGTCATCATCACCTGTCGAGGCAAATGCATATGAATGGTTGTCATCCATCGTGCTTATCATTTCGCTTGATGCAACATTCACATTTTTTACCTTGGTAGCGGTCACAACTCCGGCGGCAATAAAAAGAGCCAGGCTTAAAAATAACAGTGTTTTCTTCATATTAATTTGTTGTTTAATTTTTTACTTAATTTGACGTTGCAAACATACAACCGAAATTACGCTTAGGTTGTTAACGAGCTGTTAATTACTGTTAATTAAATGTTAAATTAGTTATTGTAGTGATAATCAGCATACTTTTGAAACATGAAAGGGAAAACGATAGCCACTACCATCATTATTACTTCGATTGCTTTGTTAGGTGTTATTGTAACGCAATTGTTCTGGGTTAACAATGCTTTTAGGTTGAAAAACGAACAATTCAAACAAAATGTAAACCTGGGATTAAAAAGGGTAGTAAACCAATTGATGGTTTTACAAAACGATTCAGCCCTTGTGACAAAATATCTATCATCAAACTTTCATGGTTCGCTGCACAAACAATTTATTTATTCAATCGAACCCTCGCTTGTTGATTCGATGATTGCATCTGAGATGCGGCATTACGAAGTAAAACGCCAATATCATTATGGTATTTACAACCTGAATAACGGCGAGTTTGTCATGGGAAATTTCGAAGGTTTTCAGGATGAAATCAGACAATCATCCCTCAGTGTGCCTATTTCATGCATTTTTCAGGAAGACCATTTTGTGCTATCTGTTTTTTTTCCTGAGAAAAAAGGATTTCTATTCAGTGAGTTGGTTGTTTACCTGTTTGTATCAGCCGTATTTCTGCTTGTGTTAATTGGTGGTTTCTGGTTTGTTATCATTTCGTTGTTCAGACAAAAGAAATTATCAGAAATTAAAAATGATTTTGTTAACAATATGACACACGAGCTAAAAACGCCTATTTCAACAATTTCGGTTGCCAGTGAAATGCTGATTAACGACCAGATTTTAAACAATCACGAAAAGATCGTAAAATACGCAAAGGTTATTTATGATGAAAATCAACGGTTGAAAAGGCAGGTTGAAAATGTGTTACAAGTGGCCATGCTCGATCGGGGCAAATTCAGGTTAAAATATCAGGAAGTTGACATCCACGAAATGATTACAGAAATAATTGACAACTTTCAGTTAACTGTTGCAAAACGGAACGGGATACTCCGTTACCGGCTTAATGCCGCTGACAGCAAAATTGTTGCAGACAAAGGACATGTTACCAATGTGATTAACAATTTGTTGGATAATGCAGAGAAGTACTCACCAGGCAATCCGGAAATTACCATTTCAACGCATAGCACAAAAAAGGAAATCTGCATTTCAATTGAAGACAAAGGTATTGGAATGGCGCCCGAGCATCAAAAAGATATTTTTAAAAAATTTCACAGAATTTCAACAGGTAACATTCACGATGTGAAAGGATTTGGCATCGGATTGTATTATGTAAAATCGATTGTTGAAGCTCATCATGGTTTAATAAAGGTAATGAGTGAACAGGGAAGAGGCACCAAAATTACTGTTTGCTTACCGTTTGATGCCATGCATCACGAAAACTCGATGGAATAAATCATTCCAATTTTGTCTGGGAAATGAGGAACGAAGAAATAATTAATTTTGTAAAAAATTGAAACAAAGTACACACATAGGATGGAAAACAGTTCATTTTCAATTCTGCTTGTTGAGGACGATCCAAATTTGAGTTTTGTTCTTGCTGATTTTCTTCAGCTCCTTGGCTACAATATTACCCTTTGCCACGATGGGGAAGAAGGATTGCAGGAATTTAAAAAGAAGCCTTTTCATCTTTGCATTTTTGATGTAATGCTGCCAAAAAAAGATGGTTTTAACCTGGCCACCGATATTAGAAAAATCAACACCGATATTCCAATCATTTTTTTAACTGCCAAATCGCTCAAGGAAGACCGGATTAAAGGCTTCAATCTGGGATGTGACGATTATATTACCAAACCATTCAGTACAGAGGAGCTCCGATTACGGATAAAAGTAATTTTAAAGAGGTGTACTTTCAAATCACCTCTTCCGGGGCAAGGGCTCGACGGAACCTACACCATTGGAAAGTTTACACTGGATTACGTTAATATGGTTTTGAAGTCGGAGACAGGAGAACAACATCTTACCCGAAAAGAATCGGCTTTGTTAAAGCTTTTGTTTGAGCACAAAAATAAATTATTGCCCCGCGAAGTTGCACTCAACAGCATATGGGGCGACAACGATTATTTTATTGGCCGGAGTATGGACGTCTTTATTGCCAAACTCCGGAAGTACCTGAAAAGCGATCCATCCATCGTTATCACCAATGTTCATGGTACTGGTTTCAAACTTGAAATTCAAAAAGAGGACGCTGTGTAACCCCGAGTCAACTCCTTCCATTATCACACAATTTCAACTGGCAACTGAATGCTGTTCAGCGAATATTCATTTCCAGCCTAATACTTGAAGTGTCAGATAATCAAGCAAATACAATTTTAAAAAAATATTTTTTAAAATGTTGAAAGGATTACACTTTAAAGTAATATTGCGCGTTTTTTCAATGAAATTATTATTATTGTTAATGTATTGTAAATCAATCGAATAGAATGAATAAATCAAATGAAATTCAAGAGAATCTTCAATTGGCTGGCTCACTGACCGAATTACCTGATGAAGACGAGCCTCCCAGTTCTGCGAAAGGCCTGACTGAAAGCATATTTTCAGAAACAGAGTCCGCTCCCTTTATTACCAACCCTACGGATGGAATTCCTCCCCAAAGCATGCGTTTTCTTAAAACATGGTTTCCAAACGCCACTTTCAGAGATTGGAACGATTGGCGCTGGCAAATCAAAAACAGCATAACCACCTCAGAGCAGCTCGAAAGGCTGATAGGTGCTTTTGACAAAAAAGGTGTTGAACAACAGGGACTAAAACTTTTGCCGTTACGCATAACGCCCTACTATGCAAGCCTGATTTGGGAGTCGGAAACCGATCATCCCATTCGCAAAACCATGATACCCACAGCCGCCGAGTTGCTCCTAAGCCCAGGCGAGTCGTCCGACCCATTGCATGAAGAGAACGACAGCCCCATTCCAAACCTTGTACATCGTTACCCCGACAGGGTTCTGTTTCTTTCAACTGGATTTTGTTCGGCGTACTGCAGATATTGTACACGCACCCACATGGTATCGAAGAAAAACAAATGCCACACGGGTGTAAAAGCCTGGGAACCAGCACTTGATTATATTCAAAATCACAAAGAAATCCGGGATGTGCTCATCTCGGGTGGCGACCCGCTGACCATGCCCGATTCGCACATAAAGTACCTTTTGATGCGTCTGAGAGCAATTCCTCATGTCGAGATTATCCGAATAGGCTCAAAAGTACCGGTTGTGCTGCCGATGCGCATAAATAAACCGTTTGTGAACATGCTTCGCAAATTCCACCCCCTCTTCATCAGCATTCATTTTACACATCCTGACGAACTTACACCGGAAACAAAACTTGCCTGCGAAAGGTTGGCTGATGCCGGAATCCCGCTCGGAAGTCAGACTGTTCTTCTGAAAGGTGTAAACGACAATGTTGCAACCATGAAAAAACTGATGCAGGGACTTTTGATGGCCAGAGTACGCCCGTATTATCTCTACCAGTGCGATCCGATTCCCGGTTCAGCCCATTTCAGAACCCCTGTAGAAAAAGGGCTTGAAATCATTCGCGGATTGCGCGGTTTTACATCTGGTTACGCAGTTCCACATTATGTTATTGATGCGCCTGGAGGAGGTGGAAAAATCCCCCTGCTACCTGATTATTATCAGGGACACGACGGCACAAATGTTATTCTGAAAAACTTTGAAGGAAAAACCTATCGTTACCCCGATTGTTTTTAACAAAAGAACGATTATTTTTTTGCCTGATGCCGTCACAGCGCGATCTGGTGTTTTTTTTAAAAGATTTTCATACTTTTTTCAAAGATAATAAATGATAATTGGCTTAACTTATGATTTGCGTGAGGAATACCTTGCCGAAGGTTTCACCGCTGACCAGACAGCAGAATTCGACAGCGAAGAAACCATTGTCGGAATAGAAAAAGCGCTGAATGAACTCGGGCACAAAACCCACAGAATAGGGCATATCCGTAGCCTCGTAAAACTTCTTAACGATGGAAAAAGATGGGATATGGTTTTCAATATTTGTGAAGGCATGTATGGCATTGGCCGTGAAGCACAGGTTCCGGCTGTATTGGATGCCTGGCAGATTCCCTACACTTTTTCCGATCCGCTGGTGCTGGCGGTGACCTTGCACAAAGGTCTTACTAAGCGCGTAATAAGAGATGCGGGAGTTCCAACTGCACCTTTTCACATTGTTGAAACGCCTGGTGATATCAGCCGCTGCCCATTGCCATTTCCTGTGTTTATGAAACCAGTGGCCGAGGGCTCAGGAAAAGGTATTGGCCCCAATTCAGCTGCATACGATTTTCATTCGTTTGAAACCGAATGTAACCGGCTTTTGTTGGAGTACCACCAACCAGTGCTGGTTGAAAAACTGCTGACCGGGCGTGAATTTACAGCAGGAATTTTGGGTACAGGCGAAAAAGCCAGGGTTGCCGGGGTGATGGAGGTGCTTATCAAACCTGAAGCCGAAGAGTCAACCTATTCGCGCTTTATTAAAGAAAACTATATTGGACGGGTTGATTACCGATTAGTAAAAGGGCAAGTGGCCGAACAATGTGAAAAAATATGCCTCGATGCCTGGAAAGTGCTGGGATGCAGGGATGCCGGAAGAATTGATCTGAAAATGGACGAAACTGGTATTCCGAATTTTATTGAGGTAAATCCGTTGGCCGGAATAAACCACAAAACCTCCGATTTGCCAATTTTAATGAATTTACTTGGACAAACATACAATTATCTCATTGCTGAAATTCTTGAATCGGCAAAAGAGAGGATGAAATAACCATAGCTGATGAAAGTTGTTATTGTTTACAACGAACCCGGTGAAGGCGCTACTGCTGATGAACTGGATGTGCTTGATGAAGTTCAGTTGGTTTCTGACTGTCTGGTTGAACTGGGGCACCAACCCTTGCGGCTTGGTGTTGACCTTGATCTTGCAAAAGCCTTCCGTTTTTTAAAGAGTAAAAAGCCCGACCTGGCTTTTAACCTTGCTGAGTCTGTTGAAAATCATGGTGCGCTTGTGCACTTTGTGCCTGCTTTGCTCGATGTGCTCGATATTCCCTATACCGGAAATCCAACTGTGCCCATGTTCATCACAGCCGGTAAGCACCTTACAAAAATGCAGTTGCAGGCAGCCGGTATTCCGGTTACGCCAACCCTTAAACCGCAGGATGTCAAAAATTTAAAGCCTGGGAAATACATTATTAAACCCATTTGGGAGGAGGGCTCACTTGGATTGGATGAAGATTCGGTATTTGAGGCTCCGTTGGCAGATCACGGAAGAATTTCTGCAATTTCGTCAGAAAAATTTTTTATCGAACCCTACATTGCCGGACGGGAATTTAATGTTTCGATGCTGGCAAAGCCGGGTGGCGTTGAAGTGTTGGCAGTTGCCGAAATTCTGTTTGTTGATTATCCCGAAAACAAGCCTCAGGTACTTGGATTCCGGTCGAAGTGGGAAACCGATAGTTTTGAATACACACATACCGTGCGCACCTACGACCTTGGCGAGAACGGGGATACAATTGCTGAAAAATTGGCCTACATCTCCAAAAAATGTTGGGAAACCTTAGGACTTCGTGGCTATGCGCGTGTTGACTTCAGAATGGACCACGAGGGAAACCCCTGGGTGCTCGAAGTCAATGCCAATCCCTGTATCAGCCCCGATAGTGGCTACTATGCTGCCTGCCAAAGGGTTGGAATTTCATTTACACAGGCAGTTGAAAGAATTATTAATGATGCTTTGAAAAAATAACCATGAACCAGCAGATAAAATTCAGAACAGAAGTGTTGCCGAGTGATCCACAAACCATTGAAGAAATTGTGGCATCAACCGGATTTTTTCATGATTACGAAATACCTGTCGCCCGTGAATTGGCTCAGGAGAGGGTTGAAAAAGGAATAGAGAGCGATTACTTTTTTGTCTTTGCCGAGGTTGACGGGAAAACAGTTTCATATTCATGCTATGGTCCAATTCCCTGTACAAATGGCAGTTACGATCTTTACTGGATTGTCACCCACAACGATTATCGTGGCAAAGGCATAGGTGTAAAAGTTCTTGAAGAAACCAAAAAAGAGGTGCTGAAACGTAATGGCCGCCTGCTGATTGCCGAAACTTCCACCAAAGATCAATACAAGCCAACCCGAAGTTTTTACGAAAAAAACGCATTTGTGTGCGAGGCTGTAATCGAAGGTTTTTACGAGCCGGATGACGGAAAGGCGATGTACGTTTTCAGGGTTTGAAATAATCAGACAAAGCAAAAAAAGAGCGCTCCAAAGGAGCGCTCTTTTTTCAAAACATTTATCCGACAATGTTAAAAAGCATTGCCTTTCAGTTTTTATTCATAATCATATCCCATGATTTCGGCTGCGCCAAAGCGCGACATTTTTGATTCTGGATGAGCTGTGTTGTATTCACCCATTTTGTCGTAAATCATACCATTTGTTCCAAAAAGTAACGATTTTGCATCGTAACCAATCAGCCTGAGGTATGCTGCAAGGAATGCACTGGTTTGGCCGGTGTAACAGTAAACCACTACTGGTTTATCGGTTGGAAGCGTGGTGAGATCGGCAGCCAGTTTCATGGTTTCTTTTGGCGTATATTGAGCCGCACCCGGAATATGACCAGGATCGGCATACTGGGCAGCAGGCCAGTAGTTAACAATGTAATAATTTGCCAGGCTTCCAAAAACGGTCTGGTTGGTCACTGAAGCGGGTGTAAATCCTTCTGCAAGAACTGCATTAACGCGGGCTTCCAAAATTTCCTGACCCGTAGTTTTACCTGTTGACAAAACTGGTAAACTGCCTTTTGCGCCTTTTGGAGTTTCGGTACCGGTAAATTGGGCAGCATAAGCATTTCCGTTGGCAATAGCGGTGTTCCATTTTCCGGCAAAATCTTCGTGCCATGCACACATACCCCATTTCATCGAATAAACTTTGCTGTAACCCATCAAACGAAGAATTGAAGCGGCAAATCCAGCGGTTTGGCCAGTGTAACAAACGATAGCTACCTTTGTGTAAGGTGTCAGATCAACCGATTTAATATGGGTTAAAATGTCAGCAACAGCCACATTGTGTGCGTTGGCAATATGACCTGTTGTAAAATCAGCTTCAGCCCTGATGTCGATAATGTAAACCTGATTTGTTTCATTCAGTGTTTTTACTTCGCTGGCGGGCATAATAGTAGGCATGTCAGTATTTACGAAATCCTTTTGTGCCGGTGAACTGGCGCTTTCGAGGTATTCGACCAAAACCTGAGCTTCGTTGACGTCTTCGTCGTCATCTTTACTGCAGGATGTAAAAATAAAGGCAAATGTTAATAAACCTAATGCAAACAATTTAATTCTACTCATAATAATAGTTATTTAATTAAAAATTAATGAATTATTTCGCTTCAAACCAACTTTGCGGGAGTTTTCCATCCACTGTAATTGGCGTAGTTGCAGCCAGTTCCCATTCCAGCAGGTCGTCCTGAAAGAGATAGAGTTCCTTGTTTATCAGAACACCGTTTTCGTTTCTGATGTGGCAATTGCTGGCGCAGTTTCCCGACCCAACATCGGTACGGGAAGTTATTTTAAGGATGTTATGTGGCGTTGTAAAATTATAGGTTGGGAAAGCATCGAAATTGGCATATTCCGGAACACCATATCTTTCCCAATTATCGGGCGCTGCCAGTGTTCTGCGAACCAGCGTAAAGTCGAATCCCGGTTTTAGGTTGGGTAATGGATTGACGGCAATTTTGAAACCGAGATAAGACGGGACTCGGGCGCCTTCGCCATGAATATGGCAACTGCCACAGTTGTTGTAATCCTGTGAATGACACACCTGGCAGTTAAAATCATCGGCGTGCATGAAATGATAGTTGTTTGACGAGGCAACATCGGTGTGACAATCGGTACATGCCGGTAATTTTGAATAAGCATAACGCTGGTCAACGGGCTCACCGTCCCCGTGCAATTCGCTTCCCGAGTGACATTGAACGCACTTAAACTGCTGGGTTGTATGATGAATATCGGGTTGAGTTCCCGAAGCGACACCCAGATACGCGTGTCCTCCTCTTGATGAATGACAGGTAATACATACATTAACCATGTCAGGAATTTTTGTAAAACGATGTCCGTTGGCCAAACCACCACCGCCCGCTGGTGGGCGCACAATGTGGCAGTTTCCGCAGGTTCCGTGACAGGTAGCGCAATTGGCGTTGTAACCCCCGATCTGATGAGCGGGAAGGTTACTAAAATCATCAGGTCCGCTCAAGCCGCTACGCATTGTAACCTTTCTTTTCTGTCCCGTTCCGTTGTGCAGGCTGGTGGTGAAATTTTGAGCGATTGTACTGTGGCAGCTTCCACATTTTTCCAAATAATTGGTTGATGGGTGTGCAAGAAAATCACCTGAGTGTGCAACTGTTTTATCACTTGTATTGTCCGTTCCGTTGTGACAGCCGGTGCATCCAATAGAATAATGAACTTCCGATTTGTAGGCTTCATAGCCGCTTCCACCCATGAAAACGCGGTCGTAAGGCTCGTAATGTGGTGCTGTGCCCCCACAACCTCCGGCCGGGGCAACAGTGTCGGGTGAATAAACCAGTTGTAGATGGGCGTAGTTGGTGTGGCATCCTTCGCAAGAGGCGACATTTCCAGTTGCGTCTGAATCGTCTTTGTTGCATGATGATAGATAAACAAAAAGAAAAGATATCAAAGTCAGCAACAGCGTCATTCTGAGAATAGTTTTTACCATAGCTTTATTTTTTTAAAGAATGTTGTCATTTATCAATTAACACAATTTTTGAGACACAAAACCCACATTTTCAATGTAATATCACATCTAAAAATCGCTATGCAAAGGTTGTTATTTAGTTAACAGGTACCAAGTTGTTAAATTGATGTTAAAAATGCTTTCGTTTGAAACCCGACAGGAAAAACACTGATTTAAATCAGCTTTTAATCTGATTTTACATTATTTTTGTTCACTTTTTAACCGGAAAAACATGGATAACTATTCGCATAATTCAAGTTGCTGTGTTGGAACACATCATTCAAAATGCTTTGATGTTTTGTCTCAGGATGAATACCAATACCTTTTTTCTAATTCTGTTGAGGTAAAATATAAAAAGCAGGAAATTATTTTTAAACAGGGAAGCCTGGCTTCTCAGGTTGTCTATATGGAGGATGGTCTGGCAAAGGTTTTTATTGAGAACGACAACAACGCCCTGGTGTTGAAAATTATTCCTAATGGCAACTTCCTTGGCTTAACCTCTATTTCAGAAGAAAACAACATTCACCAGTATTCAGCTATGGCCTATGTAAATTCAAAAATCAGACAATTCGACATCAGTAAAATCAGAACTTTAATAAAGCAAAATGCCTTGTTTGGCAAAGAAATTATCGAGATATTGAATGCCAACAGCTTGCAAATCTACAACAGGTTTTTTTGCATAAACTTCAAACAATCATATGGCAGATTGGCCGACATCATTTTATGCCTTAGCAACAGGATTTTCAAAAACGATGAGTTTGAATTGCCACTCAATCGAAAAGAATTGGCCGAACTGGTGGGCTTAACGCCTGAAACGGTGATCAGATTATTGAAAAAATTTACGGATGATGGAATTCTCCGCATCGAGAACAAGACTTTTAAGGTGGTTGATTATGAAAGGCTTCTGAGCATAAGCGAAAAGGGTTAGTCAACTTTGGTTGCGTTATTCAGGATCGGGCGATTGGGATGACTTTTCCAAACCTGAATTAACCAGACAAAACAAAAGACAACCGGCAAAACAAATCCCGAAGTATTAGAATACACGCACTTATAAGAAATTTTAGTAAATAATTTGATGTTGATCCGGTTTGGAATCAATTGTCATAGCTGACTGAATTACGGACTTTCAGAGGTGAAATGTTTTGAAGTATTTTGTAAAGCCCTACTTTTGACCCGTTACATTTGTTGAAACATGTTGCAAAAAGTTGGGCCAGCCGAATTTTTAAAAATGGGTCAGGATTATCCAATCCTTGACTTACGTTCTCCTTTTGAGTTTTTGACCGGGCATATTCCAGGAGCTATCAATCTGCCACTGTTCGACGATTCTGAACGAAAGATTGTCGGTACTTTGTACAAAAATTCAGGTAAAGATGCCTCCATTTTAAGTGGACTTGATATTGTTGGCACTAAAATGACTTCATTTATCAAGCAGGCCTGGCAGATTTCGCCCCGGCGCAAACTAAGGATTTATTGCTGGCGTGGCGGAATGCGTTCAGAAAGTATGGCGTGGCTTTTTAATCTTGCAGGTTTCGGGGTAATGGTGTTAGCGGGTGGATACAAGGCTTACCGGCGATATATCCGTGATGAATTGGGACAACAAATGTCATACATTGTTCTTTCGGGAGGCACGGGTACTGGAAAAACAGAAATATTGAAAAACCTGAGAGAAAAAGATCACCAGGTTTTGGATCTGGAGGCGATTGCCCGGCACAAAGGATCGGCTTTTGGCGCCCTTGGCCTGAACGAACAACCCACCAACGAACAATTTGAAAACAATCTTTACGAAAAATGGAAGGATTTTGATAAGCAAAAACCCGTGTGGGTCGAGGATGAAAGCCGTTCAATCGGGCGGATAACCATCCCGGAACCGTTGTACGGGAATTTACAGAAAAGCCCTGTAATTGCCCTCGAAATCCCAACCGCACTTCGGATAAAACAGCTCATCAAAGGTTACACCCAGTTTCCCAAGGAACTGTTAGCCGAAGGCATCAGCCGGATTTCACGAAATCTGGGGGGCGACAATGCAAAAACAGCAATCACAGCCATTCGTCACGACGATTTTGAAACCGCAATAAAAATTGTTCTTACCTATTATGATAAAACGTACCATTTTTGCCTGAAAAAGCGTAATCCCGGGCAAATTCACCACCTAAAATCAGAATCATCTGACACTGAAACGAATACACATCTTTTACTAAAATATTTTACAATTCAAAAACTATCTTAAAGTGGAAAAAACAATTTACCTCGATTATAACGCCACTACGCCCATCGATCCCGAAGTGGCCGATGTTATGCGTCCATACCTCGAAAGCTATTTTGGAAACCCTTCGAGCTCACATGTTTACGGAGTTCAAACCCGCAAAGCAGTCGAAAAAGCCCGGGCACAGGTGGCCGAACTGCTCAACTGCTATCCCGACGAAATCATATTTACCAGCGGAGGTTCCGAATCTAATAATTACGCCATTAAAGGAGTAGCTTATCAAAAAAGCAATCAAGGAAAACACATCATCACCTCTGCGGTCGAACATCCTGCCGTTACTGAGGTATGCCATTTTTTGGAATCACAGGGATTTCGTACCACCACCGTTCCTGTTGATGAATTTGGAAGGGTAAATCCGGCAGATGTTGAAAAGTCAATAACACCTGAAACCATTCTCATTACAATCATGCACGCCAACAACGAAGTGGGAACCATACAACCCATCTCTGAAATTGCACAAATTGCCAGGAGGAACAACATTCTTTTTCATTGTGATGCTGCACAGTCTGTTGGAAAAATTGAGACAGATGTCAGAAAACTTGGCGTTGATTTGTTATCGGTGGCCGGACATAAACTATATGCACCAAAAGGAATTGGAGCATTGTTCATCAAACGTGGGATACGGTTGCAAAAGCTGATTCATGGTGCAAACCATGAACAAAATCTCAGAGCCGGAACAGAAAATGTGCTCGAAATTGTAGGCCTGGGAAAGGCAGCCGAGTTGGCTATGAAAAACCTGAAAAAGAACACACAGCATTCAGAAGAGATGCGAAACCGGCTTTTTGTAAATATCTCGCAGGAAATACACGACATCAGGCAAAACGGACATCCGGAGTTTTGTTTACCCAACACATTGAGTCTTAGTTTTAAAGGCGTTGAAGCAAACACCCTTTTGTCAGAGCTTTCCACCGTCGCAGCATCTGCCGGAGCGGCCTGTCACGCCGACGATGTCACTGTATCGCATGTGCTGACCGCCATGAAAGTTCCGCTGGAATTTGCCATGGGTACCATCCGGTTTTCAACCGGAAAAAATACAACCACAGACGAAATTGACCAGGCTGTAAAACTAATTGTTGAGGCAGTAAGAAGGCTGAAACCAGCAGATAAAGATAAATTGCCGACAGAAGCCACCGCGGCTGAGATAAAACTCACACAATTTACGCATGGACTTGGTTGCGCATGCAAAATTAGACCGCAATACCTCGAAAAAGTTTTGAAGGATTTACCCGCAATTTTTGATAAAAATGTCCTGGTGGGTTCCGAAAATTCGGATGATGCAGCTGTTTACAGGATAAACGAAAACACGGCTGTAGTACAAACTGTCGATTTTTTCACACCAATTGTTGACGATCCGTATTATTTTGGGGCAATAGCGGCTTCAAACGCATTGAGCGATATTTATGCAATGGGAGCCAAGCCCCTGTTTGCCCTGAATATTGTTGGATTTCCTGATAACCGTTTGCCAATGCAGGTTTTGAAGGATATTCTGCTGGGCGCCTCTGATAAGGCAGCCGAAGCAGGAATAGCCATCCTTGGTGGTCATACCATCGAAGACCCGGAACCTAAGTTTGGCATGGTCGTTACCGGATTGGTACATCCCGATAAAGTATTAACAAATGGAGGGTCGAAACCTGGTGATGTACTAATATTAACAAAACCCATAGGAACAGGAATCATTTCAACAGCAGTTAAACGTGGCCTTGCGGATAAAAACACGGCCATTTCAGCACTCGAAATTATGGCGACATTGAATGCCGGCGCCGCTCAGGTAATGGAGAAATTTCATATAAATGCCTGTACTGATGTTACCGGATTTGGCTTGCTTGGCCATTTAAAGGAGATGGTAGAAGCTTCGGGTGTGGTGGCTGAGGTATATGCAGATGATGTACCAGTGATCGAAAATGTATTTGAACTGGCAGCCGCCGGAGTCATTCCCGGAGGAACGAAAAACAACCTCGAATTCGTGGAACAGGTTGTAACGTGGAATTCTGGAATTTCTGACCTTATGAAAAACATCCTTTGCGATGCCCAGACATCAGGAGGGCTGTTGATTTCAATTCCAGAGAAGGAGGCAAATAATTTGATACAAAACTTGTATTCAGAAAAATTGGTTACCGGTATAGTCATAGGGAAGGTTGTTGCTGAAGGAAAGGGGAGGATAGTGGTGAGGTAGCTGGAAAATAAAAGTAACACTGGCATCAACTGAATCCAATAGCATGGCCTGCAGGTAGAACCCGATTGCATCGCATAAAAAAAGCTTCCGATTTCTAAGACCGGAAGCTTTTATGGGTTATAC
>CALFEP010000302.1 GCA_937950125.1 uncultured Bacteroidota bacterium
TTTTCAGAAAATTCAATCGTATTTAACGAATTCATGACAAGGGTTAAATTTTAATTGTTGAGGATATGCCTGAAATGAAAAGGAATTTGCAGCCAACGGAATCTTCTTGTTCAAAATAATTTTGCAATCGATTTTAAAATTGTCTGGGGAGTTATCGAACATGGCCTGGAAAATATTCTTCCACCAATTAAATCTTTACAAAAATAATTTTTGCTTTCGGCAATGAAAAACTTGTCAATCATCGTTACCCCGCTTTTCAATATAAATACTTTTGTGGTTCAGTGCCTGCCTGTGGCAGAAAGGCTTTGGTGGCTCAACTGGATTTGCCACTAAAACACAAAAACACGAAAAAAAACCATTTCGTAGGATTTTGTGTTTTAGTGTTTTTGTGGCTAAATTATTAAATCTTAACCGCTTGAAATTTTAAAACTTCTAAATAAAAATTGAACAATGAAAATTGAAAGAATTGAACTGCGGCACATTAAAATGGTGTTGGTTAGCCCGTTTGTAACGTCGATGGGCGTTGAGTATGACGAAGAACACATCATTGTAAGAATTGATAGCGAGGGACTTACAGGCTGGGGCGAAAGCGTGGCCGAAGGTACGCCGTTCTATAGCTACGAAACTGTGACCACTGCCTGGCACATCATGAAAGATTTCCTGATCCCGTCCATCCTCGGAAAAGACCTGAAAAATGTGGATGAAGCCATTGCCGCCTATGCCAAAGTGCGCGGCCACATGATGGCGAAAGCCGGCATCGAGGCGGCTTTGTGGGATTTGTTTGCCAAAAAGGAAAAGGTTTCGCTCTCGAAAATGTTAGGCGGTGTGCGCGACAGGATTGATGTTGGCGTAAGCATCGGCATTCAGGATTCGGTGCCCATCCTGCTGAAAAAGGTGGAAGGCTATCTGGCCGAAGGCTACAAACGCATCAAAATCAAGATTTCACCCGGTTTGGATATGCAGTTTGTGGAAGCCCTCCGTAAAGCGTACCCGAACCTGTTGCTGCAGGTGGACGCCAATTCGGCCTACACCCTCGATCACATCGACCTTTTCAGGAAAATGGATCATTTTGGCCTGTCGCTCATCGAGCAGCCGCTGGGTTACGAAGATATTTACGACCATTCAAAGTTGCAACGCGAGCTTAAAACCCCGATATGCCTCGACGAAAGCATCCATTCGCTGGACGATACCCGCGCAGCCATCGAGTTGGACAGTTGCCGCATCATCAATATCAAACCTGGTAGGGTAGGGGGTTTCACCGAATCGAAACTCATTCATGATTATTGCGCCGAAATGAAAATCCCTGTCTGGCATGGCGGTATGCTCGAGTCAGGCATTGGGCGGGCAGGAAATGTGGCGCTGGCTTCGCTTCCCAATTTTACCCTGCCGGGAGATATTTCGGCAAGCAAGCGCTACTATGTTGAAGACATTGTGGAACCTGAATTTGTTGTGAATCCCGACGGCACCATGGATGTACCGCAAAAGCCGGGAATCGGTGTTGAGGTAAACATGAAAATGTTAGACAAAGTGACCGTCAGAAAAGAAGAGTTCAAAGCTTAATGAATGACCAGATTATGAAAATTCGGTGGTTGGGCGCTGCATTATTTTGGCTGATTCCGATAATCATTTTGTCACAAAACCAGCAGGATGGAACAAGCCAAATTTCAAAAAAATCATTCTCGCCAACGCTTTCCTTCCTTTCATCAGGCTGGATGGAAGGCCGTGAAGCCGGTGAACGGGGCAGTTTCATGGCTTCCGATTACATCGCTGCAATGATGGAAACGATTGGTTTGCAGCCATACGGCGATATTGCTGCTGCAAAAGGTGACAAAACCCGAAGCTATTTCCAGACTTTTGAAATGCTGAGGTATAAAGCCGAAAATGCTTCTTTTTCTTTTATCAGCGAAAAGCCAGGTTCGAGGATGGAGCAAAAGCTTACCCGGGACATCGACTTTGAAGTTGAACCGGGGTTGAGATCCATCGAAGTCCAGGCGCCGGTTGTTTTTGCAGGTTATGGAATTTATGCACCGGAACTTGGCTATGACGATTACAAAAAGACTGATGTTAACGGCTGTATTGTTGTTGTACTGAAAGGTTTTCCCGGACATCGGGATTCCACTTCTTATGCGGCAAAAAAGCTTCCAGCGACATTTGGCCGCGATTTTGCCAATGCTGAAACCAAACTTCGGAATGCTTTTACACGCGGCGCCGTGGCTTTGATCATTGTTCATGCTCAAAAAACACCTGCATTTTTTGGCGGTAAAGCCAAAAATTCAGATTTATTGAAAAATGTCATGAATGCCGAAAAAGAACCGGAACCAAAATACACCGACGAATTTTACCATGTGGTGTACGGGGATGACGAGGCGCCAATGATTCCGTTGTTCAGGCTGAGTGATGAAGCCAAAGCTAAACTGTTCGTAGGAACCGAAATTTCGTTCAATGATTTTGAGAAGAAGGCTGCTGAAAGTCTTTCTGAATCCTCAGTTCCAATTAAAGGAAAATCCATCGGGATTTCGGTTACAGTGAATGTTGAAAAACTGCTTGTGAGGAATGTGCTGGGTTTAATTCCCGGTCAGGATTCGACAAAAAACATTATCATCGGCGCCCACTACGATCATTTGGGCATCCGAAACGGTAATATTTACAATGGCGCCGACGACAATGCCTCCGGTACTGCCGGAATGCTGGCGCTTGCAAAATTTTGGAGTGAATCTGCTCAAAAACCTGCTTGTAACCTCGTTTTTGCAGCCTGGACGGCGGAGGAAAAAGGCTTGTTGGGGAGCAGCTATTTTGTGGATCACAACAAAGTAAACCCTTCAAACACCATGTTGAAAATAAATTTTGACATGATTTCCCGGAGTGCTCCCGAAGACAGCACCGGGTTTATTGTAAGTGTCGGAACAGTTAAAGGCAGCGACAACCTCAAGACATTGGCAAATAAGAGCAATCAGCTTTTGGCAACACCCTTTGCACTCGATTTGTGGGAATGTTCCGAACACGGCGGCAGCGACTATGCTCCTTTTGCAGGCCGCAAAGTACCGGTAATGACTTTCTTTTCAGGTTTTCACGATGATTACCACACAACACAGGATATGTCGGGAAAGGTTGATCTTACGAAAATGGAAAACATTTTAAAGCTGGCTAACGGCTGTCTTGAAGGGTTTATGGAAGAATCGAAGGGAAAATAACTTGTTTTAATAAAAGATTAAATTTGCACTAACAATAATTGTTAGACATGAGCTTAATAACGTTGGAATTAAAGAATGATGCTGATTTGGAACTATTCATTTCATTTGCAAGAAGGCTAAACGCAGCAATTGTTGACATTTCAAAACCAAACCAGGCTAATGGTGAAAACCCTGTGGCATGGCTCGAAAAGATCGCTGCAATTGGTGGTGTCAGATCTATTTCCAATCCTTCAGTTTGGCAGAAGGAAATAAGAAAGGATCACAAATTACCAAATCGTGATGAGTTATGATCATTGACAGCAATATTATCATTTATTCAGCAATGCCTGAATATCAAAAATTGAGGGGTTTCCTGAGCCAAAATGCAAACGATTTGGTTGTATCTGCCATTACAAAATTAGAGGTATTAGGCTACCATAAAATTTCGACTGAAGAAAAATCCTTTTTTGAAGGATTCTTCCAAACCATAATTGTTCACCCTGTTAATTTTGCCATTATTGAAAAAGCAATTTTGCTTCGTCAAAAACAAAAAATGACACTTGGCGATAGCTTAATTGCTGCAACATCCATCAGCCTAAATCAAAAATTGCTTACCAACAATGTTGAAGATTTCACAGGATTAGGTGAATTAATTGTAATTCCAATGCAATCAATTTTATAATTGCATTTCCGAATAACTACATAACATTTTTTTTAGAGTTATAGAATCGTAAACGGTAGAGATGATCCGAAAAAACTGGAGTTGCAAAACAACCAATTGTTAGCCTGTCCGTTCAACTTTGGTTTGTGGGAATGTTTGGAACACGGCGGCAGCGACTATGCTCCTTTTGCAGGCCGCAAAGTACCGGTAATGA
>CALFEP010000303.1 GCA_937950125.1 uncultured Bacteroidota bacterium
AATCGAAAGCCTTTTAGCCGGGATAGCTGAAAAAGACCAGGCTTACCAAACCGCCATCACCAACGCTGACCAGCTTTTTGCACAGGCAAAATACGATCAGGCGAAAGCCGAATTCCAGACCGCCTCCAGCCTGAAACCGGAGGAAAATTATCCAAAGGAAAAAATTAACGAAATCGACAATCTTTTGGCAGAGCAGGCAAGGATAATGGCTGAAAAGAAAAAGAATTTTGAGAATTACATCGCCTCGGCTGATTTTCATTACGCAGCACAGGATTTCCACAAGGCCAATGAAGCTTACACCGAAGCATCGAAAATTTTTCCCGATGAAAAATATCCTGTTGAAAAGCGAAAAGAAATTGAAGCCATCCTGATGGCTGAACTTGAGCGAATTCAGAAAGATTACAACAAGGCAATCAAAGAGGCTGACGCCTTCTTTCTGACAAAAACCTACGATAACGCCATCCAATCGTACACCCTCGCTTCCGAAATAAAGCCGGACGAGACCTATCCGACAGAGCGAATTGCTTTGATATCGAAAATCATGGCCGAAAATGTAGTGGTTGACCTGGTGAAAGAGGCAAAACTGATTGCTGAAAATGAACTTGCTTCTTTCGATTTTTCACCGGTTCCCTACCAGGGGAGGAAAGAAAGTTACATCATTCTGAAAGCCAGGAATGCAGTTGAAAACGATTTCAGGGTGTTTTTAAGCTACGGAAAAGCCGGCGCCAAAAATGGCGGATTTGTGGTGAATATTCCAAAAAGTGCCAATCAGCGCGATTACATCATCAAAGTCGGAAGTCAGTACAAATGGTTCAGCGAGGATAACAACTGGATAAGCCTTCAACCCGAAGGAGGAAGCCTGGAAGTAACTTTATTTCAGATTTCGCAGGAATAAAACCGGCATTTAGCTAAAAAGCCTGCCAATTTCAGTAGCATTTGGCTTGATGATACCTTTTTCGGTAATAATACCGGCAATGAATTCAGCCGGTGTAACATCAAATGCCGGATTGATAGCAGCCGAACCGGGTGAAGCCACCCTGATTTTTCTGAGTATTCCGCTTTCATCGACACCTGTCTGATACATCACCTCTTCATCACTTCTTTCCTCAATAATGATGTCCCGGCCCGATTTGCACAACAGATCGAAGGTTGAGGTTGGAGCTGCAACATAAAACGGGACTCCAAAAGTTTTTGCGGTTATGGCTTTCTCAAAAGTTCCTATTTTGTTGGCCGTGTCGCCGTTGGCAGCAATCCTGTCGGCGCCAACAATCATCATATCAACTTTTTGCTGCGACATTAGCCAGGCGCCGGCTGTATCGGGAGCTATTTTGTGAGGTATGCCTGCATTGTTGAGTTCCCATGCCGTAAGCCGGGCGCCCTGCCCCCTGGGGCGGGTTTCGTCAACCCACACAAAAATGCTTTTGTTCTCGGCTTGGGCTTTATAGATTGGCGCAAGGGCAGTACCATAATCAACAAACGCAAGCCAGCCGGCATTGCAATGCGTTTCGATTCTGAATCCTGGTTTGATGAGATGATTGCCAAAATTCCCGATTGCCTGCGAATCGGATGCATCCTTATCAGCAATGGCCTGGGCGGCATCAACTGCCTTGCTGATGGACTGCAGGCCAGCTTCAAAAACAATTTCCACAGCATAAAACAGATTTCTGGCAGTAGGCCGTGTGTTTTCGATATCGGCTTTTGCTTTTTCAACATAAGGTAAAAACCCACTAACCGGAGCACGCTGAAATGCCTGTGCCATGGCAAACCCGGCTGCAGCTCCAATGGCTCCTGCACCTCGCACAATCATCGTTTTTATGGCGTGACAGGTGGTTTGATAATCATCCGATTCATAGATGCTGAATTCAAAAGGGAGCAGGTTTTGTTCGATCATAAAAACCCTGCCTTTCTCCATCCATATCGTTCTGTAATCTTTACCCTCAACAATCATACAATCAATTTTTTAGAAAAAAATTACCAGATAAATGCATCATCATTCATCCATTTTCCCTGAATTTTCATCACCTGTTCGATGATGTCGCGCACGCAGCCTTCACCACCTTTGTGGTGTGAAATATAATGTGCCAGGGACTTAATTTCTTCTGCCGCATCAGCAGGACAGGTAGCTACTCCGGTCTCTTTCATAATCTGATGGTCGGGGATATCGTCACCCATAAACAGCACCTCACTTTTTTGAAGGTTGTTCGCCCTGAGGTATTCCTGAAAAACCCCTATTTTGTGCTCTACGCCAATAAAAATATCTGTAATGTTCAGCCCAAACATCCTTTTTCGGATCGACTCTGAACGTCCTCCTGAAATAACAGCAATCCTGTAACCTTTCTTTTTGGCCAACTGCAGGGCATAACCATCTTTTACATTTGCGGTGCGAAGCTGCTCGCCATTTTCAAGCAGAATAACCACACCATTTGTAAAAACACCGTCGTAGTCGAAAATAAAGGTGGTAATGTTTTTAAGAAGCTCTTTGTAGTTTTTAACCATTGTTTTTTCTTGTTTCAAAATCGTAAATGAGTTTACTAAGCAAGGAATAAATTTCCAGTTTTTCGGGATCGTTGGCTAACAGTTGTTTGTGCGAAGCCATCACACCCAAATCGTTGCGTTTTGCAGGACCAGTTTGGGCTGAACCGGGACTTTGCTGAATGACTTTAGCGGCAGTTTCCATAATTAAAGGCCTCAGCAGGTCGAACGAGAGCTGATGTGAGGCCAGAAGATCTTCGCTCAGGGTGAATAAAAAGTTGGTGAAATTGCAGGCGAAAACAGCTGCCAGGTGAATTAATTTTCTCTTTTCAGAATTGCAGACAAGCACATTCCCCGAAATGAGTTTTCCCAAATCCATAAGCTGATTTTCCGACTCATTATCAGAGGCTTCAATTAAAATTGGGATGTTTGAAAAATCAGCCTTTCTTTCTTTTGAAAAGGTTTGCAGCGGGTAAAACACCCCACATCGAGACCCTGAATTCATTAAAACATCCATCTGAACGGTTCCGGAGGTGTGCACCACCAGGCTATTACCAAAATGAAAACGATTTACCACAGATGCAATGGCATCATCACTCACTGCCACAAGATAAAGGTCGGCATCCGGAGTAATTTTTTCCAGTTGCGTAATTGGGTCGGCATTAACTTTTTCGGCAAGTACATTGGCTGAGTATGCTGTTCGGCTGAATACCTGTTTTATCTGCAGATTTTTCTGAGCAAAGGTAATCGCCAGTTGGGTTGCCACATTTCCTGCTCCAATGATGACCAGTGTGTGAGGAGCCATTTTAAACCGATGGTTTTAAAGATTTGAAAAAAGCAATGGTTTGTTCGGGATTCTGGGAGGAAAAAATACTATTGCCAGCCACCAAAACATCCGCACCGGCTTCAAGCAGACGAAGGCCGTTGTCTGCCGTAACACCGCCATCCACCTCGATCAGGGCATTAGAAGCGTTTTTCAGGATCAGCTCCTTCAACTGCGAAATTCTGGCATAACTCCTTTCGATAAACTGCTGACCACCATACCCGGGATTCACCGACATGATGAGCACCAGATCAACATCTTTTATAATATCTTCGACCACGTCAACCCTGGTATGGGGATTCAGAACAACTCCTGCCTGCATACCCATTTCTTTGATGCTGTTCACATTCCGGTGAAGATGAATACATGCTTCGTAATGAATACTCAGAATACTTGCACCATACTGCTGAAAGCGTGAAAAGTAGCGTTCCGGCTTTTCTATCATAAGGTGCACATCGAGGGGTTTTTCGGCTGTCTGGCTGATGGCTTTCAACACAGGAAACCCAACGCTGATGTTTGGAACAAAAACGCCGTCCATAATATCGACATGAATCCAGTCGGCCTGGCTTCTGTTGAGCATTCTGATATCATCTTCGAGTTTCCCAAAGTTTGCAGCCAGTATTGAAGGAGCAATCCTGTAATTCATAAAAAGTTTTTTGGCAAATGTAGAAAAAAGAAAGGAGCCGGGACTGAAAATGCGGTCTTGCTGACGATATCAGGAATGAAAAATACCTTGGGAGTTATCCAAGGTAAGACTTTAAAATATCGGTATTGTTGGTTTGTTTTAGCCGTCTGATGGCTTTTTCCTTTATTTGTCGGACCCTTTCGCGGGTGAGGTTAAATCGTTCACCAATTTCCTCAAGGGTCATAGGATATTTGTGGTTTAATCCAAAATAGCATTTTATCACTTCGGCTTCGCGGGTCGAAAGGGTAGAAATGACACGTTGGACTTCAGTTTTCAGAGATTCGTATATCAGGTTTTTTTCGGGGGTTGGACCATCCTCCTGCCTCATTTGATCGAGCATTGTCGTGTCTTCGTCCTGATCGAGAGGCGCATCCACTGATACATGTTTGCCGGCATTTTTCAATATCTCCTTTACTTCACGCGATGCCATACCGAGTTCTTCGGCTATTTCATCCTCTTCGGGCGACCTGCCAAGTTTTTGTTCAAGGAACGAGTGCATTCTGAGCACTTTGTTGAGCACACCCACTTTGTTGAGTGGCAATCTTACAATTCTTGAATTTTCGGCTAAGGCTTGTAAAATGGATTGACGAATCCACCACACGGCATAAGAAATAAACTTGAATCCCCTGGTTTCGTCGAATCGTTGTGCTGCTTTAATTAACCCAACGTTACCTTCGTTGATTAAATCGGGGAGTGAAAGGCCCTGGTTCTGGTATTGTTTTGAAACCGAAACCACAAACCGGAGGTTGGCCCGGGTAAGCCTTTCGAGGGCTTCCTGGTCGCCCCGTTTGATTCGTTGCGCCAGGGCTACTTCCTCGTCGGTAGTTAAAAGCTCGACACGGGCAATTTCCTGAAGGTATTTATCAAGAGATGCCGTGTCGCGGTTTGTAACCTGCTTTATAATTTTTAATTGCCTCATAAACGCTGATCCACGCGGTAAAAGTCCATGAAAATTTTCAAATAACCAAATTTTTACAGTTACTTGTAAGCATGAACAAATACATAACCAGGTTTATCCCGCAGAGAACAGCAGAGGCGGACTATTTTCTGAAAGGTTTGCCAGGCCTTTGGTTTTGATTTCCGCTGCTGCGATGCTGACCTCCGTGCGACCTGTCGCCGAATTTGTCGTTCGCTGGCCGGTCGGCGGGTGGGCGTTCCTGGTAACCGTCGGGTTTAGGCAGGAGTTGTTTGCGCGAAAGCTTTAGCTTACCCGTTTTTGAGTCAAGTTCGATAAGTTTCACCTCCACCTTATCTCCCACTTTAAGAACTTCTTCTACTTCCTTAATTCTGCGCCATTCAATTTCCGAAATGTGCAACAGCCCTTCTTTCCCGGGTAAAATTTCGACAATGGCACCAAAGGAGGTAATGGTTTTAACTTTACCTTGATACACTTCGCCAATTTCCGGGATAGAAATAATGGCTCTGATGCGTTCTTTTGCGGCTTCGATGGCATCTTTGTTTACCGCTACAATATCGACCACTCCAAAATCGCCAACCTCCTCAATTACAATGGTTGAGTTGGTTTCGGCCTGAATTCCCTGAATAATTTTACCACCGGGACCAATGATAGCACCGATAAATTCTTTAGGTACCATCATCTGTTCAATCCTTGGAACGTGTGGCTTGTAGTCTGCACGCGGCGTTGAAATGGTTTTTTCCATTTCACCCAAAATATGAAGTCTGCCTTTACGCGCCTGTTCAAGGGCTTCTTCCAGAATCTGGTATGAAAGTCCGTCAACTTTGATATCCATTTGGCATGCGGTGATTCCGTCACGGGTTCCTGTAACCTTAAAATCCATATCACCCAAATGGTCTTCATCGCCCAGAATATCAGAAAGCACAGCATAACGGCTTCCGTCCTTGTCGGTAATTAAGCCCATGGCAATTCCTGAAACAGGTTTTGCAATTTTAACTCCTGCGTCCATGAGTGCCAGGGTACCTCCACACACGCTTGCCATTGAGGATGAACCGTTCGACTCGAGAATATCTGACACAACCCTTACGGTGTAAGGATTAGATTGTCCGTCGGGAATAACATATTTCAACGCCCTGAGCGCAAGGTTTCCATGTCCGATTTCACGGCGGCTGGTACCACGGTTTGCCCTGACTTCACCGGTTGAAAAAGATGGAAAATTATAGTGGAGTATAAAATCATTTTTCCCTTCAATCACAGCTCCGTCAATAACCTGTTCATCCAGCTTTGTGCCTAAAGTAACCGTCACGAGCGACTGCGTTTCACCCCTTGTAAAAATAGCAGACCCGTGGGCAGCAGGTAAATAATCGACTTCACACCATATCGGCCTGATTTCATCAAGTTTCCTCGAATCGAGACGGCGGCGTTCGTCAAGAACAAAATTACGCACTGCATCTTTTTCGAGCTCGTGGTAATAGCGGGCAATCATGCCGGCTTTTTCTGCGGCTTCCTCTTCGGGCAGTGATGCGATAAAAGCATCGTGAATTTGGGTAAACATTTCGGAGCGTTCCTGCTTGGCCGTGCCTTTCTGAGCAACCTGATAAATCTGATCGTACAACTCAGCGCGCATTCTGGATTTCAAATCAGGGTCGTTTACCTCGTGACAATATTCGCGTTTGGTTTTTGCCTTTTCGACCTTTGAAGCCAGCTCCAATTGCGCCATACATTGTTGTTTGATGGTCTCATGAGCAAATTTGAGGGCTTCGAGCATATCATTTTCCGATATTTCTTTCATTTCGCCTTCAACCATCACAATGTCTTTAATGGTGGCAGCTACCATAATGTCGATATCAGATTCGTCGATTTTATCGATGGGCGGATTGATAATAAACTCGCCATTGACCCTTCCTACGCGCACTTCCGAAATTGGTCCGTTAAATGGAATATTGGAAACAGCAAGTGCTGAGGAAGCCGCCAAAGCAGCCAGCGCATCAGGATGAACATTTTTGTCCCCCGAAATAAGGGTTATCTGCACCTGTGTTTCGGCGTGATAATCATCGGGAAATAACGGACGAAGCGCACGATCAACCAATCGCGCTATCAATATTTCATATTCAGAGGGTCTTGCTTCTCTTTTAAAAAATCCGCCCGGAAACCGTCCGGTAGCAGCATATTTTTCCTGGTATTCAACCGTCAAAGGCAGAAAATCAGTATCTTCTTTGGCTTCTTTGTTCGAAACAACGGTTGCAAGCAACATGGTGTTTCCTTGTTTTACAACCACAGCGCCATCGGCCTGGCGTGCAAGTCTGCCCGTTTCAATCGAAATCTCAGTTCCGTTGGGCAATTCAAACCGTTGAATTATTGCATTGTTTGACATGTCTGTAATAAACTTTCTATTGTTGTTAAATACGAAAAAAGGCAATTCAATTAAATTGCCTTTTCCCGGTGTAAAATTAAAACCTATTGTTATTTCCTAATATTCAATTCTTTGATAATAGCTCTGTATCTCTCGATGTCGTTGTTTTTCAGATATTCAAGCAGTTTTCTTCTTTTTCCAACCAAACTAACTAATGCCCTGCGTGTAACCAGGTCCTTTTTCTTTTCTTTTAAATGATCAGTCAAATGCTGAATTCTGAAAGTGAACAGCGCAATTTGTCCTTCAGCCGAGCCGGTATTGATATCCGAACCTCCGTGTTTACTAAAAAAACCTTTCTTTACTTCTTTCGTTAAGTACATGCTACAATGATTTTTTACTTTTTAAAATCGGGCTGCAAAAATACGCTATTGTTTTTATTTACCAAATTATTTACCATCATTTTTTTTATCCAATTCTTCATTTACCTCTTTTCTTTTATCAAACCTTTGCGGAAGGCTGCCAGCAACATTTCAAGATCGTTGATGTCCTGCCTCAATTTTTTACCTTCGTCGGTATCGGCCACAGTTTTCCTTTTGGGATTTGGTTCAAGATAGGTAATGTTGGATAAAATATCACTTTCTTCCTCGATGGCCTTATGCGTTGATTCAAATGCCTGATGAGCAACGAGCACCAATCCATAGGAGTTGTAAATGAGGGTATAGCCCGAGATTCCTGTTTCACCCTGGTATGCTTTCGACATTCCCCCATCGATAACCAACAGTTTGCCGTTCGCTTTAATGGGGCTTTCACCTTTTTTAACCTTCACAGGCACATGGCCATTTACGATATGCGATTTGTCGGGGTCGAGCCCGAAACTCTCAAGTATGTTACGGCATACGGTTTCATTGTCGTTCAAAACAAAATAAGGATTTTTTTCTTCTTTGTGCGTTTCTTTTTCAGCGATGAAATACCTTTCGAAAGTGGCCATTTTTTTCTTTCCAAAAAGCGGTGATTGTGGACCACACCATAAATACCAGATATGATCGAAGGCCGGCAGGTCGGGATTTTTATCATTCCTGGTAAAATAAGCCTTCCTTGCAAAAACATCAAACCTGTTTACCAGTTCAAATCCACCAAGTTCATCGCCCTCAATAATCATTTTGCTGTAGGTGCCATCGCTGTTCATCGGAATACACCCGTGAAGCAGCAGGTTGTCGTTGTATTTCAAATACATACTGCCTTTGGCATAAAGAAACTTAACGTGCTTTTTCAGCCTTTCGCTGTGCATGAAGGAGGTGCGAAGGCGTTCCATGACATCATTTTCTTCAGGTGTTAGTCGATAAGGATTTTCAGGATCGATGGTCGGAAAATAATTATCCAGCAATGGGTATTCCTTACCATCTAATGTTATGGTACCTTTTTTAAAATCAATATGATGCAGCAAATTTCTGTCATCCATTCCAAAATGTGGATTGCGGTTGATGATTTCAGCCTCGAGTTTAAACTGAATGATGGAAATTGCTTTGTGCATCTGCGAAATCATCCTGATTTCCTTGCTGTTTGGGTCGGTTCCTTTGGGGATTTTTGGTAAAAAAATGTTGGTTGTATCGTCCTTGTAATAATCCATGGCAAATGTTGCCAGCGGCATCAGGCTAATGCCATAGCCATCCTCGATGGTGTTGAGGTTCATGTAACGTGCTGAAATTCTCACGAGGTTGGCAATCATGGGCTTAATGCCGGCAGCACTGCCCATCCAGATGATGTCGTGATTTCCCCACTGGATATCAACCGAATGATAGTCAGTCAGACGATCCATCACTTTCTCCGGATCGGGTCCCCGGTCGAAAATATCGCCAACTACATGCAGGCGATCGATAACCAGCCGCTGAATAAGTTTACAGATAGCGATAATGAACTCTTTGGCTCTGTCGATGCGGATAATGGTTTGAATAATCTCCTCAAAATAGTATTCCTTGTTTCGCTTTGTAGGGCTTTCATGCAGGAGTTCCTCGATGATGTAGGCAAAATCGGCTGGCAGTGCTTTTCTTACCTTCGAGCGGGTGTATTTGGAAGCTGCTGAACGAGTAACCTCAATTAGGCGTTGCAAGGTAACTGAGTACCATTCCTCGATGTTGGATTCGCGTTTCTGAATGAGCGAAAGTTTTTCTTCAGGGTAATAAATGAGTGTTGCCAGTTCATCCTTGATAAACTTACGCAAGGTATTTTTAAAAACATCTTCAATTTTTTGTCTGATAACACCCGAAGCATTTTTTAGCACATGACTAAAAATTTCATACTCGCCATGAATATCCGAAAGAAAATGCTCCGTACCTTTCGGAAGCTTCATAATTGCTTCAAGGTTAATAATTTCGGAACTCGCCGACTGAATTGTAGGAAATTTGTCAGCCAAAAGACTCAGATACTTTATTTCCTGCTGAATCTGATCAGGTGTGTAACGATCGTTAAAAGAAACAGGTTTGTCGTTCATGGTTATAATTTTTGCACAAAACTACCTTTTCCGGTAAGGTAAAAAATAGGGTAGCCTCTTAAGAATTGTTAACCAGGTGAAATCTGCAGTTTTTTTTAACAACGAAGGTCAATAATCAGGAAATACCAAGCTGGCGGGCAATCGATTCGAGAAAATCGTTCAGATTGATAACCACATCCCAGAAATTGGTGGTTGCATAATAAAAAAGGTAACCAAAAAGCAAAATCAAAATTCCAAAAACGAGTTTACGTATGGCATCCATCAAAGCTTCAGCAGCCGGATCACGTTTTTCGCGCTGTGGCCTCCGGGGTCTGATAAAATCCAAAAGAAATGTGCGAAGTCCCATCCGTAGATTTGTTAATGAATAATTACTTTTTAGGCAAAAATAACGATTTCGGCAATCCGGCAAAATTTTAAATCAACAGAACCATACTGGCATCGCTGTCATCTGCCCAACATTTTATTTTTCGAACAACATTCCTGATGCTCAGAAAACCTGCTCTGCCATTTGCTGCAAAAACCTGGAAAAAGCCAGTTTAAACCAATTCAACAAGTTTCAACCCATCATCCTGAACCCTTCTTTCCTCAGCCAAAACGAAGTACAATATTCAGCAGTTTTATTAAAATTTCGCCACTGTCATCCAAAATCAATTAATTTGCACCCCGATAAAACAAAAGATATGAATCTGGCGGAAACAGAAAACTGGAATAAAGATTTGAACGAAGCACCAAGTGTTGAAAAATTGAAACCCGACAGCATCACTCATCAGGAGCTTGTTCAAAAGCTAAAACTGGCAAATCGCTTGGCAGAGGAGTATAAACTACTGAAAAGCAATTTTATAGCAAACATTTCGCACGAAATGCGCACGCCGCTCAACGCAATTTTGGGATTTGCCGGACTTTCGGAAACAGAAGATGTCACGCTTGAAGAATTGCGTGAATACATGAAAATAATTAAAAAAAGCAGTGAACAGCTTCTGGAAACGATCAGAGATATTTTGTACATAGCCACCCTCGACGCCTCAGATACAAACCTGCAACACGATCCGGTTTCTGCAAGAGGTTTGTTTCAGGATATCGAGGAGTATTACCAATATTTTGAGGACAAAGGCTTAAGGCCTGGTATTGAATTGAGTTTTAAACTGCCACAAAACCCGGATTCAGTGTTTGTGTGTGATGCTGAAAAACTGAACCTGGTACTGCGAAAACTCATCGACAATGGATTAAAATTTACCAACAAAGGATCGGTTGAGGTTGGGTGTAATGGCTTTGACGGTAATTTCCTCCTTTTTTATGTAAAGGATACGGGCATTGGAATTGCTGAAGACAAATTAACACTCGTGTTCGAACCATTCAGAACCATCGACGAATCGCACAGCAGACTTTACGGTGGTTGTGGGCTGGGTTTAACCATAGCGCAAAAACTGGTAAAAATGATGGGCGGAGATATTGGCATCAGTTCCAAACTGAACAATGGAACCATTGTTACGTTTAGTATAAAACCTTTCGACAGACACTGATTTTTTCACATCAAAACATACACTTTATGAACACAATGAACGGAAAAGATTTGAACGTTAAAACTTTACTAACCATAGTTTTAGCAGTTGCTGTAATCATTTTGGCCATTGTTTTTGGCAGCCAGATGACCACAACAATTGAAGCAGGACATGCCGGAGTACTTTTCAAAACCTTCGGCGGCGGTCTCGACAAAGAGCGCACTTTTGGCGAAGGGTTCCACTTGATCGCACCCTGGAACAAAATGTATATTTACGAAACCCGCCAGCAGGAAATAGCCGAAACAATGAATGTTTTATCTTCAAACGGACTTGAAATAAATGTTGATGTTTCGGCCTGGTATCAGCCTGAATATGGAACTTTGGGCTATCTGCACAGCCAGATCGGCACTGATTATCTTGCCCGGGTTATTATTCCTGCATTGCGGGCTTCAGCCAGAAGCGTTATTGGCAGGTACACACCCGATCAGTTGTACTCGACCAAACGCGATGCAATTCAAGACGAAATCTTTCTTGAAACAAAAAATCTGTTAGACAAAAAGTACATTACCCTCAACCAGGTTTTAATACGCTCCATCATTTTACCGCCAACCATTAAAGAAGCCATTGAAAGCAAACTGAAACAGGAACAGGAATCGCTTGAATATGAGTTTAAACTTGAAAAAGCCACCAAAGAAGCCGAACGGCAACGCATTGATGCCGAAGGTAAAGCAGCCGCCAACAGAATTCTAAGCGAAAGCCTTACCGAAAAAGTACTGAAAGAGAAAGGCATAGAGGCCACCCTGCAATTAGCATCTTCACCCAATTCAAAAGTGGTGGTCATTGGTAACAGTAAAGATGGTTTGCCCATTATTTTGGGAGATATTAAATAGCCAGGCAAAGGCACCGGATTGACTATGAGTCTGAAAATCAAAATAACAGAAGCTCCGCGGGATGCCATGCAAGGCATGAAGGAATTTATCCCAACCCACAAAAAAGCTGCATTGCTCAATGCATTTTTAAAAGTAGGTTTCGACATTCTCGACTTTGGGAGTTTTGTTTCGCCACATGCCATTCCCCAACTGAAAGATACGGCTGATGTAATTTCACTGCTTGACCTGTCGCAAACGAAAACCGCATTGATGGCCATTGTCGGGAATGTAAAAGGCGGCATCAGGGCTGCTGAATTTTCTGAAATTGGTTACATTGGCTTTCCATTTTCGTTTTCTGAAACTTTTTTAAAAAGAAACCTTAATTCAAACATCGATCAAGCCAGGAAAACGGTGGATGAACTTCATAATATCTGCCAGAAAAACAACAAAAAACTACTTACCTACATTTCGATGGCTTTCGGAAATCCTTACGAGGATGCCTGGAGCATTGACCTGATTTTGCAATGGGCAAAATATTTTGAAAATATGGGTATTGAAATCATTGCGCTGTCGGATATCATTGGAATAGCTGATGATGAATTAATTGGCGATGTTTTTAAGGCTTTGCAACCTGAAATTACAAAATCAGAAATAGCACTTCATTTGCACACACAACCCCACAACTGGTACAAAAAAGTGGATGCAGCTTTCAAAAACGGGTGCCGCCGCTTCGACGGGGTTACAGGTGGGCTGGGCGGATGCCCAATGACAGGCTACGAGCTGCTTGGCAATCTCGATACTCAAAACCTGATTAATTTTTGCGAAGAGAATAAAATCGAACATGGCCTGAACCTTCAGGAATACAAACAAGCCAAAAACCTGGCTTTGCAAACCTATCCAGCAAGCAGCTAAAAACAATAAAACTATGGCCAACTACATCGAAATAAAAAACAAAAGGGCTAACCATGAGTACTTCCTCGTGGACGTGTTTACAGCTGGAATTCAATTGACTGGAACCGAGATAAAATCGATAAGACAGGGAAAAGCCAATATAGCCGATGCTTACTGCACTTTTGTAGGTAACGAAATGTTTGTGAAGGAAATGCATATTTCCATTTACACCGAGGGAACCATTTACAACCACGAGCCAAAACGTGACAGGAAATTGCTGCTTACCGCCCGTGAATTGAAGAAACTTGAAACGAAGGTTAAGGAAAAAGGGTTTACAATTATCCCCACTTTACTGTTTATCAACGAGAAAGGATTAGCTAAACTAAATATTGCACTGGCAAAGGGAAAACATTTTTACGACAAGCGCGAAACCCTGAAGAAAAAAGACGTCCAGCGCGACATGGACAGGTCGGGATATTAACATTTCTTAATTCGCCATGAATAGCCGATGATTTACTTTTGAACTTTAAAAAAATAGAAGAATCAATACCATATTTATTATGAAACAAATAGCTGCTTACTCGCTGATATTAATCATATGCTTTGGCTTTTCACCGAAAATTATAGCACAAGACCCACCAAAAATTAAATGGTATTCAATCGAAGAAGCCGTTGAACTGAACAAGAAAAAAAAGAAGAAGTTTTTTGTGGATGTTTACACCGAATGGTGCGGTTGGTGCAAGAAAATGGATGCCGGCACTTTTGTTGATCCGGTGATTGTAAAATACATGAATGAGCATTACTATGCTGTAAAATTTGACGCCGAATCAAAAGAACCTGTTAGCATCAACGGGCAGGAATATGTGAACACAAATCCTGGCGTCAAACGCTCTACACATCAGTTAGCTGTTGCTTTGCTGAGTGGGAAACTTTCGTACCCTTCGTTTGTTTTTCTTGATGAAGAAGTAAAACTAATTACTGTTTTGCCCGGATTCAACCCACCTGAAAAACTCGAACCCGTGTTGCATTACATCGAGGAGGAAGCTTACAAAGAGAAGACTTTCGACAGCTATTTATCAGGGTTTAAGGGGAGTTTTGTAAAATAACCTCCCAATTCCTTTCAGTTTTTTGCGTAACAAACTTCCCTATTTACAGCGGGTGCACATACCTCAGCACGTCGTCACCTGTCACTTCTTTATCGCAAAGTATTGCCAGCCGCTCCACCACATTGCGCAACTCGCGCACGTTTCCGGTCCATTTGCACGATTCAAGTTTTTGAATGGCATCTTCGTTAAAAGTTAACGGTGCTTTACCCATTTTCAGGGAGATTTCTTCCATAAAATGATTGGCCAAAAGTGGGATATCGCCCTCGCGCTCGTGAAGGTCAGGAACATTGATGATTATCACGCTTAACCGGTGGTATAAATCTTCCCGAAAGTTTCCATTTTCAATTTCTTCACTCAGATTTTTGTTGGTAGCTGCAATGATGCGAACGTCCACCGGAATTTCCTTTTCGCCCCCCACACGGGTTATTTTGTTTTCCTGCAATGCCCTTAACACCTTGGCTTGCGCCGAATGGCTCATATCTCCTATTTCATCCAGAAAAAGAGTTCCACCATGGGCAAGTTCAAAATCGCCTTTGCGCTGTTTGATGGCAGAGGTGAACGAACCTTTTTCGTGGCCAAACAACTGGCTTTCGATTAGCTCAGACGGAATGGCGGCACAATTTACTTCGATAAAAGGCGCCTGTGCCCGCGGGCTTTTTTCGTGCAGCCAACGGGCAACCAGTTCCTTGCCGGTTCCGTTGCTGCCTTCGATGAGAACGCGAGCATTGGTGGGCGCTACTTTGTCAATCAGCTCTTTAACCCGCATCATGTCTGGCGACTGACCAATCATTTCCCAGGTTTGGGGTACTTCCTGTTTCAATATCTTAGTTTCCTTAATCAGGCTCGATTTATCCATGGCATTGCGGATGGTAATGAGCAAACGATTCAAATCCAGCGGCTTGGCAATAAAATCGTACGCCCCTTTTTTTATCGCCTCAACCGCAGTTTCAATGGTTCCATGTCCCGAAATCATCACAACCGGTGTGTCGGTAATTTTCATAATGTGTTCCAGCACCTCTATTCCGTCCATCGAAGGCATTTTAATGTCCAGCAAAATCACATCGTACTTTTTACTGTTCACCAGTTTTAATCCTTCAATGCCATTTTCGGCATCGTCAACCTTGTAACTTTCATACTCCAAAATATCACGCAGTGTGTTTCTGATGCTGCGTTCGTCGTCAATAACAAGAATTTTTGACATTTTTACTCCTAACTATTTTTTTACCTGATAATTAACTTCTTTGAATAAATACCCTTATCTGTTGCAACCTTCAAAACATAAACTCCGGGGCTTTTGTTTGCTGATATTTTAACAAATTCGCCATTAAACGACTGATTTAAAACAGTTTGCCCATCTTGCGAAATGAGGCTAACAATCCCGATTGTAAAATTTCGGGGAAAACGGATGTTAATTTCACCCTTAGATGGATTTGGGAAAATACTAATTTCAGGGAGGTTTGTTTCATTCACCGCGAAGGATGCCAATTGCGACCAATAGTTGAAGCTTTTGTAATAATTCAGCCATTCACCGTTCAACTCGTCCCAAACCCTGTAGATGTATTCGGTGCGGTGCCCAAGTTCGTCGTACAAATAAGAATAGGTGTACGATTTGTACCAAATATTTGCATACTGATCATAATATTCGCCCAATACATCGGCTGTGAAACCATTTTCATCGTAGGTGTACGTTGTTCTGCTTTTGTCAATCCATGCCATTCCAAATTCATCCCAGGCTTTGCGCAGAATTTGGGTCAACAGCAGTCCATCGTATGAAAACAAGGCAAAAGTCTTTTTCTTCCATTCGTCAAACTCCCAACTATATCGGTATTCCTCTCTTATCAAGCCATTTGCATTGTAATTTCCCTCCCATTTCGACCAGTTTTCCCATTGCTGATTATGGTTTTTAATTTCCTGAATCTCCTGAATCAGATTTTTATCAGCATCGTAGCTGTAACCAAACCTTGCACTATCGCGCCAAAATGCGCCGGTGTCCCAGGTTTGCATTAGCTCCTGAATAAGAAGGTTTTCGGAGTCGTAAACACTTGATATTCGCAGACCCTTTGCCCAGTTTCCGCTTAAGGTATCGAAAAACCAGATATTTTCATTCACCAGGTTGTCGTTTTCATCGTAGCCGTAAACGATTCTTTTCCCTCCCGAAAACCTGAATTTAACCGCATTCCACGTTTTATACCAGCTAACTTCAGGCATTCCTTTTGAATTGTAAAAAATTGAATCTGACATTTTCCAGTTATCGGCTTTAGCATCCCAAATTTCGGATATCCTTTTTGCAGGTGTGATGCTGTCCTGATACACTGCCGAACTCCGGTTTTTATCAGCCCATACAAGAGCTACTGTATCAAACTGTTGCGTGAGTGCTAAGGTCATGTTACCAAACTGATCGCGTTGATTTACACGATATTGCTCGTTGTTGAACCAGTATTGACCAAACGTGTTTCCAAGATAAAACCAGGCAGAATCTATAACCCACTTTCCTTCACGTTGTTCAAAGGATTCATTTTCAACTGAATTCAGCGCTTTGCCCGTCACCTGCGCCAAAAGCACAACAGGCAGCAACCATAATGCAAAACCGGCAACGTATTTTATTTTCATTTTTCCAGTCATGTTCAAAAGTTGTTCGTTTGATTTATTCAACTCCTAAAACCATTTGATATTTTATCAACATTTTACGAAAGTACGCTAATTTAATAAACTGCTTTGTCAAAAAATTTACCGGAACTCTTTCATTATGATTTCATTTTGAATAGTCAGAACAAGCCTTTTGGTGAAGAATAATTACTATTTTTGGGAATTTGATCGACGCTCAAATCAGAAATAAAGCGCCAAAAATGTCTTTTTAAATTCATAAATCCAGTTTTTATGTAAGAAAATTTAATTAGTTATGAAAGTCCATTTTGGAAAGAAATCAGAAAATCAAAATGTTGAGTGGAAAGAATCGTGGCGAGACGAATATTTAAAGTGGGTATGTGGTTTTGCAAATGCACAAGGAGGCACAATTTACATTGGTATAAATGATAATGGTGAAGTTGTAGGTGTTGATAACGCCAAAAAATTATTGGAAGATATCCCAAATAAAATAGTAACCCATTTGGGTATTGTCTGTGATGTCAATTTATTGTTTGATCTTAACAGGCACTACCTCGAAATTGTGGTGGAGCCATATCCAAATCCGGTAAATTTCAAAGGACTGTATTTTTTCAGAAGTGGAAGCACAAAACAAGAATTAAAAGGTGCCACTTTAGATAGATTTTTACTTCAAAAACATGGAAAAACATGGGATAGAGTGCCAGTTCCCGGAGTTTCAGATAAAAACCTTGATGAGGAAGCATTTAATATTTTCCGAAGAAAAGCCATTCAAAGTAAAAGAGTTGATGACAGTATTTATTATGATACAACAAAGTCCATTCTTGAAAAATTGGATTTACTTGAAGGAAAGTATGTTAACAGGGCTGGTGTATTGCTTTTTCATCCAAGACCTGAAAAATTCTTTACTGGTTCCTTTGTTAAAATTGGCTATTTTGCTTCGGATAACGATTTGAGATTTCAGGATGAAGTTCGCGGTTCACTTATTGTTCAAATCGAACAAACAATTAATTTACTCTTAACCAAATATTTAAAAGCTGAAATTCACTACGAAGGATTTAACAGAATTGAAACATATCCGTTTCCAGTCCCTGCCTTTCGAGAAGCATTATTAAATGCAATTGCGCATAAAGATTATAATAGTACAGCCCCAATACAAATCAGTGTTTATGATAATAAACTGATTATTTGGAATGAAGGTCAGTTGCCAGAAAACTGGACTATTGATGACCTGTATCAAAAGCATCCGTCACGTCCGAGTAATCCCTTTGTTTCAAACACCCTATTTCGAGCTGGGTACATTGAGTCATGGGGACGCGGGACCTTGAATATGGTTGATGAGTGTATTAAAAATCACTTACCCAGGCCTAAATACCAAAATATTTTTTCGGGTTTAGTTGTAGAATTTTTTAAACACACCTCTGAATCTTTAAAATTGTTGGGGCTAAATGAATCATTCATCAAAATCATTCTTTTTACTCAGAACAATGGAAGCATCTCAAATTCAACTGTCCAGGATATTTGTAAAGTATCAAAACGTACTGCATCAAAATACCTTTCTGATTTAGAAAACGTATTCTTTGATAAAAAAGGCACCACCGGCAAAGGGACATTTTACACACTAAAGGGGACGTAAAGGGGCAATAATGCATTGACACTATTTAGTATATTACTGAATATAAACTATTTAAGACAATTTTAAAGAGGCGGGATAGGGGCAATTAAATATTTTTGATACTACATGTACCAAAAAATGATTGGCCAACCGAATTAATTTTAATCAGACAAAAACGTTTTTCTAAGTTTTAACAATAGTTACTTAATTTGAAATTCACCATTATGCAAGTGAAAATTGTTATAAGCAAATTTTACAACTATTTGGCTTGGAGGCCTTTTTTGACAAAATCAGATTATTTTGGATATCACTCCCTGCAAAAAGTCATCACACTAATAATATCTGTCATTGCAGGTTTTTACTCCAGTCCCGCTTTCGCCCAATATACCCTTCCCTTTGGTTTTGAAAAAGAATACAACATCTCAGTTTTTAAAAATGAAACAGAAGCCTTTTCAAATCCCTGGGCTGGCGGCCTGAATGCCTGCCATTTTGGAGAAGTTGACCTGGACCTTGACGGAAAAAATGACCTGGTGATTTTCGATAGGAACGGAAACCGGGTTTTAACATACAAAAACCTGGGAATCAATGGAGAAATAAGTTATCAGTTTGCTCCTGAACTGGCTGAAAAGTTGCCCGAACTGAGCGATTGGGTGATTTTTGCCGATTACAACCAGGATGGCCTAAACGATATTTTCGCCTATTCAGCAGGTTTTGCCGGCATAAAAGTGTACCGGAATACGGGCAATTCACCGGAAATGTTCGAGTTGGTTGTGTATCCGTTTCTTACTTCCTTTCAGGGGTTGGGCTATGTGAACATTCTGGTTACTTATGCCGATTATCCTGCCATTCTTGATCTTGACAACGATGGCGACCTTGATTTGCTGACCTTTTGGGGGCTTGGCTCCTTCGTGGAAATGCATCTTAACGAAAGCATCGAAAATTATGGCGTCCCCGACTCGCTGATTTTCCGAAAAACCAACAACTGCTGGGGGCGTTTTGCCGAAAGCGATGAATCGAACGTGATTTACCTTGACACCTGCTTCGGTGAAAAAACGGCGTTTTGTCCGCAAAATCAAGAGAATAATCTTGATGGCGACCCAAAACATACGGGCTCAACTTTTTTGGTATTCGATGCCAACGGCGATGGATTGAACGACCTGTTGCTTGGCGATGTCGATTATTCCTCGCCCGCGCTGCTTATCAATGGCGGCACCCCTGCCGAAGCACTCATGGTGAGCCATTCATTTGAATTTCCGGCTTACGATGTGCCGGTTGATTTGTGGTCGTTTCCGGTAATGAATTACCTGGATTTGAATAACGATGGCACAAAAGATATGATTGCTTCGGTGTTCGATCCCAGCCTGGTAAAATCCGAAAACATAAACAATGTCTGGTTTTACCAAAACAACGGAACAACCGATGCTCCGCTTTTTGAGCTCAAAACAAAATCGCTTTTCCAGGATGAAATGCTGGATTTTGGCGGTGGGGCTTACCCGGTGTTGTTCGACTACAACAACGACGGGCTTTTGGATGTGGTTGTCGGGAATTTTGGCTACCTCGATTCGGCCTGGTACGGCGCCGGCTCGAATCTCTACTGCAGTTACCGATCGCAACTGGCTTTGCTTGAAAATACCGGAACCAGCACACAACCGGCTTTCAGGCTGGTAACGAGCAATTATCTCGACCTGCCCTCCCTGTTTCCGGAAGACGAACCGCTGTTGGCCGCTGCCCCCACTTTTGGCGACCTCGATGGTGATGGAGATGCCGATTTGCTGCTGGGAAATTCAACAGGAACACTCATTGCCTTCGAAAACATCGCCGCTGCTGGGCAAACTGCACAATTCGCCTTGTCAGATGTCCATTTTCAAAACATCGATGCCGGCGATTACAGTTTTCCGCAGCTTTTCGACCTGAACAGCGATGGCTTGAAAGACCTCATTGTCGGCAAAAGAAATGGCACAATTTCCTGGTACCAAAACACGGGTAATCAGGAATTACCCATCTTTACGCTGATTAGCGACAGTCTCGGAAAAGTGGATGTGCGCGACCCCAATCTTTCGGTTTATGGCTATTGCCGACCCCATTTTTTCACGGATGAGAACGGAAAAATGCACCTTTTTGCCGGGTCAGAATTTGGAGGGATTTTTTATTACACCGAAATAGAAAATAATCTTGATGGGGCTTTTAAACTGTTGATGAAGAACTACTTATGGATTGATGAAGGATTGCAGACAGCTTTAACGGTTGGCAATTTGAACAATGATGTTTACCCTGACATGCTGGTGGGGAATTATTCAGGTGGACTTGGCTTTTTCAGCGGAACTCCTTCACCACCTGCCGGTTATGACGAAAATAGCGATTTCCCGTATGAAATTTCCATTTTCCCAAATCCGCTTAACGACTTTTTTAAAATAAAACTTGACAAAAGGGGTGCAGTCTGTTTACATTCGTGGCAGATTTTCGATATTTCAGGCAGGATGATAGCAGATGGAAAAACCGGAAATTCAACTGAAACCATCATCAATACAAATTTTTTGAAGCCTGGTATCTATTTTCTGAAAGCAGGTTTCAGTTTTAAAGATCATCCATTGAATTTCAAAACAATTAAAATCGTAAAACATAACTAAGATGAAAACAAAACTGACCTTTTTATTAATAATTACCTGGTTTGCAGCAATTTCGCAACCTACACCAGAAAAAGCACCAGCCGATCCCAATTATTTTATTTCGGACCAGGAAATGGAGGAAATGAAACAAAATGGCATCATTCTGCCGCCTGTAAAACCGGCATTCGATCCATGGGCAAAATACGAGTTCAAGGGAACAAAGGATTTCCCTGTGGTTTACGACATGCGGCAAACCGGGTGGCTTACGCCGGTTAAAGGACAATCATCCGGAGCCTGTTGGGCATATTCCACGATGGGTGCCGTTGAATCGCGCTGGCTGATGCTGGGACTGGGCGCCTACAACCTTTCGGACAACAATCTGAAATGGTGCCATAAATATGTTCCCGAGCGCAGCACCTGGGGCAATCACTGGATGGCATCAGCGTATTTTGCCCGCCGTTCGGGGCCATTCCTCGAAACCGAAGACCCCTACCCCGGTGGCACGACAAGTCCTGATAATTGCCCCACCGGCCTGAGTGCCGCCTATTACATCACCGATTCACGCTATCCACCTTCGCAAAACATGGATGCCATAAAACAAACCGTGCTTACTACCGGACTTGTCTGGAGCCTTTTGTATTATTCCGACACCTACTATAATGCCGTAAACAAAACCTATTATTATGGTGGAATCCACGAGGTGAACCATGCTGGTTGTGTAATAGGCTGGAACGATACCCTGCAAACCGCTGGCGGAACCGGCGCCTGGATTGTGAGAAACACTTATGGACAAGGCTGGGGCGAAGGTGGCTACTACTACATTTCGTACAACGACTCACAATTTCTGAAATACAACGGCTACTGGCCAAATGTAATGGAAAATGACCCCAACACCACCATTTACCAATACGACGAAATCGGCGGATACTGGGGCGTTGGCTTCAGTAATGAAATTGGTTATGGCCTGGTAAAATTTGAGGGTACCAGTCAGCCAACCCGGATTACCAAAATTGGGACTTTCGTGGTTTCTTACGGTTGCGGGGTTGAAATTAAGATTTTTGATGAGTTCAACACGGTGGTTTCCGGCTTGTTAAATTCCAAAGATGAGGTTATTTGTGAACTTCCGGGGTATTACACTTTCGATTTGGATTCCTCGTTGGTGATTCCGGCTGGTGAAGATTTTTATGTTCAGATAAAATACGATTCGAACGACCCTGCAGATCAATGGCCAATTTCCATCGAAGATGCCATTGCCGGATACTCAAATCCACAACTGGAAGCCGGAAAGTGCTGGATAGCTCCGGACCCTGTCACCTGGCCAACTTACTGGTATGCAGTAGGTAGCAACACCTCCTACAAGTACGACCTGTGCATAAAAGCCTATGCTGAAAACCTTTATCCGCCAACCCTGGCCATAGATTCGCCCAACCAGGAAGAAAAATTCTGCGATGCCGGAATTCAGGTTACTGGAACCACCGACGACCTCAACAACGACGTCAGCATGGTTGAAATACGGCTGAACGGCGGCGAATGGGTGGTTGCTGCAGGATGCGATAACTGGACAGCCGACCTTAATCTCATGCCCGGAATTAACACCATCGAAGTGCGGGCAACCGATCTAACTAACCTGATTTCTGACATTCAAACTATTGAGGTGGTTTACAGCATTCAGAACATCCCGCTGTCGGTAGGCTGGTCGATCATTTCGGCATACCTTGACCCTGACAACCCAAACATTGTTGCAATGATGCAAAATGTGGTGAGTAACCTGGTTATGATGACCGGAAAAAGCGGAATATATGCTCCTCCCCCATTCAATATCAACACGTTGGGAGTGTGGAATGTTTATGAGGGCTACAAAATTAAAATGAATGCAGCGAACGAACTAACATTTTGCGGCGACGCCCTTTCTGACAATTTTGCAACTTTTGTTGCCGGTTCAAACCTGTTGCCAGTTCTAACCAATCAGAATTCGCCAGTTGACGAAATTTTTGCAAATCCCCAAAACGACATTCTGTACATTGTTAGCATACAGCAAGGCACTGTTTACTGGCCTGATGGCGGGATTTTTTCACTCACAGAGCTTGAACCCGGTCAGGGTTACCTGGCGAATTTTAAAAATCCTGTCGATGTTGATTTTCCTGACTATTCGGGGTGGTCGTTCAACAAAAAAAATGAACCTGTCATTCCTTCCGAAAGTCCCTGGCAGTTGCATAAAACTACGAATATTCACCTGATTTCGATTGATAATGATGCGATTCGGCAATTTGAAAGCGGCTACATTGGCGCTTTTTCAGCTGACAACCAGTGCATCGGGTTTGCCGAAATCAGCAGGAATCCTGAAAATGTCCTTCTTTTGGTTTATGGCGATGATGAGTTTGCTGCTGAAACAGCAGGCATCAACGAGCGTGATCCAATTATTTTCAAGTACTTAAACAAAGTAAACGGATCAGTAGAAACTTTGTTTGCAGTCTGGGACAAAACGATGCCACAAAACGATGGCCTTTTTCATGCAAATGGAACCTCCGGAATAACAGGTTTTTACAATTCAACAGGTGTTTCCAGTATTGAAATGGGTGAAATGATCCAAGTTTTTCCACAACCAGCAAATCGCGAAATAAATGTTGTGCTTCCAGAAAGCCTGACACCGTGCAGTGTTGAACTGGTTTCGGTGAATGGCAGAACTTTACAAACATGGCAAATCAGCGACTCTAAGGCAGTTCTTGATGTTGAAAAATTCCGTCCGGGAGTATATTTCCTGAGGTTTAACAATGAGAGATTTTTCACAAAGAGGATAACTATTCTGGAATAATCAGTAAAAAATCACCCTTTGGATTTCGGAGCAGCCACAAAATAGTAGTTGATGCGCTCGTTGTATTGCCTTTCAAATTCCGCCAAATCCAATGGGGGCTTGTTTTTCAGGAATTTATCGATGAGAAAAATGTGATAATCCATTTCTTTATCAAAAAAACTGAACATGGTTGAAGGATCAGTGTTGTAATAGTTAGAAGCTCCGAGGCCAAATTCAAACACAATGAAAGGTTTCGATCGTCTGATGGTTTCTTTGGCGCCCTGCAAAACCATGAGTTCAGCCCCTTCAACATCAATTTTGATGAAATCAATTTTCCGGGATTCCGGAATCAGGTTGTCCAACTTTTCAGTCCTGACTTCGATCTGTTGGGTTTTCACATTTTCGGATGGGTAATCCCTCACCTTAACCCATCTTGCAGCATAATTTTTGCAACTTACTTGTTTTGAGTGGGAACCTG
>CALFEP010000304.1 GCA_937950125.1 uncultured Bacteroidota bacterium
GCAACTGTCCGGTAGAGACCGATCAGATGACGCTCACGCTTTGGCAGACAGCCACGGCGAATGCTGGTCCGGATGCTACCATTTGCGAAGGTGATAGTTATAACTTATGTTGTGCCAGGGCTGAAAATTACACCACACTGTTGTGGACAACCAATGGAACGGGTACATTTAGTAATCCGGCCATGATCAACCCGGTTTATGTACCATCTGCTGCTGATATTCTCAATGGCAGTGTTGTATTAACATTGAATGCCAATGCCAACAGCCCATGTACAACAGTTTCCGATTCCAGAACTTTGTTCATCGTTCCTCAGGTGATTGCTGATGCAGGTCCCGACCAATTCATTACAACTGAAACCTCGGTAACAATGAGTGGTAATAATCCAACACCAGGAACTGGTTATTGGACACAGGTATTGGGTCCCAATGTCGCTACTATTGTAACTCCTTCGTCGCCAACAACCGCAATTACCGGTTTAATAAGCGGTGAATATGTTTTCAGATGGACGATTAACAATCCACCCTGCGATCCTGATTGGGATGTTATGATTGTTACTAAGAGTAAAATGGCTGACTTAATGATCAATAAATCTGCTTCTTCAGCAATTGTTGAATCAGGTGAAAACATCACCTGGACCATAACTGTAACTAACAGTGGACCTGATCCGGCTGAGAATGTAACAATGTCTGATGTTCTTCCGGCACATGTAACGTTTATCAGCGCTACAACTTCAACAGGTACCTGGTCATCACCTGACTGGATAATTGGACCTATGAGTGTTGGTGCTATCGAAACCATCAGCATTGTGGCTGTTACAGAAGAGAATTTCATTGGTTTTATTACAAATACAGCTGTTGTCACCGCATCAACACCAGATCCAAATACACTGAACAATACATCTTCGATAACTTCTGAAGTGATCCTTCCACCAGTTGCAAACGATGATTTCTCCGATGGCAACATTCCGGGTGAAAGCGTAACATTAAATATCCTGACGAATGACTTGTTGGGAGATGGTGTTTCAGTTCCTCTCCCAACTCAGGTTATCACGGACATTGATCCTTTAACGCCCGGAATACAACATACTTTGGTTGTCTCCGGTGAGGGAACCTGGGTCTATGATCCCGCTACTGGTAATGTTACCTTTACACCATTCATTGGTTATCTTGATGATCCCACGCCAATTCCTTACAACATCACTGAAATCCATTCAGGATTAACCTCCAATAATGCAATGATTACGGTGACTTACATCTGCTATTCTATCAATGTGAAAGCATTCCTCGAAGGTCCATTCAATGTAGCGACCGGCCTGATGCGATCGACCATCAACGACTTTGGAATACTGCCAGGTGAGAATCCTTTGGTTGGCGTAACACCCACTCCTGCAGGACATCCCTACACGGGCACTCCCTGGAATTACACTGATATTCTTGGGATTGATTATGGCGATGTGGCAGCCAATCCTGATGCCACCAAACCATATCCGCCGGATGTCGTAGATTGGGTATTTGTTTCGGTTCGTCAGGGCGATTCACTTGCTTCGAGTACAATTTTCAGATGTGTTGGCCTGATACATACCAACGGTCTGATAACCATCGAATGTCCGTGTTTCAGAAGTGCCGGCACAGATAAATACTACATTCTTGTTGAACACCGAAGCCACCTTCCGGTGATGAGCCATGTTACAAAGCTCAATGGCGGAACATCGCTCAGCTACGACTTTACAACCAGTAATTCGTGGAAACTGGGCACCCCCATTCCTCAGGAAGTTGGACAAAAACACAAAGGGGCTTACTGGGTAATGTATGGCGGCAATGGCGATCAGCAGTACAACAGCTCAAGCGGCTTCGATCTTAACAGTATCGATTTTGACGTCTGGACTGATGATAACGGAAACGTATTCAAGTACCTGAAGGGCGACTACGATATGAACCTTGATTGTAATTCGCTGGACGACGATTTCTGGATTAACAACAATGGCAGAATTAATTTTATTCCAAGATAACAGAAAAACTATCAAATATGAAAAATACAGTTCTAACAATGGTTTTGTCCCTGATTTTTACAGGATTATTTTCACAAACAATTACGGTTCAGATAAAAGAATCGGCTGGAAATTGTTTGCTTGGCAGCAATTGCGAAGAAAACACAGTGTGTTTTGATTTGTTGCTGAAAATAAATGAACCCAACTGGGAATTGAGATCTTACAACATCTGGTTTCAATACCCGGTACCTCCGGCACTGTGGTACAACAGCGACAATAGCTGTGTAGTGCAAAACGGAGGTGATACTGACAACAATCAAAACGGTCAGTACCGGGTTTCAGGTATTAATGGTTCTTTTCCACTCTTACCTGGGGTCGATGAAACCATTCATACCATATGTTTCCAATATGGTGATGCTTCACAGGTTGTTGGTTCATTTGTAAAAGTTGGTGGAAGCGCTGTTATCTTTGGCTTTCCTTTTCAGTCAACCTTAACCCTGATCAATAACACAACGGGTGAAACTTCAGGTATTATCCTTGCCTCAATGGATTCAACTGCTATTGAGTTGGAAAATAACCAGAATATTGATGTAGCAATGGGTTGGAGCGGCGTATCAAGCCGTCTCCAACCCTTCTTGCCTGGAATTGAACAGATTATGTCGCCAGTAGTTGATGACGTTGTGATTTTTTACAACCTGGTTGATGGTATTTACTATCCGGCCAATGGCATCAACACACTTCAAAACTGGAATTACAAATCGGGCTACATCATCAAAACAACCAGCAATATTTCGTTCGGATTTTGTGGCCATGAAGGTGAAAACAAAACGGTTAACCTGATGGCTGGCTGGAATATCATTCCGGTTTTAAGCGATGAGCAGGTACCCGTCGAAGATGTGTTTGCATCGCTGGGAAATAATCTGGTGCTTGTAAAAGAAATTGCAGGGTACAGGTTGTACTATCCAAATTTTTCTATTAGCACCCTCAGCCAGCTTGAACCAACAAAATCATATTTCGTTAAAGTGATTGAACCATGCACCATTACTTTTCCAGCTTATGATGGTAAAAATTCTCAATCACAACCAGTTTATCAGTTTGATTGGATTACGCCATGGAACGAAGTTTACGAAACCCCAGGATCACATGTGTTTTGTTTTCGGGGAAATTATTCACTCAACCTGGAAATGGGGGACATCATTGGTGCATTCGATCAAAACGGGCTGTGTTCGGGTATTATGGAAATTCTTGATGAAAATCAGGCATTTGCTGTTCCTGTCTTTGGCGATGATGCCAACACCGGGCAGAAAGATGGTTTATCACCCAACGAATTGATCACCCTGCGGCTTTTTAAAACCTCAACCGGCGAAGTATTCAACCTTTCGGTTGAATTTGATGAAAATTCGCCTCAACAGGCAAACTATGTTCAAAATGGTATTTCACTGATCAAAAATGTTTGGGTCAGTTCATTGGGCTTCCACATCAATGGTTATGTTTCGGGGATGGAGTTAAATATTTACCCCAATCCCACTCATGGTGAATTTGACCTTGAATTGGCTGGTGATAAAAGGATTGATGGTAAAATGGTGCTCACTGATTCAAGAGGGCAACTTTTGACCATCAAGCCGCTGAGCCATTCATCATACAACACCCTGGCCGAATTCGATTTATCCAATCATAGCCCGGGGGTGTATTACCTGAGGATAATCTCGAAAAACTATTACGCCATTCGCAAAATTGTCAGGGAATGATTGAACAGTTTTTGTTTTACAACTGAAAAAACCAAAGAAACTAATTGAAATTTAAACATTTAATAAAATAAGTATATGAAAAAAGGATTTTTACTCACCGTTTTATCAGCGATGATGTTTCTTATTGTTGACGCACAAACGGTTACCATTGATATCCAGGAATCTGGAGGTGGTTGCACGCTGGCAACCGATTGTGAAACAAATACGGCGTGTTTTGATTTATTGATTTCAGTTAATCAATCAAACTGGCAATTAGCATCTTATAACATCTGGACAGAGTATCCTTCGCCACCGGTTATGAGTTATTTTAGCGACAATGCCTGCCTGACGCAAAATGGCGGAGATACCGACAACAATACACAGGGTCAGTATAGGGTCTCGGGTATAAACGGGGTATCGGTTTTACCGGCAAATGTTCCTACCGTTTTTCATACAATTTGCTATTCCTATTCCGATGAGCTGGAAATAAGGGATTCGTTGATTGCATCAGGTGGAACGCTCAATTTGTATGGTTTTCCCTTTTATTCAACCATTACACTTGTAAAAGCCACTACTGGTCAAACAATTGGTATTACAATCAATTACCAGGAATTTTTAAATCTTAACAGCACTACGCTGACCTGTCTGATTTCTGATCTTTCTGTTGACAAGGTTTTTGTTTCAAATGCTGATAACGATAATTCTGGAGATGTTTCTTTGGGTGATGTGCTTACCTATTCGGTAACAGCAACCAACCTAGGTTATGTACGTCAGGAAAATGTTGTGATAAACGATCCCATGCTTACACCATCAACCAAAGCCTGTCCTGATCTTGAGAAGGATGAATCGTGCGTTTTGACGGGTACCCACATCGTTACACAGGCTGAGGTGGACGCAGGTTTGGTGCACAATGTTGCTTCCGTTACCTCCAACGATTTGGGACCGATAACGGATGAGGTAACTGTTCCGGTTCCCCAAAGCCCTGAGCTTTCGATTAGCAAAACATTGCTTACTGAGGTTTCAGGTGGAATAGTGCTGGGTGACGCACTGGTTTATGAAATACAAGCCTCGAACACTGGAAACATAACCCTTCACAATGTTACGGTGAGTGATCCAAAAATTACCCCAAACAATACCAATTGTGCAACGTTAGCACCTGGCGCCTCCTGCACACTAACCGGGGTTCATATTGTTACACAATCCGATATCAATGCCGGGCAAATCGTAAATACCGGATCGGCTGATTCAGATGAGACCACTCCGGTTACCAAACAAATAATAACCCCTGTTCCCCAATATCCTGAGTTGTCGGTTGTAAAAACTTTGCTTACCGACGTCTCGGAAGGAGTTGTACCCGGTGATGTTTTATTTTATTCGGTAAATGCTGTAAATATTGGTAATACTACACTAAGCAATGTTGTTGTTACCGATTCAAAACTTACTCCTTCAACAAAAACCTGTGTTTCACTCGCGCCTTTCTCAGTGTGTTCATTGACAGGATATTACATCGTAAAACAAGCTGACCTGAATGCAGGACAGATTACCAACACAGGAAATGCAGATTCAGACCAGACACCTCCCGTTTCGCATCAGCTCATTAGTTTATTGCCACAGCAACCCGAACTAACCATCGTAAAAACCCTGATAACAGATGTTTCAGGCGGAGTAGAGCCTGGCGATATATTGCAATTTGTTATTACAGCCACCAATACGGGTAACATCACACTGAACAATGTTACTGTTAGCGATCCCATGCTTACGCCAAATCAAACTACGTGTGCTGTTTTATCAGGCTTTGGAAACTGCATACTTTCCGGAACCTATCAGGTGACACAAAATGATATCGATAATGGAGTGATTGTAAACACAGCCATCGGTGATTCTGACCAGACCTCACCTGTGCAGGATCAGGTTACCATTCCTATCGGGCAGGCACCCTCGTTGAATACAGAAAAAACATTACTCACCAATATCTCGGGTGGCGTAGAAGCTGGTGATGTTCTTACATACGAAATTAAAGTTAAAAATTCGGGTAACATCACCCTGCATAATGTTCAGGTTGAAGATGCCTTGATCAGTCCTTCAATGGCTAACTGTACTAATGTTTTGCCCGGTGAATTCTGTACGCTTGTCGGAACATACATGTTAACCCAGGATGATATTGACAATGGGATTTTGGTAAATACCGGAATTGGTGATTCAGACGAAACACCCCCCGATCCCGATCAGTTGACAACGGTTTTACCCCAGCAGCCATCATTGCTGGTTACCAAAACAGCTGCTGAGTTGTATTATTTCCTTCCGGGAGACATCATTCATTACACCATTACCATCGAAAATACCGGAAATGTAACCATTGATAACATTTCAGTAAGCGATCCGGTTGCCGACCCAGGTTCGGTTTTGTGCAGCGGAAATGTATTGCTTCCCGGGCAAACATTTACTTGCACAGCAACGCACACAATCGTTCAGGCTGATATTGCTGCCGGCCTGGTAAATAATATCGCCACTGCAAGTGGAACCGATCCACAGGGAGGTCCGGTTGTTCAAAACAGCAATAACGTTCAGGTAAGTTATGGCGGTCCGTTACCAGAAGCCAATGCAGGTCCTGATGATTCGTTTTGCGAAAATGGAAGCTACACCCTTGGCAATGCCTTTGCATCGCATTATAGCAGCCTTTTATGGGTGACCGCGGGTGATGGAACTTTCAGTTCCGTAAGCGCACTAAACCCGGTTTATACGCCCGGGGCTGGTGATTTGCTTGCAGGAACCGTTACACTGACTGTTTTTGCCTACCCGGTTTCTCCGGCTGTTTATGTTGATTCAGACGAGATTGTCCTCACCATTTCCAGATTGCCAGTATCGGTCGCCGGAACGGATGTTACGCTTTGCGAAGATCAGAGCTCGATCAGCCTTTCGGGTACGGCGCAATACAACTGTGGAATATCATGGAGCAGCGATGGTGACGGAAGTTTTGATAACAACCTGATCGAAAATACTGTTTACAATTTCGGTATCGATGATAAATCTACAGGCTCAGTTGAACTTTGTATGACAGCCCTTGCCTGTTCACCTTGTTCGGTTCCCGATCAAAGTTGCTTCATGGTTACATTTGAGCGTATTCCGGTGGTTTTTGCCGGTGACGACCAGAGTATTTGTGGAAATCAGCTGGCACAGTTGGATGCTTCTGCCCAGTTTTCGTCGTCGGTGATGTGGGATTTTGCAGCACCTGGCGAAGCGGATGGCTCGTTTTCAAATCCAAGCATCTTAAATCCTGAATATACACCTGGCCCCGGTGATATTTTGAGGGGGTATGCAAATCTGGCTTTTACAGCCAGCGCAAATTCGCCCTGCCTGGTTTCTTCCACCGATTTTGTTCTCATTACCGTTTACACGCACCCCGAAGTTTCGGCTGGTACCGATGGTTCGGTTTGTGAAAATGGAAGTTACCTTTTATCTGATGCCACGGCCATCAATTACAGCTCACTTTTGTGGACGGGAAATGTTGATAATCCAACAATTTTAAACCCAACTTACACGCCTACACCCGGCGATATTGCAGCGGGATTTGCTGAGCTTTGCCTTACCGCTCAGCCCCTAAGCCCCTGCACGGTTTCATCAACTGATTGTATCACCCTTTTTATACAAAATTTACCAACAGCTTTCGCTGGTGATGATTTTAGTGTTTGTGAAGGTGAAGATATTAACCTGACAGGCGCCGTGGTTGAGAATTCTTCGGCACTTCAGTGGATTATCATTGCCGGTGCCGGTTTTTTCAGCAACGAAACCATTCAGAATCCGGTTTATTATCCGAACCCTTCCATCGATTACCTGTTGGGTTGTGTAACCCTGCAAATTGTGTCAATTGGTGTTAATCCCTGTAATGCCCTGGTTACCGACCAGATCGACGTTTGTTTTGATAAAGCAGCAACCGTTGATGCAGGAATTGATGTTACACTTTGTGAAAATAGCACTTACACTGCAAATCCTGTAATTGCCAATGGTGGAAGTGTGGTTTGGAGCACTTCAGGTAATGGAACATTCGACAATCCAAATCTGCCAGCAGCAACATATTTTCCCGAAACAGGAGATGCCGGTACATTCGTAACTTTGTTGGTTACTGTTAATTCAACCGGCTCGTGTACCTTGGTTGCACAGGATGACCTGACCATTTATTTTGAACCACAACCCATGGCATTTGCCGGTAATGACGCCACAGTATGCGAAATGGTTTTAGCGCCTTCAATGTCAGCTGGTTATTATCAAATTACAGATGCCGCTATCAGCAATTATTGTGATTTTATCTGGTCCTCATCAGGTGATGGCACATTTGACGATCCATTGATAATAAATCCGGTTTACACCGTTGGGAATACTGATGTTTTGTCAGGACTGGTTGATCTTTGCCTGACTGCTGTTCCGTGTAGCCCGTGCCTTTCTTCATTCTCCGATTGCATGACGCTTTCGGTTGCAAACCTTCCGGCGGCTGATGCAGGAGCCGATTTGACGATATGTGGCAACCAACTCGCGACACTCAATGGTACTGCCTGGGAATACAGCAGTGTTTACTGGGATTTTGCAACTTTGGGTGAAGGCGATGGAACATTTTCAAATCCAATAATTCTTGATCCTGATTATTCACCCGGAACCGGTGATATTGCCAGAGGTTACGTGAACCTGTTACTCACCGTATTTCCAAATACTCCCTGCCTGATTTCCGATTCGGATGTTGTAAAAATAACAGTTTACAAACAGCCAGACGTTTTTGCAGGAAATGATGGTGTTGTTTGCCAGGGCAATAGTTTTTCTTTGTCTGAGGCTACAGCCGCCGATCATTCGGGATTGGAATGGACAGGTGGAATAGGGGCTTTCGTGCCAAATAACCATTCATTAAATCCAACCTATGTTCCTGACCTTGCCGAAACCGGGACAATAACCCTGTGCCTGACTGCGCAACCCCTCAGCCCGTGCACAGTTGCCTCAACCGATTGTATGGAGCTTACCATTCAGGAACCTCCGGTTGTGAACGCCGGCGCTGATATTACCCTGGTTTTTGATCAGGAGTTTAATTCCAATCCTGTTATTACAGGAACTTATGTATCGTTGCTCTGGACGCATAACGGAAGTGGTTCGTTCGACCATCCTGATCAGGCTGCAGCGATTTACACACCTGGAATTAATGATGAAGGACTTGTTGTAACATTAACACTGACGGTTTTTCCGGGTGGTGCTTGCCCATTGCCGGTAACAGCTTCTTTTGCAATAACATACGATCCTTCGCCAATCATTGCCAATGACGATAATGGTTTGCCGGTAACAGGCGCATCCGGAGGTGTTGCTGTGGCTAATGTTCTTACGAATGACCAGTTGAATGGAGCAACAGTTATGCTGGCCGATGTAGTTTTATCCCAAATAAGCTCCACAAATCCCGGAATATCTCTTGATTTGTTGACCGGAGCGGTGAATGTGGCGCCCGGAACACCTTCAGGTACATATTACCTTGTTTATAAGATTTGTGAAATTGCTTTCCCCACCAATTGCGACCAGGCTACAGTTACCGTGGTTGTGGTTGATGCACCTATCATTGCAAATGATGACACAGGCATACCCGTAAACGGAATGTCGGGCGGAGTTGCAGTAAATAATGTATTGGACAATGATCTACTCGATGGCAGCCCGGTAGATCCGGCTGATGTGATCCTCACATTTATCAGTTCAACCATTCCGGGAATAATCCTCGATCCAATCACCGGTGAGGTAATTGTTAATCCAGGTATTCCGGCCGGAACATATTATGTGGTTTATGAGATCTGTGAAATTCTAAACCCAACCAATTGCGATCAGGCCACGGTAACAGTGGAAGTTACTCCCGCGCCAATTATTGCCACCGATGATCCCGGTACACCGGTAAGTGGCATCAATGGAGGAGTGGCTGTAGGCAATGTACTTGATAACGATTTGCTCAATGGATTGCCAGTAAATCCAGGCGACGTGACATTAACACAAATCAGCACAACCTGTCCGGGAGTAAGCCTCAATCCATTGACTGGAGCAGTGACGGTTGCACCCGGAACACCTGAAGGTGTTTGTGAGTTGGTTTATGAAATTTGTGAAATACTCAACCCGGCTAACTGCGATCAGGCAATTGTTAGTGTTGAGGTAACCCCCGCAACGCTTGTTGCCAACGATGATACCGGTATTCCGGTAAATGGGATGGCAGGAGGGGAGGCACTCGCCAATGTACTTGCCAACGATTTGTTGAATGGCAGCCCGGTAAATCCGGCGGATATTGTTTTAGCGTTTATTAGTTCGACAAGCCCTAACGTAACATTGAATGTAACCACAGGAGCTGTGAATGTGGCGCCAGGCACACCTGCTGGAACATATTATCTCGTTTACGAAATATGCGAAGTCATCAATCCGGGCAATTGCGATCAGGCAACGGTGACTGTTTTGGTTCTTCCTGCACCTATTGTCGCCAACAATGATTTGGGTCAATCCATCATTGGCATGACCGGGGGACAATCCTTGACGAACGTACTTACAAACGACCTTTTAAACGGCCTTGCAGTAAATCCGGCAGACATAACGCTTTCATTTATTGGTTCAAACAATCCGGGAATTACACTTGATTTGTTGTCAGGAGCTGTAAATGTTGCTCCGGGAACACCCGCCGGAGTATATGAATTGATTTATGAAATCTGTGAGATACTTAATCCTGCAAACTGCGATCAGGCTTTAGTTACGGTTCCCGTGTCAGCTGGTCCGATTGTAGCAAATGATGATTCAGGCACTAGTATTAATGGTATGAATGGTGGCCAGGCAGTTACCAATGTTCTTGTTAATGATGAATTGAATTTTGTTCCTGTTGATTTTGCTGATATCATTTTATTACAGATAAGTACCACAAATCCGGGAATTACACTGGATGTTATAACAGGTGCTGTAAATGTTGCTCCCGGAACCCCCGCTGGAACATACTTCCTCGTTTATCAGATTTGCGAATTACTCAATCCGGGTAATTGTGACGATGCAACAGTAACAATAGAAGTTACTGCGGCTGAAATAGTTGCCAACGACGACTCCGGAGCCCCGGTGAACGGCTTTACCGGCGGGCAATCGCTGGCCAACGTACTGACCAATGACCTGTTGAATGGATTTCCGGTCAACTTTGCGGTAGTAACGCTTACACAAATAAGTACAACCAATCCCGGCGTAACCCTGGATGTTTTGACTGGTTCTGTAAATGTAGCCCCGGGCACTGCTTTGGGAACTTACTATGTTGTTTACCAGATTTGTGAGGTGCTGAATCCCTTAAATTGCGATCAGGCAACCGTAACAGTTCCGGTTCTCGAACCACCTGTTCCTGACTTTTGTATTAACGGTCAGCCAATAGTTCAGGGTTCAGCATTTAATTATTGCGAAAGCGATCCAATGACAATCACTGTCTGTGGCATTCAGTCAGGCGTTCCTCCTTTCGAAATTTGCTGGGAAATTAACGGAACACCCGATTGTGCTTCTGGCATTAACCTAAATGACGCTATTTTTAATGGTACGCTGCCTCCCGGCAATTACAACATTCAGGTAACGTCGGTTGTTGATGCCAACAACCTATCGGCACCTGATGTTTCTATCTACCAGTTTACGGTTGTGATTACGGGTCAGCCTTTTGCTTATGCGGGCATCAATGCGATCATCTGTTCCGGCGAAAATTATCACCTGTTCGATGCCGTTGCTGAGAACTATGATAGTTTCGTCTGGACCGGCGGTGATGGAAGCTTTGTTCCTGACAATGTAACCATGAACCCGGTGTATGTGCCAGGTATAAACGATCTTAGTAATGGAGTAACAGAATTGTGCCTCGTTGCACAACCCATAAATCCATGTACCATTCAGGCAGCCGATTGCATGTCGCTCACGATACAGGGAGCGCCGGTTGTTGATGCAGGCGCCGATGCAACCGTTTGCGAAGACGATATTTACCTTACTGGCGCAACAGCCTCAAGTTATACTACTGTTTTTTGGAATACCTCGGGCGATGGTTTCTTTTACGATGAAAACGAACTTGAAACCTTTTATCAGCCAGGTTTTGACGATTACACCAACGGTTATGTTGAGCTTTGCCTGAGTGCCACTTCGAGTGCATGTACAATCACCATAACCGATTGTATGTTGCTGACTTTTGAGAGGAATGCCACAGCTTTTGCCGGAAATGATGCCATCATTTGTGCCGGTGATAGTTACGTTATTGGCGATGCCTGGGCTACTGATTTCTCATCTGTATCCTGGATGAGTACTGGAGATGGACAATTTATCCCGTCAGCAACAGCGCTCAATCCGGAATATATTCCTGGTACAGGTGATGTTGCCGCAGGTTTTGCTGAACTTTGTTTAACTGCACTCCCCAATGGATATTGTACCTTATCAAGCACCAATTGTATGGTGCTCTCGGTTGTTCCACAACCTGTCGTTTCATTGCCAGCCAATTATGCGCTTGATTGTTCTAACTATGACTTTAATGTAAAAGAATGGCTACCCATTGAGGTTTGTGGCGTAACAAACCATGCTGCTTCCTATCTGTGGACAACCTCGGGCGATGGAACCTTTGTTGATGAAACAAGCGCTTGCACAGCATATATTCTGGGTTTGCACGATTCGTGGGATGGTGAGGTGACACTTACGCTTACCGCTTTTGGCGATGGATCATGCTCATTTGTTGCTCAGGATAATATTACACTTTTTATCCCAATTCAACTCATCGATCATGATATTAATGGCTGGTGGGGACTTTCGTCTTATGTCGATAAGACTTCTACCAACGTTCCTGAGGTTATGTTTCCAATTACAGGGCCACCCCCCGGTTCTACTAACCTGATTATTATGGTTGACAAAGCGGGTAAATATTACTGGCCTGAGGGTGTTCCTCCGGTTAATCAACTTGGTAATCTTCAACCCATTGGTTATAAAATTAAAATGAAAAATACACCATGTTGTTTACCAATATTTGGCGACACACTTACCAACCAAAGTTTTGTCATCAACGGACCATTTACCTACGTTCCGGTTCTTACAAATGTTGAAACAAGCATCACAACATTGTTTGCGGGTCATTTGAACGATATTCTGCTGATATTCGAATTTGAAACTTCTAACTTGTGGACCCCGGTAGCATGGGATTTTACCACCTTGAAACCGGGAAGGGCATACCTGATGGTAAATAAAAAATCGAATCTTAACTACACCATTCAGTTTCCCGATTACGACCCATATTCGCCAATTACCGACAAATCGGCGATTAAAGATGAGATGCCCTTAATATCACCATGGAATGAAGTGAGAAACACCGCAGTTCCGCATGCTTTGATATTTACTGAGGAAGCGTTGTCGCAACTGCAGGAAGGTGATGTGTTGGGTGTATTCAACAGCTTAGGCCAATGTACGGGAATTTCGGGCTTTAATGGCAGAAATGATTTCTTTAAGTTGATAGCTATGGGCAAAAATCCGGTTAACGAGTCGGATTTCGGTTTCGAAGAAGGCGAAATCATGAACTTTAAACTTTACAGACCTGAAACTGGAGAAACTTTTGAACTGAATTTGTCCTTTGATGACAGTTATCCAAGCTTTGACGGCAAATATTCCGTGCATGGATTATCAAGGGTCACCGGAATTTCGATGAACATTACCAATTTGCTCGATTTGCAAACGGGGACCATGGTTAAGATCTTCCCGAACCCTGCCACAGAAGCCATCAACATTCAGTCAACATTTAGTATGAAATCCATCAGTTTGGTTGATAACATCGGACAGGTTGTTTATCAGCAATCTGTCGATTCCGAAAATCAAGTTATCGGAGTCAGTCATCTGCCAGCCGGTATTTATTTTGTTCATGTACTAACTGCAAAGGGTGAAAATCTTACCCGGATGATTGCTGTTAAGTAACTATTTTTTAAAGTTTTATTAAATGAAGCCTGCCCAATGTGGTGGGCTTTGTTTTTTTAAAAACCATCCAAAGTGAGCCTAAAATCGGCGAAAAAATTCAACCTTCACCAAATAGTCTGAAATGATTTTTTATTACATAAAACTTTGTTGGTTATTCGATTCACAATAAAAATTAATCTTTACTTTTGCCAGCTCTAACATGTAGTTTTTTAGATATGAATTGAAATGAAGACCAGAAGGGATTTTATTAAGATTTCAGCGGCTGGCTCAGCGGGTATTGCGCTGGCTGGTGGCGGCTATTTTTCTGTGGTCAAAGGATCATCAGCAGCTGAAAAAACCAAAAAACTTTACGATTATGGTTCTTCTCTGAAAAGGACACCAACGTATTGTGAAATTTGTTTTTGGAATTGTGCTGGTTGGGCCTATACAACCGAAGACGGAAAAATTGTAAAGATTATTGGCAACGAAAACGACCCACACTGCAACGGGAGGCTGTGCACCCGGGGTACAGGCGGGGTTGGAATGTGGTCGGACAGCGACCGTCTTAAAACACCACTTATCCGAGTTTCAGATGGTGAAAAGCAGACTTACCGTGAGGCATCATGGGATGAGGCATTGACCCTTGTTGCAACAAAAATGAAGGAAATTGCCGGTAAATATGGCCCCGAAAGCGTTGCACTTTTCAACCATGGTTCTGCCGGGCATCATTTTGGACATTTGCTAAAAGCTTTTGGATCGTCCAACATTACCGCCCCATCGTATGCACAATGCCGTGGACCACGTGAAGTAGGCTTTGCAGCGACTTTTGGCGTCGGATTAGGTTCGCCCGAACCAACCGACATCCGCGATACACGTTGCCTTGTGCTCATTGGTTCGCACCTTGGCGAAAATATGCACAACAGCCAGGTACAGGAAATGTCGGATGCCATCGATAAAGGTGCTACAATCATCACGGTTGACCCAAGGTTTTCGGTGGCAGCCAGCAAATCGAAATTCTGGCTCCCGATAAAACCAGCCACAGATATTGCGCTTTTACTTGCCTGGATAAACGTAATAATCAACGAAAATCTTTACGACAAATCCTATGTGGAAAAATACACCTATGGCTTTGATGAACTGAAAAACCATGTTGCCGCATTCACCCCTGAGTGGGCCTACGGAATAACCACCATCAAACCTGATATCATCCGCAAAACAGCCCGCGAAATGGCTGATGCTGCTCCTTCGGTCATTGTTCATCCCGGACGTCATGTTACCTGGTATGGCGACGATACCCAACGAACCCGTGCAATTGCCATTATCAATGCACTGTTGGGCGCCTATGGCCGGCGCGGTGGTTTTTATTTTAAAGATTCGATGTCAGTACCCGAATTTCCTTCGCCCGAATATCCCAAACCAACCTGGAACTGGCGAGATACCCTCAAAGGTAAGTATCCGCTCGCAGGTTTGGCAATCGCAAACGGGCTGGTTGAAGCATCTATTCCTGAAGAGGGAAAAGAACACCTGATTAAAGCCTGGATTGTTGCCGGAACCAACCTTCCGCTCACCATGCCTCATAAAGACACCCTGATGAAAGCCATTCAATCGCTTGACTTTATGGTGGTTGTTGATACAATGCCCATGGAAATTACAGGTTATGCCGATGTGATTTTGCCTGAATGTACATACCTCGAACGATACGATGATTTGAGATTGTCACCCAACCGCGAACCTTACATTGCCCTGAGGATGCCAGCCACACAACCCTACGCCGAAACAAAACCAGCCTGGTGGATGGCAAAGCAAATAGGTGAAAAACTGGGTTTGAGCAGCTTCTTCGCATTCAAAGACATTGAGGAAGTTTTAGACTGGCAACTAAAACAGGTAGGCTCATCGCTTGAGGAGATGCAAAGGGTAGGGGTGAAGAAGTTCGACCGACAAGCCGGCCCCCTGTATTTAGCCGATGGGGAAGATTACGAATTCCACACCAACACCGGAAAAATTGAGCTGTACGCCACCGAAATGGCTGCCAATGGCTTCGACCCAATGCCTGTTTACACCGCCCATCCCGAACCACCCGATGGTTTTTACCGCCTGATTTACGGTCGCGCACCCATGCACACGTTCAGCCGTACTTCCAATAATCCTAACCTTCACGATCTTCAGAAAGAAAACCATGTTTGGATTAATCCAAAAGTTGCTGATTTGTGGGGACTGAAAACTGAACAAAAAGTATGGTTGCAAAACCAGGATGGAGTCGTGTCGAAATTCCCGATAAAGGTTCGGGTTACCGAACGAATCCGGTGGGACTCGGTGTATATGGTTCATGGTTTCGGACACAGCGACCCAAAGCTTTCGCGTGCCTTTGGAAGAGGAGCCAGTGATTCCGACCTGATAACCAATGTGATGGTCGATCCGATAATGGGAGGAACCGGAATGAGAGGAAATTTTGTGACTTTTTTAACTGAAGAACCCGGAAAGGAGGCCGCCTTATGAGATATGCCATGGCCATCGATACCAGGAAATGTGTAGGATGCAGCGATTGCGTCATTGCATGCCAGACCGAAAACAATGTGCCACTGGGCTATTGTCGCGACTGGATTACCGAAACCGTTGACGGAAGTTACCCAAATGTTGAAATCGAACTTCGTTCGGAACGCTGCAACCACTGCGACAATTCACCCTGTGTGCGGTGCTGTCCTACCGGAGCCAGCCATATTGTGGAAGGAGGTGTTGTGCTGGTGGAGCATGGGTTGTGCATTGGCTGTGGCGCCTGCATTCAGTCGTGCCCCTACGATGCTCGTTATTCACATCCCGAAGGCTGGGTTGACAAATGTACTTTTTGCAACCACCGCGTTACCAAAGGCGAAAAACCTGCCTGCGTTTCGGTTTGTCCTACCAAATGCATGTACTTTGGCGACCTGGACGACCCGGACAGCGAGATTTCAAATGCGCTGAAAAACCGCAAACACAAAGTTCTTGCTCCCGAAGCCGGAACAAAACCACACATTTTTTATCTGATTTAAAAAAATGAATTGACTATGAAAGAAGAATTATTTATCAGCGGTCGCGATATTCCAAACACCGATCCCTTCCTTCATATCTGGCACTGGCAGATTCCCATTTATCTTTATCTGGGCGGGCTTGCTGCCGGAATACTATTTTTCGCCAGCCTGTTCACCATCCTTGGGAGGGAAAAAGAAATGCCAACCACCGTAAAATGGGGACCGTTTTTGGTTCCTGGCGCTTTGGTTCTTGGTTTGTTTATGTTGTTTCTCGACCTGAAACACCAGATGTATTTTTGGAGGCTTTACATGACCGTGCGTTTCGAATCGCCCATGTCGTGGGGAGCCTGGGTGCTCATGTTCATCACTCCACTTTCGTTTGTGTGGGTGGCAAGTTACCTGCGTGAGCTCATTCCCTCGTGGAACTGGAAATACAAATGGCTTTGGACTGTTGAAGGCTGGGTAATAAAAAACCGAATGGTAATGGCCTGGGTGATTATTTTTCTTGCTGTAATACTTGGAATTTATACCGGAATACTGCTCAGTGCTTTCAATGCCCGTCCACTCTGGAATAACTCCATTCTTGGCCCTCTGTTCCTCGTTTCAGGAATGTCAACCGGTGTTGCAGCAGTCATGTGGATGTCCAAAAGTCATGAAGAGCGGAAAATCCTGTCAAGAATTGACCTTTTGCTCATCCTGATCGAATTGTTTTTCATCACCCACATGATTATGGGCGCCCTTGCTGGTTCGCAGGTAATGATACAAGCTGCAAGCCTTTTCCTGGGCGGCGAATTTACGGTATCCTTCTGGGTATTTGTCATTGTTTTGGGATTGCTTTTTCCGGCCACACTCGAAATTTTGGAGCTTTTCGGCTATAAAATTCCTGTGGCAATCCCGGCTTTTCTTATTTTGCTTGGTGGTTTGGTTTTCCGTTTCATTATGGTTGAGGCCGGACAAATTACCAGATATCTTTATTAACAAATTAATTATTTGAAATTATGGAAGATAAATCGAAAAAATACTGGAATCCATATTTTGGCGGGGTGATGCTGGGGCTGCTTTTGCTGGTTACTTTTTACATCACCGGCCGAGGACTTGGCGCCAGTGGTGCTGCCAAAAGCACCGTGGTTACAGCGGTAAATGCTGTAGCGCCTGACCATGCACACAAATCTGATTATTACAGCCAGTTTTTGAGCGACGACAAGCACCCGATGAACCAATGGCTGGTTTTTGAGGTTTTAGGCATACTTGCCGGTGGGTTGATTTCAGGGGCTTTGTCCAACAGGCTGAAATTTAAGGTTGAACACTCACCAAAGATTACTTCACGCACCCGCCTGATCATGGCTGCTTTGGGAGGACTGGCATTTGGAGCCGGCTCGCAGATCGCACGCGGATGTACCAGCGGCGCTGCACTCACCGGAATGGCTACACTCTCATTAGCCGGATTTGTGGCAATGATGTCAATTTTTGGAACCGCCTATATGGCAGCCTATTTCTTCAGAAAATTCTGGATATAAATCAAACAACAAACAACAAACTAAATATGGGTCCACTCATTCCTCTTGGTATTATTGGTGAAAACTGGAACAATCTCATTGCATTGCTCATCGGGATGGCTTTTGGCTTCATTCTCGAATCATCAGGTTTTTCATCATCACGCAAACTTGCTGGCGTTTTTTACGGCTATGACTTCGTGGTGTTAAAAGTTTTCTTCACAGCCGCTACCACAGCAGCTGTAGGGCTTTTATATTTCAGTTACCTGGGCTGGATCGACATGAGCCTGGTGTATATAAATCCCGCTTACATCCCATCGACCGTTGTTGGCGGAGTTATCATGGGTCTTGGTTTCATCATGGGCGGCTATTGCCCCGGAACCAGTTACTGTGCCGTAAGTATCGGAAAAATAGATGCCATGGTATTTTCAGTTTCTATGTTTGTAGGAATTTTCGTTTTTTCGGAAGCATATCCGCTGCTCGAAAATTTCTACAACGCAGGATTTTTAGGAAGTCCGACAGTTTATGAATCCCTGGGATTATCTGCTGGAATATTTATTCTTGCATTGATTTTAATTGCCTTGGGCGCTTTTGTCATGGCACATTTTGTTGAAAGGAAAGTTAAAAAGGTTGATTATTAAAAAAAATTGCGATGAACAAAACATATCTCTTTTTAGCCTCACTGCTTATCCTTCTTGGGCTTGGACTTGTGATTGCAGGCGAAGGAAGCGACAAAACGGAAATTTCGCCAGAACAACTTCTACGTGAGGTTCATGAAAAAACACGATACATTAGCACCGATCAGCTTGCCGACCGTCTCATAAAAAAAGACCCAACACTTCAGCTTATTGACGTAAGACCTGCCGGCGAATTCAATAATTTCTCCTTGCCCGGTGCTGTAAATATTACTGCTGAAAACCTTTTTTCGGAGGAGGCAGAAGCTGTACTTGCCCAACCCGGAAAGGATTTTATTTTTTATTCCAACGATGATGTTTTGGCAAACCAGATTTGGCAACTGTTGCGCCGATCAAAGGGTGCGCGGCTTTATGTGCTTAAAGATGGTTTGAATTGCTGGGTAGAAACCATTTTACAGCCAACACCACCATTGCCAACAGAACCGCAGGAAGCATTCGACCTGTTTCAGGCAAGGGTAGGAGCGAGCCAGTTTTTCAAAGGTTCGGATGTTCCTTTGGCTACTGAAACGCCAAAACAAATGATTGAAGTAACCCGCAAAGCCAAGAAGGCAAAGGCTGAAGGTGGATGCTGATAAAAGTCGTAAGTCGTGAGTCGTAAGTCGTGAGTCGTAAGTCGTAAGTCGTGGGTCGTAAGTCTTAAGTCGTAAGTCATAAGTTAGGGGAAAACGGTACAAAAGATTGATAATCCAAAATGATTCATTTTCAAGAGTTTGAATTTTTTTGTCTTTTGGAAATTAATTGTCATTCCCGCACCCTGAGACTTCGGCGTGAG
>CALFEP010000305.1 GCA_937950125.1 uncultured Bacteroidota bacterium
TTTTCCATTTTTCCAACTCTCCACTTTTCAATCTTTACCCAGGTAAGAAATACGTAATATTGTTGTCCCAAATGAAAACAAACAAGAACAAAACCGGCATTACCGATATTTGGCTGAAAGCCAGCGTGGTGGGAAGCTTGTGGGCTTCGGTCGAAATCATTTTGGGTAGTTTTTTTCATAACCTGAGAATTCCATTCGCCGGAACCATCCTGGCCATGAACAGCGTAGCGCTGATGGTAGCTTTCCATCAGGTGTGGAAAGAAAAGGGGCTTTTCTGGCGTGCCGGACTTATCTGTGCTTTAATGAAATCGGTTTCCCCAAGTGCCTTATTGCTGGGCCCAATGATTGGTATTTTTAGCGAAGCACTGCTGATGGAAATTTTCATCCGGATTTTTGGATCAAATTTATTGGGATACACCATTGGCGGGGCGTTGGCATTGGTTTCAACCATTGTCCACAAGATTGTGACCTTGCTGATCATGTATGGTTTCGATTTTGTGACTATGTTAAGCAACCTTTACCATTATGCTGTAAAACAACTCGGATATCCCGGATTATCTCCCGAATTGGCATTATGGATTTTGGTTGGGATTTATGTTGTTTTAGGAATTTTTTCGGTTGTTCTGGGCTATTTTCCAGGAAATTCAGCCGCAAGGAATCTTTCACAAAAAAGCGCTTTTGATGAAATTAATCTTCTGTCGGCCAGAAACCTGTTCGGGACAGCTATTTTACAAACCTATTCCGTAAAATTTCTTTTTGTTCACGTCTTCGCAATTGCTGTTTGCCTCACCATCATCAACCTGCTTCCGTTGGAAATTCCGGCAGCATTTATTTTGGTGTATGTTGTTTTTTGCGTTTCCCAATACCGGCACTCGATGAAACATCTGAAAAAGCCCTTTTTCTGGATTCAGGCCGTTGTTCTTACACTGCTGGCAACGTTGTTTTTCAACGGGTTTAAAAGCGGAAACTTTTTCGATCACGAAGGATTGATTGCCGGCATCAAAATGAATATCAGGGCGATACTTGTAGTAGTGGGTTTTTCGGCCATCAGTGTCGAATTAAGAAATCCGTTCATAAAATCCGTTTTACAAAAGCGGGGTTTTTCGCAGTTGTATTCAGCGCTGGGGCTTGCTTTTTCGGCTTTGCCCTTCATCATCGGACAATATTCTAAGCCCGGTCAGCTTTTACGAAAACCCGTGAAGTCGCTCAGCCAGGTTTTGCAAAACACCCATTTTCTGCTTGAATCATTCAGGAAACTTAGTTTAAAACCCCGGGTATTTATCATCACAGGCGAACGACATTCAGGGAAAACCACTTTTATTAGTAACCTTTCTGTGATTTTGAAGAATCAGGGAATGACAATGTCGGGGTTTGTTGCCCCTGGCAAGTTTGAAAACAACCGGCGTTCGGAATTCAATATCAGAAATTTGAAAACCGGTGAGGAAAAACTCTTGTGCAGTGTTCACCTGTCAGGGGGTGAGGTGATGGGCTCTTTCCGTTTCACAGCGGAGGGGCAGCATTTTGGAAGAAATATTTTATTGCCTGAAAACACCTCTGATACCGATATTGTGGTGATTGACGAAATTGGACCACTCGAAATGAAAGGCCAGGGATGGGCTTCTTCCATCAATAAGTTGATGAACACACCTAGCTTGACCCACATTTGGGCAGTCAGAAGACAGCTTGTTGACGAGGTGATTGCAAAATGGAGTCTGCATGATGTTACTGTATTGGAAATCAATGAACAACCTGCTGATTCAGTGGCTAAGCTTATTGTGAAAAGCCTAAGGTAACAACCTAAATAATACCGCATCAGTCATCAGTTTGGCGCCCTGAATATTGGGTTTGGCCATAAGGGCGAAAGTTGATCTCACCATCCAAAATCCTGAGATTAATAAAACACTTTCTAACATTTCTTTCCCGGAGGCCAATCAAATAAAGGTTTTTGGAAAATTCCAATATTTTTGAGGCCTGATTTTTTTGCCTGGACTATTTAAAGAATTTTGTGAATTACTGCCTGAATCAGGAAAGCGACTAAGCGATTTTTGGTTTCTTTTTCTGTCACTAAAATCTTAAGTTGCTATAACCTGGAGCAATACATTTTTTTTTGAATTGTCGGGATATGATTAATTCAAACATTAGCGGGGGGGGGCGAAGCGTTGCATGAGAAAATTTGAACTGATTGATTTCTTAAAGGGATTTTCAATTTTTACCATTATCATTTTTCATCTTTTGCAGGATGTGGCTGATTCAGGATTATTTGTTAACGCAATTTCTTTCGGTGGAACGGGTATTCATGCTTTTATTCTGCTCTCCGGGTTCAGTTTGTATTATTCTTACCTGAACAAGCCGTTAAGCTACATTCAGTTTCTTCAAAGGAGATTCGGCAAGATTTACCTGCCATACATCATTGTTGTGGCAATATCAGCGCTTTTGTCTTTTTGGCTGCCGCTTTACCAAAATACATGGTATTCTTTTCTGGGTCACGTTTTTATGTACAAAATGTTTGACGATTCAATCATCGTGACGTATGGCTATCATCTTTGGTTCATTTCTACGATCATTCAGTTTTACATTGTTTTTTTTCTGTTGATACGGTTGAAAAAATTGATGTCAGACTGGGCCTTTTTGGGGCTTGCCATTGTTGTGAGCATGAGTTGGATTTCTTACATTTTAATAATTGATAAAACCGATTCGCTGGTATTGACCAGATCGATGCTGGAATACCTGTGGGAATTTGCGGCAGGTATGGTTTTGGCTGAAATTGTTTTCAAAGGGAAAAGCCTGCCCAGGTTAAATAATTTCTGGATAGCAATCATTGGTATTACCGGGTTGGCTTTGTATGCTTTTCTTGCCATCGAATTTAAAATGGCAGGAATTTTAACCAACGATATTCCCGGATTAATCGGTTACGCTGCAATAGCTATTTTTATTTATAACCTGAAGATTGACAAGGTGAACCGTTTTTTTTTGTTTACAGGCAAAATTTCATACTCCCTTTTTCTGGTGCATTCGTTTCTTGTGGTTATCACCCAATATGCTCATTATGAGGCAAGTTATCAATGCTGGATAGTTTCAATGATAATGGCTTTACCATTAACGTATTTGCTTGGATGGGGTTACTTCAAATTGTATCAGGCAATTTTGAAATGAGTTTGACAGAAGCCGGAGAGTTCTGTTGGAATTGTGGTTTGTAAAAGTAAGGGAAAATTAGAAACAATGACTTAAAAATGAGCTGATTACTTGTCCCTTTCGGTAGTGAATACCACCAATTGTTCGAGTGAATTCCGGAAAGCGCTTTCAGGAAAATCGTGTAAAAGGCTGATGGCCCGCTGCTGATATTCTTTCATTTTAGCTGTTGCATATTCAATACCTCCGCTCCGGTTAACTTCTTCAATCAGCGCTGCAACCCTGTCAGGATCGTTGTTGTGATTTTTTACCACATTAACAATCCTTCGTTTTTGCAGGTAGCCCGAATTGTTGAGCATGTAAATGAGCGGCAGTGTCATTTTTTGTTCTTTGATGTCGATGCCGTTGGGCTTGCCAATGTTTTGGGTGTTTTGGTAATCAAAGAGGTCGTCGCGTATTTGAAAAGCAATGCCCACATATTCCCCAAAAAGGTGCATTTTTTTTATTACATCATCCGGAGCATTAACTGAGGCGGCGCCTGCAGCGCAGCAGGATGCAATCAGGGAAGCGGTTTTTTTACGGATAATTTCAAAATACACCGATTCCTCTATGTCGAGCCTTCTTGCTTTTTCTATTTGCAAAAGTTCGCCTTCGCTCATTTCGCGGGTAGCATCCGACACTATTTTCAACGCCCTGAATTCATTGTTGTCCAGTGCCAGCAGCAAACCCTGGGCAAGCAGATAATCGCCGATAAGTACGGCTATTTTGTTTTTCCACAAGGCATTGATCGAAAAAAATCCCCGCCTGATGTTTGAATCGTCAACAACGTCATCATGAACAAGGGTAGCTGTGTGCAGAATTTCGATCAGAGAGGCAGCCTTGTGTGTGGAGTCGTTGATTTGGCCGCAAATACCGGCAGAAAGAAAGACAAACATTGGGCGGATTTGTTTGCCCTTTCGCTTGATGATGTAGCGGGTTATTTTGTCGAGGAGTGGCACATTGCTTTTCATCGATAGTCTGAACTTTTCTTCAAACTCGGCGATGTGCTTTTCGATGGGAGCTTTTATTTGTTTAAGAATCGGCATAAAATCGTGCCAAAAGTAGTATTATTTTGGTTTCCTGACACAGGTGACCAATTTAACAGCCGATCATGAAATTTCCTGTGGATTAATTCATTACCATCCGGGCCTTGCTTTAAACGCTGTGACTTGCCTGTAATAATGATGAAAATGACTGAAAACCTGAACCCGAAAGATTAGGATTTGACAAAAGCCAGGCCTTATCTGATAAGGGTACATTTTTTTATGTCAACATAATTTCCGGCCTTTAGCCTTAAAAAGTACAATCCTGGCTGTTCGTTTTCAACTGACCAGGACACCGTATAGCTTCCGGGGGTTTGTTCATTGTTTACCAGCGTCCTGATTGACCGCCCGGTAATGTCGGAGATGGTGAGTTCGATATGGCTTTTTTCAGGAATGGTGTAGCTGATGGTGGTTTGAACATTGAAAGGATTTGGGAAATTGTTTTCAAGAATAAATCCAGCAAAAGGTTCAATTTTACTGTTGGTTTGATGATCAATGCCCGAAGGTCCGCCGGCCCAGTAAATGTCGTCCAGGGCAAATTCGCAGGAAGCACCGTTAACTTCCAAAATTACAAATTCATAGCTCAACATGCGCAGATCGATCAACTCGCCCCTGATATCAGCCACCGGGATGGAGGCCTGACCCCAGTCGCCGTTCCTGACAAGGCCATAGGTGGTCTGGTTTGCCGGAAAATCAACATAATTCTGGTTGCCCCAGGCATCAATAATTCCAATTTTAAAACTCACATTGGCTGGAATTTTTATCATAAACATGATACTTCCTTCGTCAAAATCGAAGAGGTTGACCGGCTGTATAGACATAATCCCTGCCCCAAACCAGCCCATTCCGGTTGTTGCCCACGATATTCCGTTTTCACCTTCATAGGGTGGTATTGAACCATTGGCGAGTGTGCCTTCCCATACATAAATTTCGGAGCTGATTCCTGCCTGCAGCCCATAGTTGGTGGGCGTATTATCGGTGAATATTCCAAAGGTTCCAATTTCAGCCTGCGGGGGTCCAAGATGTACTTCACCCTGCCCATTCCATTTCGAAACCTTAATGTAGTCAACAAACATGTCGGCGGGGAAGGGCATCGAAACCGGCAGACCGCTGCCCGGGTTACCGAGTGAGTAAGCATCGGTAAATGTTCCACCTATGGCAAGATTGGCAATCAGGTAAAAAGGCTGCTGAAATTCGGCTGACACACTGTCGATTGGAAAAGGTTCGGTAAACAGGTCATATTCGGCGCCGTTGTCGATTACCGTGTACCGGATGTTGTTTTCGTCCCAGTACATCCGATAGATCAGGAATCTGTTGTTGAAAGGATTTGCGTAGTTGTAATACGGGCGGCAATACAAATCATCAGGGTCCCACGAAATGCTTGCAGCGCCTGAAGGGTTTTCGGGTGTTACGGCATCATCAGAATAAAAAATGGCGTTGGCGCTTACGGCCTGGTTGACGGTGGAGTTGTTTAAGCCATTTCCCCCGTTATGTTCGTCGTGCAAATCCCTGAACGCCTGTTTGCTGCCCATTTCCATCATGTCGAGTTCACCTTTTCGCGGCCAGTCGTAATTGGCATTTCCCAGGAGCCACAGGGCAGGCCATCCTCCAAGATTCAGATCGGGCACCAGCACCCGTGTTTCAATCAGCCCGTATTTTACGGTCACTTTTGCTTTAGTACTTACCTTGCCCGAAGTGTAGTTCAGGGGGTTGCCCCACTGGTCAACAATGTCGGGTCCGGTTTCCTCTTTGGCAACCAAATGCAGTGCATTGTTGCCCGGCTCGCCGGGAATTTCATCAATGGTGACATTGTCGGGTTTATAGAATTCCAATTCGCCATTACCCCAGCCCCAGTAGCCATTTCCCACGCTTGGCATCCAGTTGTCGAGGTTGTTGAAATCTTCCTGCCAGATTACCTCACCAACCTGACTATAACTGTATTTTGTCATTAAAACGACAAAAACGATCATCAACACTTGTTTTATCTTTTTCATAAATGCTGGTATCTTTTTCAAAAGTCTTTAAAAATAGTTTTTTTCTGATTCAAAAAATTAATGAATATGCACCAAATTGATTTTACCTGCTTTACCACATTTTGCCTGAATTTCAGGCTCCGGTGATTTGCTCTGTTTATCCCAGACTGAAAAAATGTATTATAACCAAAACATTATTAACATTTTAACCTTTCAAAAGTCAATAAAACAGGGGCATGTAACGAAACCATACCTGTTGTGCAGGTGAGGCGGTTACATACCCCTTAATCATTAAATATCAAAACGCTACTCAACCACCACTTTTTTGATAGCGGTAGTCACTGAATTTGAAATCCTTACCATGTAAACGCCCTTCGGCTGATTACTTAAATCAAGCTGTAATGAGCCTGAAATTTTAGAAGAATACACCAACTGTCCGTGCATGTTTGTAACGCTGAATGTGCAAGCGTCGGAAACGTCGGTGTTGATGGTAAACCTACCGTTGTTTGGATTTGGGAATATGGTGAAAGCAATCGTTTCGCCATAATTTATTCCGGTTGTTCCTTCTTTAAACTCACTGATTACCGAAAGTCCGTCTTTGGCAAACAACCCATTCCGGTCAGCAAAGCTTTGGTTAAAAACAGGAACGACTTCCGTTTCTTTACCATCTCTGAAAATCCTGAATGTCATCATTTCGCCCTGGATAAGGCCATCTTTTGCTGCTGTTGTTATATCGTCACCATAAATCACCAGCGGCATAACAGCACCTTCATTATTTGCCGATATTCCGCAGCACAATCCCTGATTATCGAAAACACCAACGATGTCATTAGGCAAAACGGCCATACCCGACACAGAAATAATGTGCTGTTCGCCTGTTTTGTTTACGGCATTCCATGATGGAACAAATGGATTGGCATGATTAAATCTTTTTGCTGGAGCTGATTTTGGAGGTACAAGACCAAAGTCAACAATGGTTGCATTTTTTACATTGATAAGATAGGCAAAGCCGGGATACATGGTTGTGAGCGCGCCGTTCACTCCCGGAACAATGCCTCCAGCCGGCCAGTAAACTTCACCGGTGGAAATATCAAACATAAAATTGATGTTATTTCCAAGCGGGAGGATAACATCCTCCAAACTTGCCGGTTCTTCGCTCAACACCGGGAGTAAGCTGGTGCCAGCACTGAGGGCAACGGTTCTGTTTTCAAGCGGCGTTCCTTCAAATTGAAAATCAACACCTGCGCTGAATTTTACCTTGTAACCCTGGTAAGTATCCCAGTTACCAATCGTATTGATATTCTGACCCGGCCAGAATAGCCCGTTTTTACCCAACAGGATAATCATATCATCCAGGATTGGCGCAAAGAGTTCTTCCATCGAAATTTTTGCCACCGGGTTGACGTTGCTCGAAATACCATTCCAACCGGCAGGGTATGTCGGGCATTCGTCACAACTGTTCCAGCAAACGGCTGGCAACACGGTGTTATCGACGACTTCGAGAGACCTGTTGGTAAAACCTCCTAAGGTTACCGTGCATGGTTCTCCACCGGCAAATTCTTCCCAGATATCCCAGCCATTCAAGGTGAATTTATACTGGTAAGACCCCTCGAGCAGTGGAAGGGTGATTTCGAATACACCATCCATGTCGTCGTCGGTAAGTATGTTGCAACTGCCACACCACCCGTTAAAGGTTCCGTTCAGGGTTACAATGGAGTAACCACCCTGGTATTGGTTCATGTCAACTTTAAATGTCACATCATAAATTGCCGGAGGTTCGCCGCACGGATCGCAGCTATTCCAGCATACTTCGGGCAATACGACGGATTCTGTCACCTGAAGGAATCGGTTGGTAAAGCCCCAGTTGGTTACTGTACAAGGTTCACCGCCAACAAAGTTTTCCTGTACTGCCCAGTTGTCGATGGTGAATTTGTATTCATAGGCGCCTTCTGCCAACGGAAGTGTTATAGAATAAATCCCGTCGAGGTCAGGATCGGTCATCAGGTTGCAATTGCCGCACCAGCCATTCATGGTTCCACTCACGTAAACATTTCCGAAAGCATTTAAATACTGGTTCATGTCAACGTTAAAGGTAACATCGGGCGGTATAAAAGTGCAGGTTTCGCAACTGTTCCAGCAAACAGCCGGTAAAACCATCGATCCGGTTACTTCAAGCGCCCTGTTGGTGTAGCCGCCATTGGTAACCGTACAGGGCTCACCTCCCTGAAACTGTTCCTGAACCGACCAGTTGTCAAGTGTAAATTTGTATTCATACGAGCCATCGGCTAATTCAAGGGTGGTTTCATAAATATCGTCCATTTCCGGATCAAGTAGCTGGTTTGCATCACCCGACCATCCATTAAAAGAACCGCTAACGTAAACATTCCCAAAAGAATTTCCATATTGCGACATGTCCACTTTAAAGGTTACTGTCGTTGAAGTGGATGGATTTTTCCAGAAATACCAGTTGTCAAAATAAACAGTACCATTCCCGTCAACCTTGAATTGGAAAACATCCGACAGATTTACCGGAGGGACAAAATGTGAAAGTGGGATATCGACACTTACCCAGGTTTCCTGAGTGATTGGAAGTGTATAGCTTGTTTCGGCGCCGGGGCTGATCAGGTAAAACTTCAGGCTGGTGGAGTTGGGTGTCCAGAAGTCAAGATGTATGTATTCATAGCCCGAAACATTTTGGTTTGAAAACTGTGTTCCCTGATAATTGAGGTTTGCATACTTCAGGGTATTGTTACCAGCCGCTAGAAAATCAACCGTCACAGTAGTTGACTGTCCCCAGTTTGGGTTAAAATTGGTACCAGCCAGGTTGGGGTACACTTCGGTGTAGATGGAAAGTACATTTTCGGGAGCATGGCCCGGGACGGGCGGAACCGTTGTAGGTTCGGCCAAAGGAGGTGCGATAAATCCGTCAGGTACCTGAATGTTGTCAAAATAAATGACATTATCTCCCGGACGAGGATTAAAATCGAAATCGGGAATAATCACAATCCGGCTGTAGCTGTTTCCAACCGAACCTGAAAAATCGAAGGTAATCTCTTCCCATTGGTTGATTAATGTGTTGGCAACCTGAATTTCAACCCCTCCACTCATCCCTTCAAATTTCATCCCTACATTACTGATTTTCGATTTGTAAATCATGATTTTCACCAACTTGTTGGATTGGTCGAATACAAACGCACCATCGCCGTCGGTAAAACATAAAGCCCAGGGTTGTCCATACTGCCTGACGGTGAACTTTGCCACCGAAGGTGTGGTGTTTATGCCGCCACTAACCGGGTTGGCAATAAATTCCAGCGGTGGATTATCTGCATTTTCAACCATACTCCACGACCAGTCGGCGCCCGTACCGGCGGGTTCAAAATCGATGGTGTGTGTAACTTGTGCCGTTATTGTGCCTGCAATAACCAGCATCAATACAAAGAAAAAATTTCTCATGAGTTTTAATTTTAGTTAATAAATAATGTTTAAAAATCAATGTTTTAAAATGAAAACTATATTTTTTAATGTTAAGTGCCGGAGGATCGATCACACCCCAGGTACTTAAATCCGGTCAGTTTTTAACAGCTGTCTGAAACACCCTCACATAGTCGATTTCCATGCTTTGTGGAAAAATTGAGTTGTCAATTCCCTGTGCGCCACCCCATGATCCTCCTACGGCTACATTCAGGATGAAAAATGCCGGCTGGTCGAACGGCCAGTTTTCAGGCGTTTTCACATCCGGAGAATACACATGAACGATGTTTTCGGGCGTGTCAACATAAAATGTTAATGAGTCAGATGTCCAATCCATGCCGTAAATATGAAAATCTTCCTCACAGGTTGTTACCACCATCGAGCTTCCACTACCGCCACCACCGTATCCTGATGGAGTATGAACCGTTGAATACACTGTATTCGGGTTGTAACCCACGTATTCCATAATGTCCATTTCGCCGCAGGCTGGCCAGCCATTTGTCCAGAAATTCTGTCCCAGCATCCAGATGGCCGGCCAGATACCTGTTCCTGATGGTAGTTTTGCTCTTATCTCCATTCTACCGTACTGAAACTCCTTTTTCCCTGCTGTAATGAGCCTGGATGATGTGTAAGAACCGGGTTGGAAAAGATTATTGACCAATTCAGCAGTGATGATCAGCTTTCCATCCACAACTTCTGCGTTTTCGCCGTTGGTGTAATTCTGCAACTCACCGTTGCCCCAGCCGCCTGAACCCGTTTCAAAAGTCCAGACTTCCGGGTTCACCGCACTTCAGTCAAACTCATCCGACCAAATCAACTCATAATTTCCTGAACATTCAGGATAAGTGAAAGTGACGCCTTCGTCAGTATAAATGAAGTAAGACTTGCCGGGTTTCAGTACCGGCAAGGTATTTATTTCTTTGCCAGGCCAGTAAATTCCGATACCGGCTACCTCTTTAACTGCAACAACCTGTGGTAATCCTCCGAACAAGACAGCCGTATTTATATCACAGCTTGTTGTTACAGGCACCACCGACCATCCCGCCGGGAGTGTGATGGTGCGTGATGCAACCTCATAGCCTGCAAAGGGAATTTGTGCGCCATTAATCATTTTAATGACGTAGCCTTTTTGTGAATCCCAGTTACCAAGTGTGTTTATGCCTTGTGAAGGTTGATAAATTCCGTCATCGCCATAGATAATTTCGATATCATTGGCAAAATTCCCAAACAACTCCTCAATACTGGTATTTGCCGGGATGACAAAACTCGAGATACCACTCCAGCCGGTTTGTGGCGAAATCAGCTGCAGCTGTGGCATTTCTTCTTCGAGCAACACCAGGTCATCAAAATAAAACTGACCGGGAATGAGGTGATTTTCACCACCCATTTGAATCACAAGCTGGTCGTAATCATCCCGGTTGGCAACGCTGCCAAAATCGAAGGTTAATGTCTGCCATTGGTCAAACGTAGTTACGGTCTGAAGAATTTCGGTTTGCGTTGTCCATGCATTTGGCCCCAGCAGGCTGTTTTGCAGTTTGATGGCTGCTGTGGTGGTCAAAGCTCCCGAATAATCGTTAGAAGACGGGAAATAAACCCTCATTTCGAAAACATGACGGTTGGTAAGGTTCATGCGATGATCGAGAATATTTTGGGCATTGGTGTAAAGAAAACCTCCCGACCGGTTGTAGTCAGCCACATGGTTGCCTGGATTTACAGGATCAGCAACAATCGATAGATTAACCAGGTCGGGGCTGTCCTGAAATTTCCAGTCAGTAATAGTAGCAAACCCGTCGTTCTCAAAATTATCCTGAATATCGCTTTCAAGAAGTGGTTTGTAGAGCGGTTCACCATTTGGCTGTGGCCCTTTGATATCGTCAAAATAGAAAACATTGGGTGTGGTGCTTTCAAAATCGAAAAACAGGATGATGTTGTCATAAATGTCTGATTCTTCACCCGAAAAATCGAAATTCAGGCTTTGCCAGGTATTTACCAGCGTAACATAGGCCGACCTTTGCGTGTTCTGAGCCGGGTTGAGCGTGCTTTCAAGTTTCAATAAAACTTCGCACGTTACCGGCGAATAGATCGAAAACTGGAAATAATGGTCCACAGCAAAATTTACTGTAGAGTCAACAATGGTGAAAATGTTGGAATATGGCTCGGCTGGCCGGGATAATCTGCCAACGTTGGCACTAGTATTTATCCCTGAAGGATTTGGATTGGCAACCACTTCAGGCGCCACAGGCCAGCCCGAAAATTCAACATTGACATTTGCGTCAAAGTCAGTATAGATGAAAGAAGGCTCGACGAATTCCGATACCACAATGTATTCTGTTTTAGTCAGTTCATCACTGGTGAAAGGGTTGGATGCTTTGAGCTTAACGGAGTAAACCCCAGGAGTTTCATAAACGAAAAGAGGATTTTTAACGCTTGAATCGATAATTCCATCGTTGTTGAAATCCCATTTCCATTGGGTTATGTTTCCAAGCGAAAGATCGGTAAACTGCACAGCCATGGGTGTAAAACCATTTCGCGGGCTTGCTGTAAAATTGGTAAGAATGCCCGAAGTTGAAGGCAGCAGAATGAAATCGTCGAAATAAAACTGCCCCTGATCGTTGTGGTTTTCACCCCCCAATTGTACGATAACCTGGTCGTAATTAACACTATCGGTGGCTGAGGTAAAAACAAAATCCAGCGTCACCCACTGGTCAAACTGTGTTACTGTCTGTACAATTTCGGTTTGCGTTGTGTAAGCATTCGCTCCAAGCAGGCTGTTTTGCAGTTTTACAGCAGCTGTAGGTGAAAGCCCTTTGCTGTAATTGTTTGATGAGGGGAAGTAAACCTTCATCCTGAATTTGTTACGCTGGGTCAATTTCATCCGGTGATCGAGGATAAACTGGGCATTGGTGTACAGAAACCCTCCAGACCTGGCATATTCAGCCACATGATTAACAGGGTTCGTGGGATCGCTGGTAATGGTCAGGTTTACAAGGTCAGGGCTGTCCTGGAAGCGCCAGTTTTCGATGTTTCCAAAACCATCGTCTTCAAAATTGTCGTTAATATCCAATGCCAGATATGGTTTTGGCTCCTGAAGGGTCGAAAAAGTCACGCTCTGGCCAGCAACCGGATTTCCCCCCTGATAACGGATAACTCCATCGTTTAAAGCAAGATAATATGTCTGTTCGTATTGCAGGCCACCGGTTGGAATAATGGTGATGAGTGTTTTTTGAGCGTTAATTGTACCCGTAAATGGCACAGAAGCACCTCCGGAGTTGTCCAGTTTCAATGTTACAATGGACGGAATATCTCCATTTGTAATGGCGCTTCCGTTGGTCTTTTCAACAGGAATTGTGAAGTTGAAAGTGGGATTTGTTGCTAACGGAATGTTCACCGATCCATTGGCAGGAGTTATGGTGAGGCTCCCCGTTCCCGGGTATTTCCAGAAATACAGGTTATCAAACCAGATGTCGCCGTTTCCTTCAGTTTTAAACTGAAAAACCTGTGAAAGATTTACTGGTGGTGAAAAGTGCGATAGTGGAATGTCCACACTCACCCATTGCTCAGGCTGGATGGTAAAAACATATTCTTTTTCCAATGGTCCAGGGCTGATGAGGTAAATTCCAAGATCAGTTGAATTGGATGTCCAGAAATCAACATGCAGGAAGTCGTAGTCAGAAACATTCTGGCTGGTGAATTCGGTTCCCTGATAATTCAGGTTCTGATAGCGGAGTGTATTATTTCCTGCTACCACATAATTTACAGTAACGATGGTTTGTTGACCCCACCAGGGGTTGAAGTTCGTACCGGCAAGGTTTGAATATTGGTCACTGTAAACCGAAATGACATCTTCCTCAGCATGGGTTGGAACTGGTGGAACGGTTGATGGTTCGGGGCTTGCCAACGAAAAATTCACACTGTAGGTCAGGGTGTTAATCCCGTTTTGAGCGGTAACCACAACATTGGTGGTTCCTGGCAGCGAAGCAGCATTGTTGACAACAAAACTTGCATTTGGATCATTTGTAACTGCAGTCACTACCGGTACGGTGGTCGTCCCATAAGGCAATTCCACATCATAACTCAGATCGGTTGGAGAAAATCCCGGAATGGTTGTTCAGTTAACCAAGAGGTTGCTTAGTGTCGCATCAGTTCCCTGAGCAACGGGATTTTTCCAGAAATACCAGTTATCGAAAAATACCGTACCATTTCCGGTAACCTTAAACTGGAAAACGTTGGCAAGATTAACCGGGGGAACATAGGCTGAAAGGGGTATATCCACGCTTACCCATGAATTGTGCACAACAGGCAGCGTGTAGGACGTTTCTGCGCCCGGACTGATCAGGTAAAACTTCAGGTCAGTGGAATTGGATGTCCAGAAATCAACATGCAAAAAGTCGAATAACGAAACATTCTGGTTCATGTACTCAGTGCCTTGGTAATTCAGGTTCTCGTATTTGAGGGTGGCATTTCCGGCAGCCATGTAATTTACAGTTACAGAAGTTGATTGTCCCCAGTTGGGTGTAAAATTAGTACCGGGCAGGTTGTTGTAAACTTCGGTATAAATTGAAATGACATTGGCCTGGAGGTGCGAAGGGATTGGAGGAACCGTTGTTGGCTCTGGCAATGGGGGCGCCACCGTGCCATCGGGTACCCTTAGGTTATCAAAATAAATGATTCTGTCCTGTGTTCGCGGATCAAAGGTAAAATCGGGAATGACGATCACCCTGCTGTAGGTTTTACCAATGGACGCAGTAAAATTGTACGTCAGTTCCTGCCATTGGTTGACCAAAGTATTGGCGACGGCTAATTCAACCGCAGGGCTTAATCCCTCGAACTTAATGGTTACGTTGCTGACCACCGGTTTGTAAACCATAATTTTTACGATGCAGTTTGACGCATCAAATGTAAATTCGCCATCATCGTCGGTATAACATAACGCCCAGGGGGCCCCGTTTTGCCTGACAGTGAATTTTGCTGCTTTTAAACTTGTGTTTATGCCCCCGATGACCGGGTTGGAAACGAATTCAAGCGGAGGATTGTTTCCGTTTTCAACCACAACCCAGTCCCAATCTGCCCCTGTTCCGGCAGGTTCAAAATCGATGTTGTGCGTGCTTTGCGCCAAAACATTGATGGTGAACAACAATAATAATGCAGGTAAAATTTTTTTCATGTGTATTTGTGTTAATGATTAAATATTTTGTCTTGCGTTTGTTTTAAAAAATAAGACAGGTAAGCTAAAAAAATGCCAGCCCGGCAATACGACAGTGTAGCCGGGCTGATCATTTATTTACTAACCAAAACCTTTGTTATGAAATACTCACCATGAAAAGTGTAAGCAATTAAAGTGTAAATCCCAGCCGGTAAATACCCTACCGGGATTTGTTCAGGAATTTGCTGGATACGGACCATCTGTTGTCCGGTAGCATTGTAAATTTCGATGTAAGATAAATTTTGTGCTGAGGAAATCTGAAGCACATCTGACACCGGATTTGGATAAACAGTAAGTAAGTCTTTTGGTTTTTCCTGAACCGAGATGGAGGTATCGAGCAACCGGATGTCATCAAAATAAAACTGTGCTGTTTCCCAATGGCCTTCTCCGCCAAGTTGAACCACCACCTGGTCGTAATTCATGCTATCGGCAGCCTGGCTGAAATCGAAGGTGATGGTTACCCACTGGTCGAACGTCTGGACGGTTTCTTTTACTTCTGTTTGTGTAGTCCAGGCATTAGGTCCCAAAAGACTGTTTTGCAGTTTGATGGAAGCCGTAGGCGTAAGCGATCCCGTGTAATTGTTGGTAGAAGGAAAATACACTTCCAGTTCAAACATGTTGCGCTGGTGAAGATCCATGCGGTGGTTCAGAACAAATTGGGCATTGGTCCATTCAAAATTTCCTGAACGGTTGTAATCGGCTACATGGTTTGAAGGATTTAACGGATCGGTGACGATGGTCAGCGGAACAAACTCCGGGTCCTGAAACAGCCATTCGCCGATCGTGCCCCATCCATTGTTCTCAAAATTGTCCTGAACATCAAGGGCAAGATAGGGCTTTACGGTGTTATTTTCGGTGGTAAAGGTAATGCTCTGTCCAGCAATCAGGTCAGCATTCTGATACCTGATAACCTCATGATTCAGTGCAACATAATATGTTTGGCCGTAACTCAGGTCGTCAACCGGATTAATGGTAATAACCGTTTTTTCGGCATTGATGGTTCCGTTAAAAGGTACCAATGGTCCACCGGCATCCGACTCCCTGAAAGTTACAATTGCAGCAATATCGCTGTTGCTGATGGCATTTCCGTTGGCCATGGTAACCGGTACAGAAAAACTTAAGGTAGGATTTATCGTAATTTCTATATTATTTGCTCCATTGGATGGAAAAAATGTGAGTGTGCCGTTTCCTGAAGCACCCATCAATTCGATGTCATCAAAATAAAACTGTGCAGGTTCAAAATGGCCTTCGCCACCCAATTGAACCACCACCTGGTCGTAATTCATGCTGTCTGCAGCCTGGCTGAAATTAAAAGTCAGGGTAACCCACTGGTCAAAATTCTGAACTGTTTGGATTACTTCCGTTTGCGTTGTCCAGGCATTGGGGCCTAACAGGCTGTTTTGCAATTTGACAGAAGTTGTGGGAGTGAGTGAACCTGTGTAATTATTGGTTGAAGGAAAATATACCTTTAACTCGAATTCATTGCGTTGATGAAGGTCCATCCGGGGATTCAGAATAAACTGGGCATTTGTCCATTCAAAGCTTCCTGAACGTTGGTAGTCAGCCACATGATTTGATGGATTAACAGGATCTGTAACTATGCTGAGCGGTACTAAATTTGGATCTTGGAAAAACCATTCTTCGATGGTGCCCCAGCCACTGTTTTCAAAATTGTCCTGAACATCAAGGGCAAGATAAGGTTTTTGATCGTTTTCGGTGGTAAAAGTAACATTTTGCCCTGGTATCAGGTCAGCATTTTCGTACCTGATCACCTCATTATTAAGAGCCAGATAATACACCTGACCAAAGAGCAGGTCATCAACCGGATCGATGGTAATAATGGTTTTTTCGGCGTTGATGGTACCCGTAAAAGGAACCAGCGGACCTCCTGCATCCGATTCCCTGAAAGTGACAATTCCGGCAATATCGCTGTTGCTGATTGCATCTCCATTGGCCATTGTTACCGGAACCGAAAAACTTAATGAAGGGCTAACAGTAATTTCCACATTCGTTGATCCATTGGCAGGTGTAAATGTGAGAGTTCCATTGCCGGATGCACCCATCAGTTGAAGGTCATCAAAGTAAAACTGCCCCGGCTCCCAGTGACCTTCGCCACCCAACTGAATCACCACCTGGTCGTAAATTGTACAATCGGCAACTGCTGCAAAATCAAACGAAAGCGTCACCCACTGATCAAATGCTGAAACATTTACCAATCGTTCTGTTTGGGTAGTCCATGCATTTGGGCCAAGCAGGCTGTTTTGCAGTTTGATGGCTGTGGTGGGAGTGAGTGAACCTGTGTAATTGTTGGATGAAGGGAAAAATACCTTCATTTCGAAAAGATTACGCTGATGGAGGTCCATCCTGTGATCGAGGATGAACTGGGCGTTGGTGTACTGGAAACTTCCCGAACGGTTATAATCGGCAACATGGTTTGATGCATTAACAGGATCGGTGGTTATTGTCAGAGGTACCAGGTTTGGGTCCTGAAAAAACCATTCTTCGATGGTTCCCCATCCATTGTTTTCAAAATTGTCCTGTACATCCAGTGCCAGATAGGGTTTGGGGGGTACAGCGCCGGCATATTCAGGCCCGGTTACATCATCGAAATAAAAGGTATTGGGCGTGGTTGTGGCAAAATCGAAGAAAACTACAATTTTATCGTACAATCCCGACTGCCCGCTACTGAAATTGTAACTCAACTGAACCCAGGTGTTGGGTGTCGTTATATTGGCGCTTATCTCGGTGAATATCCCACTGTTGGTTTTATCCTCGAGTTTGAACAACACCTGACAGGCAATTGGCGACCATGCCTTAAGCATAAAAACAGTGCCTGTTGAAAAGTCAATTTTTCCATCCAACAGACAGTAAACATGCGCCCATTGCTCACCCGACCTGTCCCATTGTGCAACACCTGCACTGGTGTTAATTCCGGATGGATCGGGATTTGCAATTACAACTGGTGTGTTTGGCCATCCCAGGAATGGCTCGTTCTGATTTGCATCAAAATCATTGTACGTGTATTGTGCATTAAGGTTTGCCACCATAATCAACAGCGACAAAAAGAATAGAAATTGTTTCATTTTGGTTACGTTTAATTATTATTTATTCTAAAATATTTTATTTTGAAAAATCTATCCATTAAGTGTTAATAATCAAATAATTGCCTTTTTATTAACTGCTTTAAGCTTATTTTTTCCCCCAACTTACTGCACGATCATTTTACCTACCCTGATCTTGTTGTCATGGTTGGTAATCATGACGTAAATACCTTTTTTTAAATCACTTACATCAATTTTATCGCCTGACGAAACTGATTTTCTGAACAGTACGGTTTTTCCAAAGAAATCATACACAGTCAGTTCAGTTCCCGGGCTGATATTGAAGATAGCAAATTCATCTGTAACAGGATTCGGATAAAACAGCAAAGGCGAAGACAAAAATTCTTCTATTCCCGATTGAATACAGTTGCTCCCGACTTCGTAGGAAATATATTTTGTAACAGACATGCCTCCGGCAAATGCAAATTTGCAAGCATAGCTGATGGTTGCCCCAATGGTTTGACCTGTGAGTGTGTAAGTAAATAACCGACCGCTTACATGGGTCATCTGCACTTCTGTAAATGGATTTTGCTTCCATAGGTAGGCTACCACGCCAGATTTCTCGTCTAACAGTTCAAAAGTAACAATCACATTGGTTCCAACGGTTTCGTAAGACCAGTTGTAGCCATCGGTAAATGAACCCTGTGAAGCCTCTGTTGACGTTCCGTTACACAGCATCAGGGGTGAAACGGTTATCTGTATGGTTTGGGAAATGCCGGTAGCCCCTTCATTGTCAGTGGCTATAGCATCGATGTTGTAGATTCCTGGGATTGGATTCCATTCAATGGTGAAGGGTGCAGTGCTAACCGATTGAATCAGGGTGTCGTTTTTAAAAAATTCAACTTTCTGCACGGTTCCGTCAAAATCGCTGGCTATTGCTGAGAGCGTTATGGTGTTTCCTTGAGTAAAAGTTGCATTTTGGGTTGGTGCTATGAGCGCAACCACAGGTGGCGCATTCTGGAATGCAGTAACCATAACAAGTACCTCGTCGCTATCGCTGTGCAGGCCGGGATTGGTTGCTTTTAAACTGAAGCTGTACATGCCCTCCTCAAGCCCTGAAACGTAAGGATTAACTGCAGCCGGATTTGAAATGGCTGCCAGCGTCGGGCCATAATTTTGTGTCCATAAAAAGCTGAGTGGTTGTCCACCTGATTCGCTGCTTGCTGAGCCATCCAGTGTGGCTGAATTCAGCGGAAGAATAACCTTAAAATCTTCACCGGCATTGGCTGTCGGATAGGTAAAATTCAAATCACCTGTCCTGGTGAAGGTTAATTTTCCAAGATTAAATTCCCCGGCTGAAAATGCGATACGCAATACCTGCTGGCCGGGCGTGAGTGGCAGATTATTCACAGTTTTTGTAGCCCACACATCCCACCCTGAGGTGGTTGGAACAGAAATGGGATCGGAAATTGCCAGTCCGTCTGCCAACATTGTAAAAGGCCCTCCACCTGCTGTATTGTCTGAAGCATAGCGGAAAGCCAGCGAATAAAAACCTGACTGTGCAACATTTACAGTATATTCTGTCCATTCTCCGGAGGCAATGTACTCAATGGTTGCACCTTCAACGGGATTAAGAAAAGCATCCACGGATTCATTGGTTCTGTAATCGCCTTTATTGTTGGCATCCGAATCAAAATAGGAAATATTCTGTCCTTTTCCCCCGATGTAAAAATCGTAGTTGCCTGCCTCAAGGGTTCCGGGTATCGTCAAAGCTCCACCACCATAAGGATACTGGTCGCCAACCTGTACTTTAACAGTATTGGTGATGTTGAACCTGTCACCATCGAAAATTTTAGCATAAAAGCTGTGAATTCCAAACTGCAGGTTTGTGGCATTGAAGGTAAAAGGCGGGGAGATGACAGTTCCCAGAGAAGTTGAACCATCCATAAACTCAACTTTCGTGGGTGAACCGGCAGTGATATTCAAATTCAGATTTACATTTCCTCCAAGGAATGCCTGCCCGAACGGGGTGGATAAATCGCCGGTAACGCTACAATCAAGGCTGGTCACCATCTTCCCCGCAGGAACCTCAAGTTGATATCCATCGGAAAAGTTGACAGTGATGGGTTCATCAGCGTAATTGTTTGCCACATAGTTGGTAATGCCGTTGGAGTTAAATGCCATTGCACCAGGGTAATCGCTGGTAATGTCAGGGTTAAATTGCCCCAGGGCATTCATGGCATGAATCCAGTGGTAGGTTTGCGCATCCGAAACGCCAAATTTCAATTCACGGTCAGGATACGAGTTATACATTCCGATTGCCTGCTCCGGATCGATGAACGAAAGAAATTTCCACCACTCGTCGAGCCATAGGTTGGGATTTGGATCATTGTTCAGAATACCCGTGTTGGCAGCCACTTCATTCCACAACTGTAGTGTATAATCTGCATCAATTGCAAGGTAGAATGAACCACCCTGGATGGGGTAAATTTCGATACCGTAAGAGGCGGCAATATCGCCGGTCCAAAAGGTCTGGTTATCGAAAGCATTTCCCCAAAGCCTCGAAATGAGCGAATATTGCTGCGATGGAGGAAAATTCCGGTTGTGAATATCCAGATAATATTCTTCAATTCCTGTATATTCGGTGGTGTAAAGGTAAATACCCAGGTCGCGGATGGCATCATTGCCGGTAACAGCGCCCCATTGGATGAGTGCTGAACTAAACATCATGCTCTCGGAGCTTGATTCCTGATTGTTGCCGTTGGGATATCCTGCAAACCCATCTGCCCAGCTATGCCCGGCGTATGGACTGAAATTTCTCAGGTAAGGAAACATCGGATCGTTGCGGTCATTTGAAGCAGCATCTCTCACAAGCAAATTCACCATTCCTCCCCAGTTTTCAGCCCATCCCGGCTCATATTGTTCCACAAAGGCACATGCCTGAATAAAATATCCCCAGTGAAAGTGATGGTCGTTCAGATTTCCATCCTGACCATAACCGGCCGGATAACCAATCATCGACGACCAGCCTGAATTGTAATAAAAAAGGAATGCCACCTCTCCGGGTTCGGCTTTCAGCCAGTCTTCAAGACGGGTCTTAATGGTGTTTAATATCAGATTGCCTGATTCAACGTTGCCCATTAAATAGGCAATACGGCCGGTTTGCAGCAACTGGTTGAAGACCTGTCCTTCGTTATACGAGTCAGTCCAGTCAGCCATGACCGTATTTTCAAGATTTTCAATTTTTTCTGTCAGAGAAAAAGGCGAAAAGCCTTCACTATAATAATCAACATAGGGAAGTGTCGGGAGCATTCCATGAAAAGTATTTTCCACACTAAAACTGTTGCCAGCCAACGTTTTCATTTCACCACGAATGACCGCATAGCTGTATTTGTCAGGAACGGGTGAATCGTCAGCCAGATTTGCCCATTGGTGTGGCAACAGCCCCAGAAGCATCTGGGTTTTGTCCCCTTCTTTAACTTCGGTTTCCACCAAAAAATCGGTTCTTAACACCGAGGTGATTTCGTCATAACTATATGATGCAGTAGTATTTACAGGGAAAACGTAAGCGTAATCTTTGTATTCCTCGGCCACTGCAGCCACATTTGAGGCTGTGAGCGGAATGAAACCCAGCGACCAGTAATTTTTTCCATTCAATGTTGACGTGTAAGTGTTTCCACTTTGGTTCCAGGTGCTTCCCGTGGGCGCATACACCGCAAAATCAGCTCCGTTCCGAGCGTCGGTAACGATCAGCATTTCGCCGGAAATGGCAACCGTCCCCGAATTTACCTTGACCGACGCTACATCGTTTTGGTTTTTGGTGAAATAAAGAAATGGCATCCCCACACCCGATGTGGCCTGAAAATGGTGCAGTCCATCGTTCCAGCTGAAAGTTGCTGTCCAGTCAGAGTAATCCGATATTGTGGTATTTCCGGCGTTCAACCCCGATACACCAACGACAACCGGCTGTATGTCGTCAATCGGGCCAAAAGGGATGTAAGTTACTACCAGCCCCTGATTGGTAGTTTTCATCGTAAACGGGTAATTGAAAAGATTGGAAGCCTGCCCGTTTTTCATCAGCGCCGACCACCAGTCGTTGGTTGGAACAGGCTTTCCTGAAGCATTCCCGCTAAGAAAAGGTGTGCCCGTTGGAAAAGTATTCCTGCCAGCAGGATCAACACCGGGGAAAACCGTGGTGTAGGCGCCACTTCCAACCGGAACAAATTGAGAAAATCCATGCTGCACCATTACCATCAGCATCAGATTAATAATTAGTACAGTAAGTTTCTTTGTCATTTTGCTTCCTTTTTGAATAACCGAGGTGGTTTTGTCAAGAACATTTGATTTTGGCGAAATTATTATCAATGAATGCGTTATCCAAATTTTTTACCACAGCAAAATTTCATCATTACAGGTCGCCGATTACATCAATAATACATCATTCGATGTTGTAGCATTCATAAATAAAGCATTTCAGCATTGATGGTGTTTAAAATTGGCTATCTCTACACATCACTTACAATGTGGTTAAACATTGTTTTGTGAAGCTTGTATAAAACATGGTGCAATAAAAATGGTAAGAATTTAATAATAAGAAAAATAGCTGAAGTGCCAATTCCCTTTCTGGCAAATCAAAAGTTGCCTGAATCACGGGGTTATTATTCAATTTACTGGTGAAAATCATCCATCATTCTAACCTGAATTTTCATAAATATCAGCCCATGGAACAAGAATAATACGTGTTCCGGACGAATTTTGCAAATAAGCAATGGTAAGGGCAAGTCCTGAAAATATCCCTGCTTTGCCGCCTGGCAGGCACGTTTCGTAATGTTTGTGAATAAATCAGGCGAAAGGGCATTTGATTATTATTTTGTAAATTCAAACCGCCTGATCCGGTTATGATTTTCTGTGAGGTGAAAGAAGTGATTTACAGGATATGCTGTCGCAGTTGAGATTTCTCGGTTGCTTTGCCAAATATTTCACTAACAAAAAGAAATGAATGTCAGCAAGAGGTGGATTCTACCCCCGCACGTCCCAAAAACCTGACTGCCTTCTCAACTTTGGCTGGCAGGCCGAAAGGAATCTGAAATTTCAGGGTAATGTCTTTTTCAACAGGTTAGGCGTTTTGAATTTGGTTTAAAAGATTGATGGCAATGCTGCTGCTTTCTTTCATTTTAACGGCAGTTTTGTGTGTCCGTTGGTCCAGTTGGCGTAAGTTTTCGGTGGAGAGAATGGCAAACCTGTGTCGGGTTTGTTTGTTCTTTCGTTTTACGATATTGCAGATTATTTTGTCATGATGTTGCAATTGCATTTCATCCTGAGTCTTTACTTTGCTTCAAATTAGCGATGTACTTTCCGGTGAATGCTTTGATCCGTTCAGATTAGGCGAAAATCGTTTCAAAAAATCGCATTGTTTTGGTTTGTCAGCAATGGCGACCAGTTTAACATTCAGGGTGGAAAATTGTTTTTATTGTACTTTTGAACGGTTAAATACGCCAATTTATGTCAGGATTTTTGTTTAATGAAATGATTTTTGGACCCATACGCAGCAGGCGTTTGGGCAACTCGTTGGGAATTAATTTATTGCCAACCGGCCATAAAATTTGTACTTTTAATTGTATTTATTGCGAGTGCGGATGGACTAAGGATGAACATGGTACTAAGCAGTCATTGCCGATGCGCGGCGACCTACGACAGGCGCTCGAAACCAGGCTTATTCAACTGCAGGCAACATCCAATTTTCCCGATTCAATAACCTTTGCCGGAAATGGCGAACCAACCATGCACCCTGAGTTTTCGGGTATTGTTGATGATACGGTTTCGCTAAGAAATAAATATTTTCCAAATGCAGAGATTACGGTGCTTTCCAATTCGAGCCTGATCGATAAACCCAGTGTTTTTCAGGCTTTGATGAAGGTTGACAACAACATTCTGAAACTGGATGCCGGCACGGAAGAAACATTCAGGCTGATCAACAATCCGGGCTCGGATGCGCTTACGCTTGAAAAAATTGTTGGAAACCTTCGCAGGTTCAGGCAAAAAGTAATTATTCAAACATTGTTTGTAAGAGGTGAAATAAATGGCCAACAGGTTGACAACACCACCGAAGCTGAGGTAGAAGCCTGGCTTGGCCACATCAGCAACATCAGGCCACGGTATGTAATGCTTTACCCCATCGACCGGGCCACGCCAGCTCCGGGACTGATAGCGGTGCCAAAGGAAGAGCTTTTCGAGATTGCCGAAAAACTTAAGAAAATCAGGGTCAGATCAAGTGTTTATTAAACCATTCATACCTTTTGATACCCGTGAAAAACCTTTATGATTATCCGGTTAAGATTTTATTGGCTTTTGAGATGGCAATTTCGGGCGATAAAAATTTTTTTCAATGGTTGTTGGAAAACAATTTTCCTGAGCTGGCTGCCCTCTCCAACGCCATCAGGGGAAATACGGATGCCATAAACTGGCTGGTAAATCATGGTTACAGGCATTTTGCTGCTTTTGATGCAGCCTCGGTTGATGATGATAATGCCATGAAATGGCTTGAAAATCACAGCTACACTTTTCTTGCTACACTTGCCAAAGCCAGCCGCGGACAACAAAATTCTATTGATAAATTAAACCAGCTCGATCTGGAGATTTTTGTCAGGATAGCCCGCCGTATCAAAGAATTTTCCGATGGACAAACTTTTGATTATCACAAAATTCCTTTTTAAACCTGAAATTTAATTCATTTGCTAAAATGTGAAATGCCATCAAATTGCTGATGGTAAATCGAAAAACAGATATGATTGACCAAAAAATGAAAACCTTCCGACAGGTTATTTTAACCTCCTTTAATTTAAATTGATGAAATGATGAAAAATCCTTTAGACAAAAAACAGCGGCTGATATTACCTGATATTCTGAAAGGAATTGCCGTTGTTCTGATGATTCAGGTTCACCTGATGGAAAATTTTGCTTCCCCGGAAGTTTACGCAAGCTGGCTGGGAAAAATTTCACTTTTTCTGGGTGGGCCGCCTGCCGCCCCTGTCTTTATGGCCTTGATGGGTTTTTTTATTGCATTTTCGGGTAAAAGCTTCAGGGTGAATATAACACGGGGCTTTAAACTTATTGTCCTGGGGATAGTGTTAAACATAGGATTAAACCTGCATCTGCTGATATTGATCATGAATGGAGCGGTTGACCATAATCCGTGGCACTATGTGTTTGGCGTTGACATTTTATTTGTAGCCGGGCTTAGCATCATCCTCATCACTTTGTTATCAAAAGTGCTGAAAGAAAACCTGGCGGGCTGGGCAGTAATGGTTTTGCTTTTTGCCTCCTTAAATCCCTGGTTACCGGTTTATTCTGGCCAAACCGAATGGATAAAATATGTTCAGGCATTTTTCTGGGGAAATTCCGGATGGTCGTATTTTCCAGTTTTTCCTTGGTTTGCCTATCCATTAACCGGGTACATTTTTTCGCTGTTGATGAAGAAATACGAAATACACAAAATTTCGGAAACCAATAAGCTGTATGCCGCAGCTGCTGCTTTACTTGCCGTTGTGGTAACCTTCAGCTACGGATTTCAAACCACAATTTTACTCACGGAATATTACCACCATGCTTTCACCTTCTTTTTGTGGACAATTGCATTTTTGCTGTGCTGGCTGATATTTGCCGATTTGTTGTTCAAAAAAGCAGAAAACCATTTTCTGGTCAAATACCTGGTGTGGACCGGAAAAAATGTAACCACTTTTTACGTCATTCAATGGTTGATCATTGGCAATGTGAGTACGTATCTTTTCCAAACACAACGTGCGTGGCAGTTTGTAATGTGGTTTCTTTTGATCCTCCTGACGGTAAGTGTATTTGTTTTACTTTTTAATAAATTGAAAGAGAAATTTATAACTAAAAAAAGCAATATTTAAGGATGAAAAACAGGATTTTATTTCTGATCAGCATTTGCTGGTTTCTTTGGGTCAATGATGCCGTGGCTCAGGAAAAACTTTTTAAAACCAGCGACCTTCTCAACCGGGAGCTTTATCCCGAAACTATGAATAACCTCGCCTGGCGGGGCGATTCAGATTTTTTTACCTACCTGAAAAGCAATGCACTTATTCAGAAAAATGCTACTGATCCGGCGAAAGCTGATACCGTGCTCAAAATTTCAGATTTAAACCAAAAAATCAAAAACCTGCAGGAAGAGGAATTGATGAGGTTCCCCGGAATAACCTGGCTCGACACCCAACGGTTTTATTTTACGAATAAAAATGCAATTTATCTTTTCAACCTGACTGATTCGATGCTTAAAAAAGTGAATAGCTGGGATGAAAATGCTGATAATTTGAATATTGATGAAAAAAACCTGTCGGTAGCCTACACCATCGAAAGCAATTTGTTTGTGGCTGTTAATGGTCGTAAAATGCAGGTTTCTGATGTTGCCGGGAACAACATCTTGTATGGTCATGTTCCTTCGCGCAACGAATTTGGCATAAATCAGGGAAGTTTTTGGTCGCCCGACGGAAAAGTGCTGGCTTTTTACCGGATCGATCAATCGGAAGTTGCTGATTATCCTTTGGTTGACATTTACAATCCCATTGCGAGTGCCAGCCCCGAAAAATATCCCATGGCTGGTTCGAAGAGCCAGAAGGTGAGCCTCGGAATTTTCAATCCCGCCATGAATGAAATAACCTACCTTAAAATATCAGGTGGTGAAAACCAGTATCTGACTTCGATAACCTGGGGGCCCGACAGTGATGTGTTGTACGTTGGTGTTTTAAACCGTGGTCAGGATCATTTAAAATTGAATAAATATGACGCCCGAACTGGTGATTTTATGAAAACACTGTTTGAAGAAACCAATCAACGGTACGTCGAACCCTTGCACAACCTGCATTTTTCAAAGTCGAATCCCACTCAGTTTGTTTGGCAGAGCAGGCGCGATGGCTGGAACCATCTCTATCTTTACAATACCGACGGAAATTTGATACGACAGCTAACCAACGGTGAATGGGAAGTAACCAACCTTTTGGGTTTTGATGCTGACGGGAAGAAAGTACTTTTTGAAGCTACTGAAGTAAGTCCGCTGGAAAATCATTTTTATGAAGCCGATGTTAAAAAAGGGCAAATTAAGCGATTAACAACTGCTGAAGGTGTTCATAGCATCATTCCGTCTGCAGGTAATAAATATTTTCTGGATGTTTTGAGCAGTGTGAAAATGGCACGTGGTTACTACCTTTTTAACCAGGAAGGAGAAATCATTTCATCTTTGCTCGAGGATGCAAATCCTTACGAAGGTTACAAAACCGGCGAAATGAATTTTATCACACTCAAAGCCGATGACGGTAAAACCGATTTGTATGCCCGTTTGATAAAACCCGTGGATTTCAATCCGTCTTTAAAATATCCGGCCATTGTTTATGTTTACGGTGGGCCGCATGCACAGCTGGTTGACAAATCGTGGACCGGAGGAGCAGGATTCTGGCTGAATTACCTCGCGCAACAGGGCTATGTGGTTTTTACACTCGACAACCGTGGTTCTGCAAACCGGGGTTTTGAATTCGAAAGAATCATCCATCGCCAATGCGGCGAAAAAGAAATGGCCGACCAGATGACTGGTGTGAAATACCTGAAATCGCTCAGTTTTGTTGACAGCACCAGGATAGGTGTGGATGGCTGGAGTTATGGCGGTTTTATGACAATTTCACTTTTTCTCAGGCACCCGGGCGTCTTTAAAGCCGCGTGTGCCGGAGGCCCGGTAATCGACTGGAAATGGTACGAGGTGATGTACGGTGAGCGCTACATGGATACACCCATGGAGAATCCTGACGGATACCAAAAAGCCAGTCTGCTAAATTATGTGGATCAGCTTCAGGGCGACCTTTTGATTATTCACGGAACCAATGATCCGGTTGTGGTTTGGCAAAACAGCCTTACCTTCTTAGACGAATGTATCAATCAGGGCAAACAGGTGGATTATTTTGTGTATCCCGGCGCTGAACACAACATGCGTGGAAAAGCCAGGGTGCACCTTTTTGATAAAATTTCCGGCTTTTTTGAAGAAAACCTTAAATAGGATCCGGAATCCTGAACTCAAAAAAAAACCTCTGTACCATGATGGATACAGAGGTTTTTTTACCTGAACTGATTTTTATTTTTTCAGATCATGATCAATCTCCACCTCGCCGGTGTTTTCAATTTTGATACCCTCATTTTTGGTACATGAAGGATAGGTTATTGATGCCGAGGACGACATTTTTCCAAGATAAGCTTTTCCGGGCTCCAGTGTCTGAAGTGTATTGATATTTTGTGCCGGCCAGTAAAGCCCGGTTCCGGCAACTTCTTTGATGATCATTACTTTGTTGATCACCGGGTTAAAAACGTCGCTTACTGACACTTCGCAGTTACTCAGTACCGGAAAAAGATTCCAGCCCGATACCAATGTAAGGTTGCGTGTTGAAGCAAGGCAACCGGGCACAGAAAAGGTAGCCGGATTGTTCATTTTTATTTCATAGCCTTTGGTCCGGCTCCACGAACCTATTGTGTTTGTGCCCAGGCTTGGATTGTATGTCCCTGTAAGGGTTTGCATAACTATCACATTACTGACAATTGGGCTGAACAGGGTGTTGAGCGAAGTAACTGCCGGTGTTTGGTAACTCGATAAACCCGACCATCCGGCAGGTAACTCGATACGATGATAGCAAAAACCCGACAGGCTGTCGATTGCCGATAACCCACCCGAAATCCATTTATCGGGTGCTACCGTGTTGGGGAGTGTACGGCGTGTAAAAGTCACGTAGTAGTCGTCGTCGGCATTGGGCCACGAATAGAACCTCCAGTTAATAACTTCGTTATAGCCAAATCCCTCTTTTTGTGTGGTATAGGTATCATCGCCCTGAAGCACAATCGGTGTATTTTTTTCGGGTGACCAAATTCCGTATCCGCCGCATTTCAGGTTTCCGTTTTCGTCGTAATAAAAACCACCAATCAGATCACCTAACTGCAGAGGAACTCCACAGATGTCGGGTTTTGAGGTATTCCACACCGAGATAGTCATGATTCCAAAATAGGGAGGTGGTTTTTCCCAGCCGGGTGGCGTGCCAAAATTGTAGTAATAAACCTTGTAATTTTGATTGAAATAGCTGGTAGTGATGTTGGTGTAGGTCTTTGTCAAAGGTGTTATGTAGTAATAATTGTTGCTGCTCGAAACATATTCAGGATCGAAAGTGCCGCTCCAGCAAGGCAAAAACTGCAACGAATATTCACCCAGTGCATTGGTTGTAACCTGAATCTTGCTGAGGGCGCCGTTTTTGGGCCTTAAAACGATGGTTTTATTGGCAAAAGGAGCACCGGTGACCGAATCGGTGAAAGTACCCGAAATGGTAAGCATCTGGCTGGCAATAAACGTGTAGTTCTGATTCACCGAATCGGATTTCAGGTTTGTGTAAGTACGCAATCCGGGTGTGAAAACGTATAAATCGCAGCAGTAGAAAGGAGTAACCGTTCCACTCCATGTCCTGATAACATCTTTGGTATAAAATCCTTCCGAATTGGTGGTTGCCGTTCCAAAATCGGGTACAAACGACAGGGTTACTCCCTGATAAGGTAAGGTGTCAGTGCCGTTAATAAAAAATACATAACCCGAGATTGTATGATTAATCCGCAGATTGGTGGAATCTTTTCGCCCGTCCGAATTATCATTGCTGACGGTAACATTCTGTGCATTAAGTGTAATTACGAAAGCAACAGTAAACAACAACAGCAGTATTTTTTTCATGTCAGGGATGTTTTATTTGTTTAAAACCAGTTTTTCAATTTTCACGTAACCTGAATTTTCAATCTTTACCATGTAAATTCCACTGTGCAACCCTGAAAGATCTATTTCAGTCTGGTCAGCAATTAATCCATCAAATACTGATTTTCCAAACAAATCGGTAATGGTGAGATGATAGGTTGCCCCTGCATTGCCAGCGCTGAATTTTAGCGATTCTGAGGCCGGATTTGGATAAAAACTGACAAATTCGTTGTTCATTTCACCCGTGCCGGTTGAGGTAAGCTGCATTTCTTTAAACGCCGATAAACCATCGGTAACAAAAGTGCCATCGCAGGAAGGCAGCGAACAGTCGTATTCAGCCCAGACATCGTATTGTTTTTTGGTGGATGGCCGGTACAGCTTAAAGGTGAGCATTTCGCCATCGTAAAAACCTTCGGATTCATAAGTTAGATCATCGTCGCCGTAAATCGTGATCACAGCATTTCCAGTGGTATTTTCTATCATTGTAAGCCCTGCACAGGTACCATCCTGCATAAAGGCGCCAATGTAATCGCCACTGTTCACCTGAGTGAGGCAACCTGCGGGAATGGCAATGTTGTGGGTGGCAGTGTTCACAACCGGGGTGTTCCAGGGAGTGAGGTTTGTTATTTCAGGAATTGGCTCATGATTTATTTTTTCGTTGCCCGAACATGCCGGATAGGTGATGGTTGCCGAAGAGGTCATTTTGGCAAGATAGGCTTTTCCGGGTTGTAATATCTGCAGGGTGTTTATTCCCATTTCAGGCCAGAAAACACCTGGGCCGGCAACATCTTTAATGATGGTAACCTTGCTGATGACCGATGAAGTGAAGACACTGGTAAGGTAAACGTTGCAGTTGACCAGCACCGGAAAAAGATTCCATCCCGAAGCAAGCGAAACCGAATTGCTGGTTCCCGGGCATCCTTCTATCGGAAGTGTACGGGCGTTTGCCATCTTTATTTTGTAACCTTTTGTGCGGCTCCATGCCCAGGTTCCGGGAACACTTCCGCCCGGCCAGTAGGTTTGGGTGAGGTTTTGCAGAATAACCAGGTCGCTCGTTACAGGGCTGAAAAGATTGGCAGCCGTAATGTTTGAAACCCGTGTAACCTGGTAGCTCGAAATGCTTCCCCATCCTGCCGGAATTTCCACTTTATGGTAAAGATACCCTGGCATGGTCTGGATGGCCGAAAGTGAACCAGGGCTCCATTTACCATCGTAGTCCAATGGCTGACCACCGAGGTTGGTAAAGTAGGTGGGATATGCCGGGTAGGTTTCATCATTGTCCCATGAATAAAACCTCCAGTTAATCACTTCGTTTCCGTTAAAACCATCTTTTTCAGGAGTATAGGTATCGTTTCCTTTTAATACCACCGGGGTGTTTTTTTCGGGAGTCCACAACCCGTAACCACCACATTTCAGTGAACCATCATCGCCAACATAAAAACCTCCAATAAGGTCGCCTAACTGCAAACCCGTAGTGCAAAAATTGGGATTGGAGGTTGTAAATACTGATATTGTGTGAACACTGGGTGCATTTGGTGGGTATTCCCAACCCGGCGGTGTGCCATAATTAAAATAATAAACTTTAAAATCCTGATTTGTGTAATTCTGTGATATGTTGTTGAAGGTTCTTGTAAAAGGAGTAATGAATAAATCGGTGCCATATTCCGGATCAAAAGTTCCGCTCCAGCAGGGTAAAAACTGTAATGAATACTGCCCCTGAGAATTGGTTGTGATTTGAATTTTCGGAATCTCGTTACCATTTTTATACCTCAGCACAATGGTTTTATTGGCTATTGGGTCGCCTGTGAGTGAATCGGTAAACGTGCCGGATATGGTAAACAATTGACTTGTTACAATGGTAAAATTCTGATTGCTTTGATTGGCGGTAACGCCGGTAAAAGTACGGGTTGCAGGAGTGCTTGTAAAGGAATAGGACGAACAGGAATAAACCGGTGTTACAGTTCCACTCCATCCCGATTCAAGAGATAATGAGTACTTTCCATAGGCATCGGTGTAAATAGTGGTGTCTTTAGGTAAAAATTTAACCGGATAACCCGCCCAGGCAGTCGAATTTCCATTGTAAGAAATATTAATATAGCCTGAAATGGTAATATTGGCTTTTGGGTTAATGGAGTCTCCTCGGGAAATAGCTGGCTCATTTTTGCTAAGTGCATCTTTTGCCAGTGTTTGTGAAAATACATTTGCGACGAAAATAGTACTGTTCAGCAAAAGGAACAGTAAGGTTGATATTATTGTCTTCATAGTTAATGGTTTAATTATTAACAAATTATCCTCTTTTTAAATAAAAATCCCGCACAAATTTAGACACACTTTAATTAAAATCATAATTTTTTTCCACACAATTAAGAAGTACATCTGAAAATAAAAAAAACCGGAGATCAGAAATCCCCGGTTTTTCAGTACAGACAGAGAATTCGAAATTATTTCCGGATCACCATCTTTTTAATCAAATTAATATCATGACCCTTCAGGTTAAGGAAATAAATGCCATCGGGTTGATTTTGAAGATTGACGTTCAATTCAGTGTTTTTGTCGATGGTCAATTGATTTGAAGTATAAACTTCTTTACCCAGGGCGTTATAAATATTCAGATCAACTTTTTCGGCAGAAAAAGAGGTTAAAGTGATGGTAAACAAACCGCTGCCGGGGTTGGGGAATACCTGTACTGACCATTGGCCGCTGTTCTCTGAAATTCCGGTGCAATCGTCAAACTGAATGTTGATAGAATCGGTATTTTGGCAGTCTTCCGGGCTGGTAACCGTAACCCAGATATCAATATTTCCAATGCCAACTCCGGTGGTGTCCACCGCAATTGTCTGAGTAGTAGCCCCGGTTGACCACAAGTACTGTGCTCCTGGATTTCCGGCATCCAGCACCATGGTTTCGTTGGCACAAATGGTAACATCACTACCGAGTTCAACAACTGGCAATGCGTGGATAGCTACTTCGAGTGCATCCGACATCGCGCTTTGACCGCATATATTGACTCCTGCAACCATAACCGAGGCAGTTCCTGTAAATTCGTCATTCCAGGTTACTGTTGCGGTAAGTCCGGTACCTGCGATGGTTCCGGCATTGGCTGGCGTCAGCTGCCAGGCATAGGTGTTCGATCCGGCACTGCCATTGGTGCTGTAAACCGATTGATAAACACCCTGACAGTAGGCAGTTTCGCCCTGTGGGGCTGCTGGTTGTGCAGGAATATCCGAGACCACAACCGAGGCTTGTCCTGTAACAATGGTTTCGCCGTCGTTTACTTCACAGATGTAAGTTGTGGTAGCCGTTGGAGTTACATAAGGTTCGGGTGAGTTTGAGGTAAATCCGGCCGGGTCAGAAGTCCAGGAATAGGTGTAGCTTCCGCTGCCACCCTGTGCCATTGCCGAAAGCTGAGAGCCCGAGCCAATACAAATGTTGGCGGGATTAGCCACAACATTGAGTGCAAGCGGGAAAGAGCCTCCTACATTTAAGGTAATCGGAACATCAACAACAGGCATATCCGGGTCGTTGCTTTCTACTTTCACGTTACCAAAATAGGTACCTTCTGTTAAATCCTGTGAATTGAAATTAACTTCAATGATGTCTGTATTTCCGGGAGCAAGGGTATCGGTAACCCGTTCTACAAACAACCAACTGTTAACTTTAATGGTATAATCTTCAATTTCGCCATAAGTTGAACTACCGCATGGCTCGGGTGCAGAGCTGTAAGTCATTCTAACCCTCATACGGTGTTCGCCACCAACAGTTCCCATTGGAACGGTTATGGTTCCTGTAAATGTTTGACCTTGTCCGCCAACGTTGGTAAGCTGGTATTGCTCGGTGCTGTTTTGGGCAAAAGTGAAGTCGTCGTTCCAGTCAACCCAAACATAAACAATATCGGAAGCCCAGGCATTTCCATTTTCAACAGTAATGCTTTCCGATTCACCAGCATTGATTTCTGTGTAAATGTTGGTGTAGTTGGCTACTCCGCCCTGCCATCCGCTTGAATTGTTGATGGTTCCGCACTCTACATTGGCGATGAATTCGTCCTCAACACTGGTTGTTGCATCGCAGTAGTCTTTTCCACGGGTGGGTTCGGTTGATGATGACACTTCGTAATACAGGTCTAACTGACCAACATTGGAAATATTGACGTAGTGGGTTGAAGTGGAGCCCAGGTCGATGTATTCGATGATTTCGTCGGGTTCGACGGCAACATGTGCGTCGCCCCACTGCAGTGTAAGGCTTGGTCCTGACGATTCACCTTCAGTGTGCATGGCTGTAACCTTGTATTTGAAAATGCCATAGGTCGGGAGGGTTTCTGAATAGAAAGGATCGGTAGTGGTAGCAACCTGGAAACCATCTCTGTAAATGATGAAATACTGGAAGGTAGCTACTGGTTCGAAAGACCAGCCAAGGCTAACCTGTCCGGTTTCAAAGGTTACTGATCCCGTAAGGTCAGCAGGGCGGGGCAGGCTGTTGGTTTCGTAGGGTGAGGTGTAGGTCATGGCTGTGCCGCTGCGGGTATCGGTCCAAACGGGATAAACTTTTCCACCGCGTGCTGAAATTCCCAGATAGTCGCCCATGTAGCTGCCGGCAAGACCTGGAATTGGGGTTGGGGTAAAGTCAACATCACTTACGCGAAAATCTTCCCAGGTTTCGCCACCATCGAAAGAGTTGGCGCACCATACTTCGCATTTTGACGCTGTAGTATTGCGGTCGTCATAGAAAACAACGCTCAGCGCGCCGGTTTCGGGGTCGCAGGTTATCCATGGAAAATAATGAATGTTGCCTAAGCCGGAAGCATCCTGGTTTACTTTTATCGGATTCGACCAGGTTGTACCCTGGTTGCTCGACTTGATCATATAAATGTCGGTGTCGCTTCCTGTATTAATACCGGGAACACCAATATTTGCCCAGACAACGTAAATAGTACCATCGCCACTGATATCGCAGGCTGATGACGGAAATGAATTAACGCGTTGGTTTTTGCCAACTCCGCTTGTTCTGACACCACGAATGTTGGAGCGAATGCGGGTGGCTGTTTCAAAAGTAGCGCCTCCATTTAACGAACGTGCAAAACCGATGGCTGTTTCATCGCTTGGCCACGAATCGTAAATTGCCCAGGTACAATACACTTCGCCATTTGGGCCGGTTTGTATATTTACACCCTGATTGTGACTGCCAGCATTCACGGCTGAACTGATGTTCATGTGTGAGGAATACGTTAAACCATCGTTGGTTGAACGAACAAATTCGATTTCCGAATCATTTGCATTTCCAAAACCAGTCCAGGCTGAATAAACGTTTCCTTCGTAAGGGCTGGTTGGACTATTGTCAACCCACATGTGGTTCTTGTCCAGAATGTTCCAGCCGCCCGGAGGAGTACCACAAACTACAGATGTCCAGCTGGTACCATCATTTGAATAGGCAATACCCTGGCCTCCGTTGCTGTGAATAAAGCCAACATATTGCCGGCCTTCAAGGTTAATTCCGGTGGCAGGGTCGCCCGAATTGCTTCCTCCTGCGCCCTGAACCGTTCCGCCCCAGGTAAGTCCAAAATCATACGAAAAGAAATAATTGGCTCCGTAAAGGCTTCCAACAGGATTTTGGGTCGAATTGTTCGATTGCAGCACGTGATCAGGATCGGTGGGGTCAACAAAAATTGAGTTTTCGCTTTGCGTCGAATTAACATTGGTTACCGGTACATCTGGTGAATCTTCGCGCCATACACTTTTGGCAGCGATTTTACTCCCTTTAAAAGTACCTAACGGAATATCAACTTTTGGAGCAACGCTAGCAAGTCCGAGTTCAGCGGCTTTGCGCCAGTAGCCCATGTTGTCAACACGGGTGTCGAGTACCTGGTATGGATTGTAAATACCATTGGGGTATAGCTTTTCGCGATACGATTCCTTTTTTTGCTGCGAAAAAAGGCCTGTGGTTACAAACACCATAACCAGTGTTAAAAGTAAAGTTGAAACATTTTTCATTCGTGTGATCTCCTTAGAAAAGATTTAATTTAATAATGATTTTATTGTAGAACATTTTAATATCAAGAAGTTGCAAAAGTAAGCAAAAACATGTTGATGCTTTTTTTTGTAAAATAATAATTGTTAAAAAAACAATGGAAATTGGTGATTATGTGTTTTTTAACAAAAAATTAACGGTTTATTACAATTTTTTTGGTCGATGTTGCCCCGGGTGTTTTCAGTCGCACCAAATACATTCCATTTGTCAGAGGCGAAACATCAATGGATAACTCAGAGCCTGTTACATGTATCATTTTTCTGAAAATCGTCTCGCCGGGCATATTTAATACCTCGATTTCAACGAATTCATGGTTTTCATTGTCGAAGCTGATGGTCAAAAAGTCGTTTACGGGATTGGGTGATAGTGTAAAGCCATAATCCGACAAGTCGATTATTCCGGTACAATCATGTATTTCAACACTGAATGTTTCAGAAAGTGGGCCGTCGCCGCATTCATTTATCCCCATAACGGTAATGTCAGCTGAACCAAAATAAGCATCACTCCATACGATTTCAAGCATATTTTCCACTACCGTGATTGCTGAAAAAGCATTTTCGGGAGAAATTGCCCAGTCGTATGACTGGGCAAAGGCAACAGCCGGGCAGGTGTAGGTTTCGGCACTTCCGGCACAAACTTCGGATTCGCCGGCGATGGCTGAAGGCTCACCGGGCAGTGGATCGATTGTAAGCACCAAATCATCGCTGTCGGAGTTGCCGCTGTTGTCGGTGGCCGTGAGCGTCAAAACTGCCGAACCTGCTGTAATATCGCTGGTTCCGGGTGTGTAAACGGGATTGAGGATTGAAGGATTGTTAAAAAGACCGTCGCCAGAAGTTGACCAGATGACGGAAGTAAAATAGGTAGCGCTTCCGGCACACTGAAAGGTTTCATCCTCGCAAATTTCACCGTCCGAACCAGCCTGCGATGTAACGGTGGCTGAAGGTGGAAAAATGATATAATCGACCCACCCGCAGTCAGAACCGCTCACAACATAAACGTCTTTTTCGTAAACCCATTTGTACGTATGATTTCCTGCAAAAACATCATAACTGACTTCCGTCCAGGCAACGTTGCCCGACCATTGGTTTTTCAATTGGTTATCGATATAAAATTTCAGGTAATCGTAGTCCTGTTCCGACGAAACTTTTACATAGAACGAAATTGTTCCGGCGGTTGCCGCCTCTTTCGTTATCATCATCTGTGTTGTCTGGCTGTTGCCGATGTTGCCCGATTTTGCCGAATACTGTCCATCCCAGGCATTTGTTCCATCAATGGTCCAGTTAGCATTGCCACCAAAAGTCCAGCCTTGTCCAAAGGTTCCGGTTTCAAAACTGATTGCTGTGGATTCGGTTAATTCGAAGTCAACCACGGTATTGTTTTCATTCACCTGAACTTCCTGAATCAGTGTAGCGTAATTCAGGGCAAACACCCTGAAGCTATAGGTGTTTTCGTAAATTTCGGGAATTACGTACTGACCGCTTCCGTTGGTGTACACCGGATCGATGGGGGTATTCAAAACCTGGATCATGGCTCCGCTGATCGGCTCACCCGAGTCGCTGTCGGTAACCGTTCCGCTAACAGCAATAATCTGGCTCTGCACAAGGGCAACATCAAGGGTGGTTTGCCCGGTGCTGTTGATGTTTACATTGTTAAAAGTCTGTGAGATGTAACCAAATTTCGAAAATGTCACCGTGTAATTTCCGTTTGGCAACAAGCGATAATAGGTTCCGAAATCTTCATCACTTTTGTAAGGTTCACGGTAAAGTCCTGTATTGTCGATACCCTGAACATAAATTTCAGCAACCAAAGGGTCGCCTGAAGTGGCATTTGTTATATGCCCGGTGAGCGTGGCAGCATTCACCCTGTTCAGGAGAATCATGGCCGCCTGAAGGTTATCTTCACAAATCTGGTAAACCTCATTGGCCGGAGGAATAAACTCGGTGCCCAGTTCGATGGTATAACCGAAAATTCCGTGTTTACCGTAGGAATAATCATCGGTAACGCCCGAGCAGGGATACAACGCCCAACATGGTTGTGGTGTGTAATGGCCACCCGAAATTCCGGGAATTGAATTTCCCATGGCAGTTCCCAAAGCTTCCAGGGCAGTTACATCAGGAGCTACAGCACCATCCTGGTACCCGTAAGGCCATAAAACCAGTTCGCTGTAGGTGTGGTACGAAATGCCGGCTACAAAATGGTGATTTGCCAGCAAATCCTTAATAGCCTGGGTTTCCGGTTCCGAAAAAGGCTCAGGACCACAGTATGTAATATCATTTGGATCGGTGGTGGTGCCAGTTCCTCCCCATTCCCACCCATAATTGCGGTTGAGGTCAACGCCGTCGGGATAATCCCAGCCTCCGGGGGTTAAATTTCCATTTCCGTCGTTATCGCGTATATTTTTACGCCAGTCGGTGTTGATCTGATCAAGAACTATTTCGTGGCCATCCGGATTTACTATAGGAACAAACCAGATTTCCTTTGAATTGATGTTGGCTGTTACTTCCGGATTGCTGCCATAATTGCTTACCAGGTAATTCAAAACATAAAATGCTACTTCGGTGCTGAGGGGTTCGCGGGCGTGATGTGCTCCAAAGTAGTAAACAGATGGTTCATCTTCCTCAAGTTCAACATTATCCGAAACCTTCAATGCCCAGATATCGTGCTGATAGTTTGAATAATTTCCATAGCCTGAGCTGTAATAATTTTTTCCGCGACTGTTGCCTATATCGATTAGTTTGCAGAAAGATGGATGGGCAGCTGCAATGTTTTGAAGTTCAGTTAATGCCTCTTCATAAGTGCGGTAGCCGTTGATATCGTCAACATTGCCCAGATTGGCAGCCATTTCGGCGATTGTTTTTACAATTTCAACAGAGTAACCCTGGTCGAGGATTTTTTGATATTCAGCATCTGTTACGACCAGATCGAGGAATTCACCTGGTTTGTAAGCGGCAACATCATAATTGGGTTGAGTAAATTTTTTGACTGTAATTGGTTCGGGATTACTGAAACGAATGATGACTTTTTCTTGTGAAAACAAAGTGATTGCAAACAACATGGCAATCACAAACAATAAATTTTTTTTCATCGTAAATGTGTTAAATATCTGATTTATAATAGATAAAAGGGTAAAGTACAATCCGGTTGCACAGGAATGACTTTACCCAAAGACTCGTAATTGAGAAAAAGTTTACCGGCGAACAACAATTTTTTCAGTGATCAGTTGGTTTTCGCCTTCCAGTTTCAAGAAGTAAATACCGTCAGGTATTGCAGATAATTCAATTTTGAGGGGTGATTCAACCCCTGATTGTTCAAATATCTGATTAAAAACAATGACTCCTGTTGTTGCGGTTATGGTTACTTTTGAAATACAGACAGCTGCATCATCAAAACTAATGGTGAATACACCTGTGGATGGATTTGGGAATACTTTTATGGCTGATTCCTCAGCAGGTTCATCCACACCAAGGCAGTCATCAACCATGATATTCAGGGTTGGCGAAAATGGTCCTTCACCACAATCGTTCGCCGCTTTTACTTTCAAGGTTGCGTTACCAATGTAAGAATCACTCCAGGTGATGGTACATTCGTTCCAGTTTGCCGTAACAACTCCGCTTGAATTGGGATCGAGGTACCAAAGGTACTCGGTTGCCTCGGGAATAGCTGGAATCTGGTACAAATGTGTTTCGCCCCAACAAACGGATTCAGCGCCGGTAATATTTACGGGAGCTAACGGTACAGGCACTACCACAATTTCCAATGCCCCCGACCAGTTGCTTTCGCCACACAGATTTGAGGTTTTTACTTTAAGGGTGGCTGTACCCGAATACGTTGCTGACCAGTCAACAATTACAGATGGTCCATTTGGTGTGAGGGCTCCTGCCGAAACAGGTAAAATTTCCCATGTCCAACCTGTTGCGCCCACAGCATTGTTGGTGGTATAGGTGGAATTGGCGGCATTCTGGCAAAGTTCAGTGGGTCCGGTTGGAATTGCAGGCTGCTCAGGATCAGGATAAACAATAAGGTATTCCAGTTCCATGGCTGTATTTGAATTGGTTCCGTCAGAAACGGTCAGCGTAACACCATACATTCCGGCATTGGCATAGGTTACCAAAGGATTCTCTTCGTTGGAAGTGGCGGGTGTTCCTCCCGGAAATTCCCACTCCCAGCTGGTGATGTTCCCAACACTGTTATCGTAAAAATGCACCTGCCCGCCGTGGCATATTTGATTTACATCTGACGTAAATCCTGCCTGCAGAATATCGCCCTCAATCACTACTGTGTAATCTTCCACTTCGCCATATGTTGCCGATCCGCAGGGTGTTGGCGCTGAGCTGTAGGTCATGCGTGCCCGCAGGCGGTAATGTCCGGGATTGGTTCCCGCCGGTGCGGTGATGTTTCCCGTGAAGGTTTGTCCCTGGCCGCCAACATTGGTTAACTGGAAGGTTTCGTTGGACGGACTTCCGAGTTCAAAATCGTTGTTCCAGTCAACCCAGACATAAACAATGTCGGAAGCCCAGGCATTGCCGTTGGTGATGGTGATGGGAACGGCTACACCCGGTTCGAGGATGGTGGATAAATTGGTATAATTGCCAACGCCGCCCTGCCATCCGCTCGAATTGTTGATTGTGCCAAAGGAAACATTGGCAATGTATTCGTCTTCGGTGCCTGTCGAAGCAGAGCAATAATCGGGGAAGGTAACATCAATCAGTTTTGTGGTCAAAGCCACATTCGTTCCCTGGTAGTCAAGTTGCAAGGTTGCCACATGCCCAGCCGGAGCGCCTGCCTGTGCCGAAACTGTATAGGTGGCAGTGGCGGAGGCGTTGATGTTGATGTTGCCAAATGTCTGAGGTTGAGTTGTGACCACGGTTACATAAGGATCGTTGCAGGTAAGTGTCCCAACAATGGCAAGGGCTGTTTCACTACCGGCATTTTTTAGGGTAATGATGTAATCGGCAGTTTCGCCAGGTTCCAGAATTCCGTTGTTATTACCATTCGAGTCGTCCACTTCAACGCTTTCCAGCAAAAGATAAGGGCCGGTTACAGCACTTAATGCCTGAATGGCATCCAGGTCGAAACCAGCATCAGCAGCACTGGCATTTCCATCGCCATCATCTAAAATTTTGAAATAACGGGCTTCGGAGAGTGTGCAGTTTTCAAAACTAAATTCGGTTGAACCACTGCCCGTACCCATCGTGTACCATGGGCCATCCATGCTGGTTCCGGCGTAAAATGTATAGCCTTCGGCTGAGGCATCACCTTCAAAAACCATCAGGTCAGGTCCGGCGCCATCAAAAATTATATCCTTCATGTCAACGATAATCCAACCGCTTTTTCCAATCGAATAGTTGACGTTATCGGGTTGACCAATACAGGCCCATGTTGCGCCTTCATCGTTGGGGTTATTTCCTGGAATCTGGCTGGCGATAATCTTGTAAATACCCTGGTTGTCATCCTGTGTAAGCTGGAAATTGGTAACCGTGGCATTGTTGGCAGTAACCACTACGCCTGTAACCACCTTTGTCTGATAGCCGTTGGCTTTTACGGTAATGTTGTAGGTTCCGGGCAAAACATATTTGTGGTAATCGCCCACTTCAACATCGGTATAGCAGGGAAAATAATTGTTAACGAAAACGGTAGCAGCAACAGGTTCGCCGGTGGTTTCATCGGTGACAGTACCGGCAAGGCCATAACCTGAATATTCCATCATTGCCAGCATTGCTGGTTTATTGTAGTTGTAGTAGAGCATGATTTGCGAAGCAGGCGGTTGTTTGCTCATCGAAATTTCCATCGACCAGCTTACCGATCCCTGAATGCCGTATCCTGCATCTTTGGTGCTTCCGTTAATCGGGTACATCCCCGTGTAGCCCGGACCGTAAGGTATGTTTGAATAGCCCGAAACATCAGCATATACACTTGCAAGTTGGTTTACATGTGCATGATCGGGCGACTGGCTGGCACGGTAGCTCCAGGGGTGCGAAATAAACTCGGTTCCGCTGTGGTATGAAGTATAAACCACAAAGGGAGTTTCCATTATGGCATTGCGCAAAATCCTTGTTTCCTGCTGCGACCATGAGCCAACGCTTTCCTGGTCCCACATGTAGCCGCAATCGCGGTTAAGGTCTTCGCCATTGTTGTTGTAACGGGTCATATTTACCCTACCGTCAGGATTCACCATCAGGTAAAGCCAGGTTTCACGCCCGTTTACCAGGTTGGTGATTTGCGTATTGCTTCCATATCCCAGGCATAAATCACGGGCAAAGCGGATCAGGTTTTCAGGGCCTCCGATTTCATCTCCGTGAATACCTCCGTCGAAAAACAATTCTGGTTCATTTTCATCTGTCATAACATTGTCGCTGATTTTCAGCGCTGCAAGTTGCCGTCCCCCTAATGATGTTCCATACACAACCTTCTTGCAAATGGAAGGGAAATTTTCAGCAAGGCTGTCGGCAAGGTTGATAATTTCCTGGTAACTGTGGTAAGCGTCATCTTTTTCCCAGAAATCTGCAAAATGTCCGTTCAGATCATCAATCTGAATGGAATAATCCAATCCGGTGGCTTCAATTTTCCGGAGTTCATCAGGCGTAACATACATGGTAGCATAAGCAGAATAGATGTCCCCGTTCAGCTTGAGGGATGCGAGTTTTTGAGCGTCCTGGGTTGAGTTAATTGTTACTTTCACTTCCATTTCGCCCTGGCGCCAACCCTGGGCAAACGAAGCAGTAAGCATAGTTAAGGTAAGCAATGTGAGTAAAAGCTTTCTCATTGTAGAAGTGTTTAAGTTAGTATAAAAATGAAAATAAATTTTTGTTGACATTGTAAGAATCAAATTCCTGATAATCAATATTTTTAATTATCCGGCAATTCAAATTTTAAAAAGGGCAAAAATAGTTTTTTTCCTGAAAATCACCACCCAAAATCAAAGTAGAAATCAGATCATTGGGAAGCATGTTTTATTTAATTGTGCGACGACATTACTTTAGGGGTACCTTGAGCACGTTGGTGGTAATTTTGTTGTACAACTCGTGAGGTTTGAAGGGTTTGGCAATAAAATCGTTCATGCCCGATGAGAAAACCTTTTCTTTTTCCTGAACAAGCGCCGCTGCAGTAAGTGCAATGATGGGGATATGGGCGTCAACCTTCCTGATTTCGATGGTTGCACCATAGCCATCAACTTCGGGAAGGTGCAAATCCATCAAAACCAGATGGTATTTTCCGGGAGTGAACATGTTTATGGCTTCTCGGCCATCTTTGGCAACATCTACCTCAAGGTCCCATTTTTCGAGTATCTGCTTGGCTATTTTAATATTGATGAGATTGTCTTCGACAAGCAGTATTTTGTAGCCTTTCAGGCTTGGGAAAACCACGCCTTCAGTCTCGACTTTTTTTACCACCTTTGGTTTGTCGCTGACATCAAAAATCAACCGGAACGAAAATTCTGATCCAACGCCAACCTTGCTTTTCACCTGAATGCGGCTGCCCATGAGTTCCAGCAGTTTTTTGGTTATGGCAAGCCCAAGTCCGGTTCCTCCGAATTTACGCGTAGTGTCGGAACTTGCCTGGCTGAATGACTCGAATATATGCTCAAGCTTTTCAGGCGAAATGCCTATTCCGGTATCTTTCACCCTAAAGGTAACTTCAATCTGATTGCCAGGTCGCAGCCGCTTTGAAAGGATGATCAGCACTTCGCCTTTTTCAGTGAATTTTATCGAGTTGCCCACCAGGTTGGTCAATACCTGTGAGGTGCGGGTTGGGTCACCCACCAGCACATCGGGAATATTGTCCTCAAAAACAACATCAATGGTAATTCCTTTTTCTTTTGCCGATGGTTCAAATCCCATTTTGATGTTTTTAACCACTTCTTTCAGGTCAAATTCAATGCGTTCCAGATCAATTTTACCGGCATCGATTTTATTGAAATCTAAAATATCGTTGATCAGAGAAAGGAGGTTGTGCGCCGAAAACTTCAAGGTGTTGAGGTTGTCAAGCTGTTCGGGTTTTGGATTTTCCATCAGTAAAATGTTAATCATCCCGATAACCCCGTTCATAGGCGTTCTTATTTCGTGCGACATGGTGGAAAGAAACTCGGCCTTGGCTTTCGACGACCGTTCGGCTTCGTCTTTTGCAATGATCAGCTGGGTGTTTTTGGCTTCAATTTCGATGGTTTTCTTTTCCAGCTCTTTTGTGCGTTCGGATACCTGACGGTTGAGCTTTACTTTTTCGGCTTCAAGCCGCTGGCTTCGCCATTTGGCAAAAAGATAGATAAATAAGGCCATTAATGCAGCAAAAATTGTCCACGCCCACCAGGTGAGGTACCAAACAGTGTAAATGGTGAACGAATATTCCATCGGATCGCTCCAGAGGTAATTGCCCCGTTGTTTGGCTTTAACAAGAAAACTGTATTTCCCGGCGTCAAAATCGGTGTAAATCACCTCATTTTTGCCTTTTGTGTACTGCCACTCGTCGTTCTTACCTGTCATTTTTACCATGTAATCAATGCCTTCGGTAGGATATTCGGGCGAAATGAAACTAAAACCCAGGTAAGCAAAATTGTCGAACTGTCGTTTGTTGATGTTTTTTACAGGAACTCCTTTTTCGCTGATTGCAAGCAGTCGGGGATCAGAAGTTTTTGATGGCTTTAATTTGTTGTTGGTATAGGAAATTCCCAGCAGGGTACCTGCCCAAATCCTGTTTTGAGCGTCGGTAACAATGTTGCGAAAGTTAACCGTTTTTGAGGGTAAACCTTCAAAATGGTCAAAAATCATGATGTTGGTACCATCGTATTTTACAGCGCCAATGCTGGTGGCAAGCCACAAATTGTCGTTTTTGTCAATGGTTATTCCCTTGATGTCGTCATCGGTCAGATTTTCCAAATCAGCGCGCTCAATTTCGTTTCCCCTTACCTGAAGCAGTCCATGGTTGGTTGCCAGCCACATTATTCCGCTTTTGTCGAAACCCAGGTCATTCACCATAAAATTTCCATCAATTTCGAACGGCAGCGGTTTGCTGATATTAACAATTTTGTCCTGATCGATGTTGAAGTAATACAGGTAATTGTCATCTCCGGAAGCCCCCAAAAAGATGTATGAATAGGGTGAATTTTTCGTGAAATTTACTCTTGAATGCAAACCATCGTTTTCAGCAAAGACACGAATCTGATTGTCGGGGCTAATTCTGATAATTCCGGTTAATCCGTCCTGACAAATCCAAATGTTACCCTGTTCATCCTTGTTGATATTGTAAATAGCCGAACCATACCCATTCAGGTTGACAGTGCGCACCACTGAGCCGTTTTGTACAAGACGCAGAACACCCTGATTATCCGAAATCCAGACTGAATTATTATCAGGATAAACCTGAAGCATCAAACTTCCCGGCGATTCGTAAACAATGGATGGGGTTAAGGTGTACTCATCAATTTTCATCACCTTATTTCCATTCGAAAAATAAATGTTGTGGTTGTCAACATCATAGCGGACATCATGGATGTAACTCCGGGATATTTGGTTGAAAGGGGCTGAAAACATTTTTTCCTTCAGCGAAAAAATCCCGTTATCAGTAGCCAACAGCAAGTTTTTCTGGTGACTGACAATCTGGTTAACAGCTCCGGTGATGGTTACCTGATCAACTTTTTGAAAAGCATATTCATTTCCTTGTCTTTTGCCAAGCCAAAGTCCCTGCGACCAACAGCCAACGTAAAAACTGCTGTCGGGGTTGGCCAGAAAACATGATGCATCAATGCCAGTATTTATTACCCTGAAGTTGCCTATAGTTGCATTTTCAAAAATTTCAAATTCGATGAGCTGATCATTTGCTCCCAATAGAATTTTGTTGTTTGCCATGGGCAAAACAGCACTGATGTTTCTCAGGCTGAAATTGTTATCAATTTGTCTGAAGGAATTGTTTACCGGGTTGAAATGATAAAAATTTCCGGTTTGAGATACTGCTATCAGGTGGTTTCCTTTAAAAGGGAAGAAAGAAAAAGAACGGACATAACTTTGGGGAGTGTTTTCGTCACCCAGATAATACTTGTTTACCTGATCTGCATTATAACGGTACACAGAGTTCATATCCGAGAACCAGACATTTCGGTTTTGATCTTCAAAAAAGCCCTTTGGAAAAGCAACCACGCTGTCGCTGGATTTAGCAGCACCTGAAAGGATATTTTTTATTTTGGCCGAGTTCAAATCGTATAAAATCTGGTCGAAGCCCATGTCAGAATTTACGAAAAGCTCACCATTGCGGTTGCAGTAAACCGATTTGATGTATTTTGAAGCGATCAGGTGTGAATAATCGATGAATTCCTGTCCGTTGTACCTCAACAAACCCCCGTCAGTACCAATCCACATGAATCCTGTTGAGTCGAATGCTATCGACTTTACAATCTCGTTAAGCAGTCCGTTATCCTGGGTGTACATCTTCACACCAAAATCCTGAGGACAGGTTTTCACTGACAACAATGCCGTAAATACAACTGATGTGGCTATGTAAACAAACCGCCTGATAACTGACATGAAATAAACCATGTTTTGTGTTTTTTCTAAAGGGCCTTTCGGCTTTCCTTCAATAGAACAAAGGAAAACTAAAACCTCATGAGATTTTGCAAAGTTCATGAGTTTTTTTAATAACTTCAAAAAAAATACCGGTTATGAAGCCCGGTACCTTTTTTTTATTTTGCAAGAATCACTAAAAAAGATGTTTCAACCACAATGGAAGTATGTTTTAACAAGCGCCATAATAGCTTCGTTGTTACTTCCCAAATCCTGACGCAGCGTTTTGTCGTCGAATTTTTTAAGTTTTTTTATAATATTGTTAATCACGCCTTCAGGGAAAATTCCCCCGTTGGTAAAAACATGTGCCATATTTTGGAGACAATCAGCCGACTCCCAACACGAAAGAGGTAATTTTTTAAGTGCGGTTACTTTTTCCTGGTGGTCATCATGGAAAATATTTACGTCAACATAGGTTCGTTCAGCGTATTCAAGGCTGTCCTCCATGGTCAGTCCATGCAAAGCAGCCACAGTCAGGCCGGCTAACAGGAGATAAATATCGGCTGAACCATCAGGGCTTCGAAATTCAACGGTTTGCCGTTCATCAAATTCACTTTCCGACTGTTGCTGACTGGGATTGGCATCAAGGTACATGTTTTTGTTTCCGGTCCAGCCCAGCGGAACCCTTACCAGAACCGACCTGTTGCGGTCGCCCCAGCAGATATTGGTTGGGGCCTCCTGGTGTGGAACAAGCCTGTAATAGGAAGTAGGAATGGTGTTCCCAAAGGCAGTAAGCGAAGAAGCAAGGTCGAGGTAGCCCGAAATGGCTTTTTTGGCAATATCACTCAGCACGCCGTTTTCAATCATCATATTCCGGCCATCTTTAACCAGTTTGGTGTGAATGTGCATGCCACTTCCGGCTTTTCCCACAGTAATTTTTGGGGCAAAAGTAATGGTCAATCCATGTTTGTAGGCCAGTGTCCGCAGTATCCATTTGGCGATTAGCAGTTGGTCAGCAGCCTCTTCGAGTGGCGAGGGCGAAAACTCAAGTTCGTTTTGTTCGTATTCGATGTTGCCAACACTAAAGTTTCCCACCTCGCTGTGGCCATATTTCAGATTTCCGCCAGCCTGGGCAATGGCAAGCATGGCTTCACGCCTGAACTGTTCCCATTTTGCAAAAGGCGATGACTCGTGATAACCCTTTTGGTCAGGGGTTTGATAAAGCTCCTGTTTTTCGCTGATGATATAAAACTCAAGTTCGCCCATCACATGAAACGAAAGCCCGGTTTTTTCCTGCAAACGCCGGTGAGCCTTTTTCAGGATGTATTCAGGGGCGCTTTCGAGCGGATTGCCGTCTTTATCGTAATATGAACACAAAATATCGATGGAAGGAATTTCGCTGAAGGGATTCAGAAAAGCTGTCCTGTAACGCGGAATAACGTAAAGATCGCTCGAACCGGCTTCGATGTGCGAAAACAAGCTTGACCCGTCAACCCGCTCACCCATCGTAAGGATGTCTTCGAGATGACGCCGGCTGTTGATGACAAAGCTTAATGTTTTCAGCCTTCCGTCTTCTCCGGCATACCTGAAATTTATCATTTCGATATTGTGATCTTCGATGTACAAAATCAAATCTTCCCGTGTGAAAAATTCGGGCGATTTGTTCAGATATTGAACCAATGGGTTCGGATTCATCAAAATTTTATTCTTCATACCTGGTTAATTACGTCAATTCGTTAAAAAAAAGGGGCGCAAACATAGGCATTCTTTTTCAGAGAAAACGGCTTTTGTTATCAAAATCACAGTACATTTCTTAACACATTTTTTTTAAGCGTCAATAGCACTAAAAAGGAGAAATTTGTTGACTGCAGGCACTAAAAAAACTGATTGCTGTAAATTAAATTTTTTAGTTTTGCCCGTGTTAGAATCGTAACAGAACTGTTAATATCAATAATACAATACGAATAAAAATGCAGAAATTATTATTGCTGGGTGATGAGGCAATAGCGCAGGCAGCCATCGATGCCGGATTGACAGGAATTTTTGCCTACCCCGGAACGCCATCAACCGAAATTACCGAATACGTTCAACACTCGAAACAGGCAGCCCAAAAGAAAATAAGAGCAGCCTGGTCAGCCAACGAAAAAACAGCCATGGAAGCAGCGTTGGGAGTTTCTTATGTTGGAAAGCGGGCGATGGTTTGTATGAAACACGTCGGATTAAATGTAGCCGCCGATGCTTTCATCAATGCAGGTATGACCGGCGCAAACGGTGGACTGATTGTTGTTTCGGCTGATGATCCGTCGATGCATTCATCACAAAATGAGCAGGATAGCCGTTTCTACGGAAAATTTGCCATGATTCCCACCCTGGAACCTTCAAATCAACAGGAAGCCTACGACATGGTGTATTATGGTTACGAACTTTCCGAAAAACTTGGAACCCCGGTTCTGATGCGGATTACCACCCGGCTTGCCCACTCGAGGGCTGCCGTGGCTCGCCGTCCCGAACTTCCACAGAATGAATTAAGGCTTCCGTCCGATTTGAAACAATTCATCCTCTTGCCTGCCATTGCACGTAAAAGATACAAGGGTTTGATTGCGAAACAGGACATTTTTATCGATGAAGCCGTGAAATCGGGATTCAACAAATATCTTGAAGGTTCCGACCATTCGCTGGGAATTATCGCCTGTGGCATTGCCTATAATTATCTGATGGAAAATTTTCAGGAAACTGAAATTCCCTACCCTGTTCTTAAAATTACCCAGTATCCTGTTCCCAGAAATTTACTGGAAAGAATGGTGAATGAGTGTGACCAAATTCTTGTTCTCGAGGAGGGTTACCCGATAATCGAAGAACTTTTAAGGGGATTTCTGATGAAATGCCTCAAGATAAAAGGACGGCTCGATGGTACCATTCAGCGCGATGGCGAGTTGAATCCCACAAAAGTTGCACAGGCTTTGGGAATGGAAGTTACACCTGGCGCCGAAATTCCCTCAATCGTGGCCGGCAGACCACCCTCACTCTGTGTGGGATGTTCGCACCGCGACGCTTACAATGCACTCAATGAGGCACTTGCTGAATATTCAAAGGGCAGGGTTTTTTCTGATATCGGTTGTTACACACTGGGCGCCCTGGCGCCTTTTGATGCCATAAATACCTGCGTTGACATGGGTGCATCCATTACGATGGCAAAAGGAGCTGCCGAAGCAGGACTTGTGCCTGCAGTGGCAGTCATTGGCGATTCCACTTTTACCCATTCGGGAATTACCGGTCTGCTCGACGCAGTGAACGACAATACACCCATTACTGTGATTATTGCCGATAATGCAACCACCGGAATGACAGGCGGACAAACTTCATCGGCAACCGGAAAAATTGAAGCCATTTGTCGTGGTGTTGGCGTAGAAGAAGAACACATCAGGGTGATTAAACCCCTGAAAAAGCATCACGAAGAAAATGTTAAAGTCATCCTCGATGAATTGAATTATCATGGAGTTTCGGTGATAATTCCACGACGCGAGTGTATTCAGACCCTGAACAAAAGAATGCGCGAAAAAGCCAAAACAACACAAAGCGAATAATTTTTACAAAATACAGGAATCATGAAAAAAGATATCATTCTGGGCGGAGTAGGAGGGCAGGGAATCCTTTCGATAGCAGCCATAATTGGGCTTGCAGCCGTAGAAGCCGGTCTGTTTCTGAAACAGGCCGAAGTTCACGGGATGAGCCAGCGTGGCGGCGACGTTCAGTCGAATTTAAGATTGTCGGACAAAATTATTTATTCCGACCTGATCCCAATTGGTAAAGCCGATATGATCATAGCGGTTGAACCCATGGAATCGTTGCGCTACCTGCCCATGCTTGCACCCGATGGCTGGCTGATAACCAACACACAAACTTTTGTCAATATTCCCAATTATCCTGACAAAGATGTGCTGATGGCCGAAATTGGAAAAGTAAAACACCACATTGCCATCGATGCTGACAAAATTGCCAAAGACATGGGTACACTAAAATCGGCCAACATGGTTGTGCTTGGAGCCGCCAGTCCGTTTCTCGACCTGAGTTACGAATTGTTGGAAAAAGCAATCGGTATGTTGTTTGGCCGCAAAGGCGAAAATGTGGTTGCCGTCAACCTTCAGGCCATGAACGCAGGACGTGATTTTGCATTAAATGCTTTAAAATCCTGATTGCTAAATACTCATCAATACCAAGAGGCGGGCAATTCCCGCCTTTTTTGTGTCACAACAGCATTCAAATTGAATAGAAATATTAAACTGTTTCTTACAGATTTCACATCAGAACCTGTTTGGATGCCTTGAATACAAGGAAAAAGAGGTTTTAGTTTTATCTCAACCGGAAGTGGTGAGGCATTAAACCAAAGACATAATTTTTATTTTTGCCCAAAAAAAGTATGAGGAACCTGGTTAAAAATTTTCTTCCAACAGCTTTTATCACCATTGCCTTTGTGCTGGTTTCAGCTGCTTATGAGCCACCGCTTCAGCCGGTCAGGGCCGATAATGCTGATTCGGCAAATATTGCCATTGCAGAGTTTACTGTTCTGGGAATGGATTCGTCAACAGTTGGTTGGGTACAGGAAAGACTCGATACTGTTGAAGGCATTCATTTTAATTTTGCCTGTTGGGCTGATACAATTATTTTCATCGAATACGACAGTTTAAAAACCGATAAGGAAAAACTAATGGGTGTTATAAAAAAACTTGGATATCAGCCGAAACCCAAATATCATTAACCCTTTTAGCCTCAACTAAACATTTCATAGACTCACGATTAATGATTGCCAACTTAAAAAAGATAATTTTCATTCTGTCGGTTTTAATAGTAATTACAGCCATTGGCCTTATCTATTATCTTTTGACAAATGAAAAACCTGAGCCCCCGCCGGTAGAACCGCCGGAGCCAAAAATGTTGTACGGAATAAACATCGACTCGCTGGATGTAATCAACGAGACGGTTCAAAAGAATCAAAATCTTTCTGGTATTTTAACCCTTTATGGTGTTGATATGGTTACAATAGACCAGTTGGCAAAGCAGGCAAAGCAGGTTTTTGATGTGAGGAAAATACGGTTTGGGAACAAATATTCCATTTTTGTTGACAGAACTCCACAGCGAAAAGCACAGTATTTTATCTATGAAATTTCATCGGTTGATTATGTGGTTTTTGAATTAGGAAGCGATTTGAAGGCCCGCCGTGAGCAAAAAGAAGTTAAACTTACGGTTGATACAGCCATTGGCGTCATCAGAACATCACTTTGGGATGCCATGATCGAAAACCACAACGACCCGAATCTGGCCAACGACCTGTCAGAAATTTATGCCTGGACCATCGATTTCTTTGGCATTCAAAAAGGTGATAATTACAAGGTCATTTATGAAAGCTTGTGGGTGGAAGGCAAAAGAATTGGGATTGGCAAAATATTGGCAGCCAATTTTAATCATTACAATGTTGATTATAACGCATTTTATTTTGTTCAGGATTTGAAGGGCGATTATTTTGACGAAAAAGCCAACAGCCTTCGCAGGGCATTTTTAAAGGCTCCGTTAAAATTCAAGCGGATCAGTTCTCATTTTTCGCACAGCCGCATGCACCCGGTGCTTAAATACCGGCGTCCACACCTGGGAGTTGATTACGCCGCCGACGTCGGCACGCCGGTTGTTACCATTGGCGACGGCACAGTTATCAGCGCCGACTGGAGTGGTGGAGGTGGGCGAACCGTTAAAATAAAGCACAACGGAACTTATTCGACCACCTACATGCACCTCTCAAAATACGGGGAAGGAATAAGAGCCGGAGCACGCGTGAGGCAGGGTCAGGTAGTTGGTTACGTGGGTAGTTCGGGGCTTTCGACAGGCCCACACCTCGATTTCCGGTTTTACAAAAACGGCCAGCCCATCGATCCTCTGAAAGTCGAATCACCGCCGGCTGAGCCAGTTAAAACTGAAAACCTACAAAATTTTATACTTGAAAAAGATAAATGGTTGCGTTTGTTGAAACGCATCAGGATTCCCGGAATAGAAACAGTTTGATGTTCAGTGGTGCAATTCCATTTACATTTTTAGTTACTAAATTGTTAGTTACTAAATTGTAAGTTACAAAGTTGTAAGTTACAAAAATGTAAGTTACAAAGTTGTAAGTTACAAAGTTGTAAGTTGATAAAATCAGGCATTGGTTAACAAAGAAATTATTGAAATACAGGGAGATAAAATCGATTTTATCGATCCGATGTTTAAATTCTGGCTAAAAAAATTCTATTTTAAACTATGATTCTCTATCAAAAAATGTTGGTTAATCAGTTTACGCATCAGCTTTTTTCATCTCTTCTTCCAGTGCAAGCTGCATTTGGCTGATATTGTGTCGTTTGCCCTGCTCCAGAATTGTACGGCCATAGTCGGTATGAAACTCGTGATCTCTGAAAAATGAAAGTGTAATGTTTATGTATTTCGTCATGGTTGAATGTCGGCCATGAAAAGCGGCCAGTTCATTCCAGAAATTATGTGCATTTTCCATAAAATCGGGCTGCGAAACGTTGTAAAGGTCGGCATCGCACAAAATGGAAGATAACTCATCGGTAGGCTTCTGAGGTACGCGGGTCGCTTCGATGCACCTTTCCACCTGTGCAATAAAATCATCCACACATCCTTTTTCAGTGAGAAAATGGCGGGCTTCATTTTTACTAAGGTCTTCGTGGTTTATTTTGTTTTCGAGATAACCCACATCGTGGAACCAGGCTGCTACCAACAAGGCATCCTCCCGACTGCCATTAACGCCACACTTTGCGGCAATGGTCTTTGCCGCATTCACCACATAACGGGTATGACCCAGGTTGTGGTAAAATAGTTTTCCATCAGTTTTTTGTTCAAAAAGACGGGTCACATGTTTTTCGACTGCCTGAAGGATGTCTTTCATTCGTTTGATTTAAAAGTATGTGGATTGGGGATAAATTCTCATTGAAATATTCTTTTTCAACAACAGTTGTGTTAATCGACAACTTTTTGAATGGTGATATTATGTTTTTTCAGCCTGTGTTTCAGCGAATCCCGCGAAACTCCCAATAAATCGCAGGCGCGCATCTGGTTGCCGCCGGTTTCGCGGAGGGCGTCTTCAATCAGTATTTTTTCCCATTCGTCAAGGTTGAGGGTGATGCGCTGTGGCCTTTTTTCTTCTTTGTGATGATCTTCAAATTTGATGGAAAAGTCCTCTGCAGTAAGTTTTTTGCCATCCGACAAAATCAGTGCACGCTCCACCATGTTGCGCAGTTCGCGCACATTTCCGGGGAAATTGTAATTTTTTAACTGGATGATCAGGTTTTTATCGATTTCCGGGGCTGGTCTTTTCTTTTTTGAACACAGGTCGGCCACGAAATGCTTGAGCAATGGCTCTATGTCTTCGGGGCGCTCGCGCAAGGGAGGGATATTAATAATAAAGGTGTTGATCCGGTGGTAAAGGTCGAGTCTGAATTTTTCGGCCTGGATTAGTTTTTCGATGTTTTTGTTGGTTGCTGAAATGATTCGCAAATCAACAGCAATTTCTTTTCCGCTCCCGATACGGGTTATTTTGCGCTCTTCCATGGCACGCAGCAATTTCGCCTGCAGCGAAAAAGGCATATCGGCTATTTCGTCAAGGAAAAGGGTGCCGCCATTGGCAAGTTCAAAAAATCCCTTTTTATCCTCTTTTGCATCGGTAAACGAACCTTTCATGTGGCCAAAGAACTCGCTTTCGATGAGTGTATCAGGAATAGCAGTGCTGTTTACAGGAACAAAAACCTGTTTTTTCCGTTCGCTGGCATAATGGATAATACGGGCAATGATTTCTTTTCCGGTTCCGTTCTCGCCGGTAATCAGCACGCTGGCATCCTTGTCGTGGGCAACGCGCATCGCCATTTCAACCACTTTTTTTATAACCGGGCTGGTGCCTATAAAATCGCGTTCCACCATTGTTTCCAACTCACGCGAAATGAGTGATTTCTGGTTCTCGACCGATTGCAGTTTATTCAGCAGTTGTACGTATTTGCCGGTTCGCTCGATGCTGAAAAGTATTTCGGTAAAATTAAAAGGCTTTCGCACAAAATCGAAGGCTCCCTGACGCTGGGCTTCAATCACAATATCAATGTCTTCCTGGCCGCTTACCATAATTACGGCAGTGTCGGGGTGGTTGGTTTTGATGCGTTTCAGAATTTCGATGCCGTTCAAATCGTGCGGAAGCATGAAATCGAGCAGCACAATGTCGATTTGGTTTTTATCTAATATCTGAAAGGCAGTGCGGGAATCGTTTGCCTCGAAAACTATGAAATTGTTTTTGGTCAGATGACGATTCATCCTTTCGGTAATTTTTTGTTCATCGTCAACCACCAGTACTTTAAGTGATTCCATAATGTTAGGTTTGAGTGGTTTAAAATTATCCTTTGTGTTGGTTATTCATCCGGATTTTCGGTAAACGCCGGCTTAATGGTGATTCCGTCATATTTTTTCTCGATGCCATTTTCGTAAGTTATCACCAGAAACAGCAGCCCGTTGGCATCGTATTTTTTCCAATCACCTTCCTTAATGCCCATCCTGTAATAATTTTCGTCTTTTACAGTTCCGTTTTCATAATAATAAATGTGCTTTCCGTTGGGGAAATCATCCACAAATTCACCTTCAAATTTCAGCACCTCGCCATCAAAATATTTCCATACTCCGTTGCGCATTCCGTACGAAAAGTTACCCTCTTCGCGGTGGGTGCCATCCCTGAAAATCCACGGACCATCTTCCATGCCTTCAATAAACTCGCCTTCGGAAATCATTTCGCCTGCTTCGGTAAATTCGGTCATCAAACCGTCGGCAAGTCCTTTAAGGTAGTTTTCTTCGCGCAGCATGTTTCCCGAGGGGTAGAACCATGTCCATTTTCCTGTAAGTTTCCCTTCGCTGGTGTATTTTCCGGTTTGTTCGAGTTTTCCGTTGGGGTGGTAATATTTCCATTCTCCGGTTTTCACGCCATTCGTGTAGGTTCCCTCAGCCTTTAGTTGTCCGTTGGGATACAATTCTTTCCAGGGGCCATCATTCTTGCCATCTTCTTTCACAACACCTTCAGCAACTTTTATCCCTTTGTCGAACATTTCGCACGATTTTATGGTTCCATCCTCGTTGTATTGGCGTTTTACCCCTTGTTCAATTCCGTTTTTGAATGTTTGCACCAGTCGCAGTGTGCCGTCGGGGAAATATTCCTTAACTACTTCCAGTTTAATCAGTTCCGCCGGCGTATCAACCTTTTCGCCGTTCTGCCATTTGGTGGTCGAAAGCAGTCTTCCTTTTTCGTCATAATCTTTGAAATAGCCGTCTTTCAAATCGTTCAAAAACCGTCCTTCGGTTTTTATTAGGCCATTGTCGTGAAAAAACTTCCAGTTGCCCTGTTTCCTGCCTTCGCTGTCGAGGCGGTTTATGCGTTCGCGGCTTACGATGTAGCCTTTTTTATAAACCACCAGCAGTGTAACACGCCCGTCTTCACCAAATTCTTTCGAAAGACCTTCTTCGAGTCCGTTTACAAAATTTACTGTTTTAAAAACATTGCCGTTCTTATAATAATATGTTGTAAGCCCTTGTTTTACATCATTTTCAAAGTTTTCCGAAATTACTTCATCGTCCCGGTAAGTAATGCGTTCGCCATGTTTTTTTCCTTCTTTGTAGTTGATAATCAACACGAGTTTTCCCGATTCATCAAAAAACTTCCAGGTGCTGTCAAGCAGAAAATTTTTACGGTTTCCTTCCGATTTCAGCAGGCCTGTTTCATAATAGGTACGCCAGTAGCCATCAGGCTTACCTTTGCGCATTGGGCCTTCGCTCGATTTTGCACCATTTTCGTAATAATAAATGGTGTTGGGAGGGTTGGTTTCGTTTTGCGCCGTGGCATAAAAAACCTTTAAAATCAAGAGAATAAGTATAAAAGATATGGTTTTTATTTTCATCGTTTCCCAAAAATTCTCAAATTAAACGAAGTCTGGTTTTCAATATTTTGCCTAAAAATGGGCTGTAACTGTATGTTTTTTTTAATGAGCTAAAGTAATTTAAATTTTGAAGACAAATCATTGTTCAGCTTGTTGAAGTGACGAATGAATTCCGCCTTTGGCCGATTGCCGTCAACTTTTCTATCTTTGCCAAAAAAAATTGAAAATATGATATCCAAGGAAGCCAACACCCGGGTTGACATTCATCAAATACTGAAAAAAAGGTGGAGCCCCCGTGCTTTTTCTGACCAACCCGTTGAGAAGGAAAAACTGGAACGGATTTTTGAAGCCGCGCGCTGGTCGCCATCGGCAAGCAACGAGCAACCCTGGTATTTCATCCTGGGGCAAAAAGGCGATAAAACCTTCGATAAGATTTTTGATACACTGGTTGAATTCAATCAGTTGTGGGTAAAAACAGCTCCGGTTGCTGTGGTTACCGTGGGGCGTATTCATTTGCTGAAAAGTGGGAAACCCAATCCGTGGTATCGCTACGATGTAGGGCAATCGGTTGCGCACCTTACTTTTCAGGCAGCACACGAAGGGTTGTGGGTGCACCAGATGGGGGGTTTTGATGAGAACAAGGCAAAGGAACTTTTTTCCATTCCCGAAGGATTTGAAGCAGTAACTGCATTTGTAGTCGGATACATGGGCGATTACACCGTGTTGCATCCAAACCAGCAAAAGCTTGAATTGGCGCCCCGTGAACGTAAACCTGTTTCTGATTTCCTGTTTTCCAATACTTTTGGCGAAAAATCGGATTTAATTTAATTGAAGATGAAAGTAAGAGGGATGTTTTTTGATAAAATCGCCATGGGTTCCAAAATCCTTGGGGTTTTTCTGGTATTGCTGCACGTGTTGTTTTTGGCGTCATGTGGAAACCAAAGCAATGGAAAAAAAATCGAAACTACCGCCATCAAATCGAAAGCTGAAATTAAGGTACCAGATTTCAATGCCGATTCAGCTTACTGGTTTGTGAGCCGGCAACTGGAATTTGGTCCGCGCGTACCTGGCTCAACAGCGCACCAGGAATGTGCCCGCTGGCTCGAAAGTACCCTGAAAAGATTTTCCCCGCAGGTGATGGTTCAGCCGTTTAAAACCCGTATTTACGACAACCGGATTTTTGATGGTCAGAACATTATTGCTGCCTTTAACCCCGAGATCAAGAGCAGAATATTCCTTTCGGCGCATTGGGATTCGCGCCCTTATGCCGACCATGACCCCGATCCGGCCAATCACCAGAAACCCATCGATGGCGCCAACGACGGCGCCAGTGGAGTAGGAGTGCTGCTCGAAATTGCCCGTCAGCTGAGCCTGGCAAAGCCGTCCATTGGTGTTGACATTATCCTTTTCGACCTCGAAGATTATGGCCCACCACAGGACAAACAAACCCAAGCCACCGAAACCTGGGGGCTTGGCTCGCAATATTGGGCGCGAAACCTGCATGTGCCGGCATACTCGCCACGATTCGGGATATTGCTGGATATGGTGGGTGCACCCGATGCAGTTTTTCCAGTTGAAGGTTTTTCGGCATATTATGCCGAACATGTGGTGAAAAAGGTGTGGAAAGTTGCTGAAACACTGGGGTATGGTGACATTTTTGTTGATACCGACGGCGGATACATCACCGACGACCATTATTTTATCAACCAGATTGCCCAAATTCCAACTATCGATATCATTCATCTTGACCATGAATCCGTTAACGGTACTTTTTACGATCACTGGCACACCGTGAACGACAATCTTTCACAAATCGACCGGGAAACCCTTGGCATAGTTGGCCAGGTAGTGCTTACAGTGGTTTTTTGGGAATAGAATTTCAACCACGGGAAATTCAGAATTATGACAATGGAACTGTTGGCTGTCCTGGCCTTTTAATGTTTTGAGATCATTGTCATCATTCACTCGCTAAACAGTTTTCAGTTGCCACATTCGATTTCTTCGTTTGGCAGAAATTTCATGACTTTTCAAATAAGATCAGGATAAAAAAAAGCCACGAAAACAGTTTTTCTTCTTGTTTTCGTGGCCGTTTTGTTTATACCAAAAAATCCTGATCTCAGAATTTTTCGATCTGCAGGTTCATTTCTGTTTCAATTTTGGTTGCCAGTTCGTTTTGCTTGTTGCGTTTTGCAAGCATTGCAAGCTGCTGTAGTACAGCAAATGAGCGTTCGATTTCCTGCTGGTAATATTTTTTAAAATAATCGTTGAGTTTGCCATAATAGTCCAGATCAGCAACGAAATTATTAAAAAGTATTTCGGTTACCTGGTTCGCTTTTTCAGGCGCTTTGGCATCATAATATGCTTCAACCATCGGCATTACGTACATGTCGTAAGGAATTTTGCTGTTAGGGAAAAATTCCTGACATTTATCCAATACTTTAGCGGCTGAGTCGAGGCGGTTAAGATCGATCAAAGCATTGGCAAGCCTGAAATAATCCTGTTTTGGCATTACCGAGTTGCGGCGGCTTTCGGGATCGATGTAAATGCCGGGCTTGTTCAGGTTTCCCCATTTTGCCTTGTTAACAAGCAAATCGTACGATTCTTCGGGATTTATCCCACCCAAACCTTCGAGGTAGTGTTCGGCCCTGACCGGCAAAAAACGGTAAACAATGCCTTCGAGATGACAATATTTTGCAACATCAAGCACATTTTCGACTGCCGAAGGGCTTGCAAAATAAATCGGACGCTCCCAATTATTGGAAGCAATCAGATCAAGAAGCATCAGATCATTTTTGTAGAGGTAGTTTTGTTTGACTTTCCACTGGATTTCAGGCACAATTTTATCCTGCATATCCTTTGGAACGAGATTATTTCTTATAAGATGATCTCGGTCGATGGTCAGTTTTAAGTCTTTTGTTGGAGCATAATTTACGGAGGTACCGTCCTGCAGCGGCAATTTTGTGCGCGAATCATTATTGGCAATAAAATCAATCACCTCTTTAAGTTCAGCCGTTCCCTTCATTCTGTCGATAAATGGCACATAATTGTTCGATCCTTTATCATAATCGGCGTAGGAAATGGTTAGCGAGAGGGGGTCGGAGTTGTAAATTTTCCGCATCATCTGATGGATGTACCACTCGCCCGATGCCAGCATGTAGTTGACTACCCTTACGTCGGTTCTGATGCCTTCCACTTCCTGCAGGTACCAAAGCGGGAAAGTGTCGTTGTCGCCATTGGTAAAAAGGATTGCGTTGGGAGCGCACGATTCGAGGTAGTTTTGGGCAAAATCGCGGGCAGCATATTTTCCGGAGCGGTTATGATCGTCCCAGCCTTCAGTTGCCATAATTCCCGGGACAACGATTAAGGTCAAACCAGTTACAAGCCCTGCCGTCAATGTTGGATTGAGGTATTTTTTGATGAATGAGTATAAAGCCAGAACACCAAAACCAATCCAGAAGGCAAAAGCATAAGTGGAACCGGCATAGGCATAATCCCTTTCCCGGGGCTGATAAGGGTATTGGTTCAGGTAAATAATGATGGCGAGGCCAGTCATCAGGAACAGGAGGCCTACCACGATGGTGTTTTTATAATCTCTGTTCAGATGGAAAAATAGTCCGGCAAGTCCCAACAATAATGGCAGGAGGAAGAATTTGTTATTGCCGGGATTTTGCATGCTTGGTGGCAGATCGGTTTGTTTTCCCACCCGCTTGGCATCAAGCCCATCAAATCCGGTAATCCAGTTTGCGTTTTCAACCTCGCCGTGTCCCTGAATGTCGTTCTGACGGCCAGCAAAATTCCACATAAAATAGCGGAAGTACATAAATCCGACCTGATACCTGAAAAAGTAAGTCAGGTTTTCGCCAAATGTAGGTTTTTGGATGGTTTCGGTGGTTCCGTCGGGTTTGGTGTGTTTGAGTGAAATCCCTTTAACATTGCCCCAACGTTTGTATTCGCGTATGTGCAGCGATTTCTGGTTGCTCCACATACGCGGGAAAATGGTGGTAAAATCTTTATCGTAGATGGGTATTGTACCTTTGCGGTCGTCAACAACAACATATTTACCAACTTTATCATCACGCAGGTAAACCGGGTTTCCATCGCCATAATCCTCTACAGGCGAGTTGTAATACTGTCCGTAAAAAATAGGCCAGTCACCATATTGCTCCCGGTTGAGGTACGACAGAAGGCTAACTGCGTTGTTGGGGCTGTTTTCGTTTATGGGCGTATTTGTATTTGCCCTGATGACGATGATAAGAAATGAGGAGTAACCTATCAGAATAAAAGTAAGGCTCAGGATTACGTGGTTGAGATGTGCCCGCTCGTATCTGTATTTGTAAATTAAAAATCCTGAAATAGCCCCGATAAGGAAACGAATCATGAAGTTGCCAAAGGAGGAGCTTTCGGTAAGTATCAGCAGGAACAACACTCCGGCAAGGATGAGCGCAATTTTTGAGACCAGCGGATTACTTTCAACGGTTGCTCTTATAGCAAAGAAAATAAGAGTTATCAGCAGAAGGGCAAGGAAAATGGTTCCTGAGTTGAAAGGCAGTCCAACTGAATTTACCAGCAAAAGCTCGGTATGTGCAAACAGACTCACGATTTCGGGAATGATTCCATACATAATAAAGGCAAGGATGAAAAGTGAAATTCCACCGGCCATCAACATGCCTTTTCCTGTAGGTTTGTATTTTTTAAAGTAATAAACAAACGTAATAGCGGGAATAGCCAGCAGGTTCAACATGTGAACACCAACTGATAAACCGACGAGGTAAGCAATCAAAATCAGCCATTTGGCCGAGTGTTTCTCATCGGCTACCTCTTCCCAACGAAGAATTGCCCAAAAAACAACCGCAGTAAAAAACGACGACATGGCGTAAACCTCACCCTCGACCGCCGAAAACCAGAAAGAATCGCTGACCGTGTAAGCCAATGCGCCAACAATTCCACTTCCCAAAACTGCTATCATTCCGGCAGTTCCATTTTCATCATCAAATTTTATCAGTTTGCGTGCAAGAATGGTGATGCTCCAGAAAAGGAATAATACAGTGAAACTGCTCGAGAGTGCCGACATCACATTGATCATCAGTGCTACATTGGCAACGTCGCCAAAAGCAAACAGCGAAAAAATTCTTCCGACCAGTTGGAAAAAAGGTGCTCCCGGAGGATGACCAACCTGGAGTTTATAGGCGGTAGCTATGTATTCGCCACAATCCCACCAGCTTGCAGTAGGCTCAATTGTAAGGAAATAAACGATTGTTGCAACTAACCAAACAACCCATCCCGTAATGTTGTTAAGTTTTTTGAAATCTTTCATGCATCAAATATTTTGATTCTCAATTTGTTTAAAATGCGTGGCGAAAGTAAGCATTTTAGTTGATTCAATGTTCCGTTCAATGGATGAGTTCGGTCTAAAAAGATCAAATTTTAGATTTCTCAACAAAACCTTTATTAAGCATGCTGAAGTAACACGGAACCTTATGACTGCACAATATTATGAAAACCAATAAATTATCATTTTATAAAATTAATACAACTCTCTATGGCCGACAGGTTTTACTGGTGAAAAATTAGTTTTTCAAATGATCTCATTGATGTAATTTATTAGCTTTGCAGATGTTTGAAAATTAACAAGCTTTTTACATGACATCAGAACTTAATTATGGCGGCCTTGATGCCGGATATACTAAACTGGAAAAGGCCAGAATAGTTGTGCTTCCTGTGCCTTACGATGAAACAAGCACCTGGGGAAAAGGAGCCGACCTTGGTCCCGAGGCAATACTTGAAGCCTCTGCCAATATGGAGCTTTACGATATTGAAACCGATTCGGAAGTTTACCGTTTAGGGATTTTCACTTCTGATCCGATATTAGAAAAATCATCACCTGAAGCCATGGTGAATGCAGTTCAACAACAAACTGCTGAATTCTTGAAGATGAATAAATTCGTGGTTGGTTTGGGCGGTGAACATTCTGTGACCCCTGGTTTTGTAAGGGCTTTTTTTGAATTTTTCCCTGATATGTGCGTGCTTCAGCTGGATGCTCATACCGACCTGCGACCCGAATACAACGGAACACCCTACAACCATGCCTGCGCCATGTCGCGTGTACGCGAACTTTGCCCGGTAATTCAGGTTGGAATCAGAAGCATGGACAGCATCGAAAAACCGTTCCTTGTCAGAGAAAACCTTTTCCTTGCAGAAGATATTTTTGACAATGATTCCTGGATGGATAAGGCAATAGGAAGGCTCAGTAAAAACGTTTTTATCACCATCGATCTGGATGTTTTCGATCCCTCCATCATGCCTTCGACAGGTACCCCTGAACCTGGAGGATTGCTGTGGTATCAGGTAATCAGGTTCCTGAAAAAAGTGAATGCAAGCAGAAATATTATTGGCTTTGATGTGGTGGAACTTGCCCCCGTTGAAAATGAAAAGTCATCCGATTTTCTGGCATCAAAACTCGTCTATAAAATTCTCTCTTACAAATTTCAAAAATCAGAAAACTAAAGCAATAACATAAACAAATTGAAAATGAGTAAAAAAGAGCTGCTGAAAGAAACCATTGAGCACATCAATATTGCCTCTTTCGATTCGACACCCATCATCGATTCGATGCGCAAAATGTCGTTCACTTCACGTGATACGGCCAGCGCCGCCGACATTCTGCAAAAGATGATCAATGACAAGGATTGCACCATCTGGCTCACCCTTGCCGGAAGCACCAGCGCAGGCGGTTGCATGCAGGTGTACGTTGACATGATAAAATACAACATGATCGATGCAGTGGTTGCTACGGGCGCCTCCATTGTTGACATGGATTTTTTTGAAGCGCTTGGATTCAAGCACTATCGAGGTACACCGTGGGTTGACGATAAACAATTGCGTTCGCAGTACATCGACCGGATTTACGACACGTTTATTGACGAAGAAGAATTGCAGGCGTGTGATGAAGCCACAAAAATTATTGCCGACGGCCTCGACCCTCGCCCGTATTCATCCCGCGAATTTATTCGCGAAATGGGGCGTTACCTTACCAAGCACGCCGTGAAAAAAGATTCGCTGGTTCAAACCGCCTTCGAACACAATGTTCCCATTTTCTGTCCTGCTTTTTCCGACAGCAGCGCCGGTTTTGGTCTGGTAAAACACCAGTGGGAGCGTCCCGAAAAGCATGTTTCGATCGATTCGGTAAAGGATTTCCTGGAACTTACAAAAATCAAAATGGCTGCTGGCGCCAGTGGTTTGTTTATGATAGGAGGGGGGGTGCCAAAGAATTTTGCACAGGACACTGTGGTTTGTGCTGAAATTCTGGGAAAAGATGTCCCAATGCACCAATACGCTGTTCAGATTACGGTGGCTGATGTTCGCGACGGCGCCTGTTCAAGTTCAACACTCAAGGAAGCCTCATCGTGGGGGAAGGTTGACACAGTTTACGAACAGATGGTTTACGCCGAAGCTACCTCTGTTCTTCCTTTGATTATCAGTTACGCTTACCACAAAGGCGACTGGAAAAACAGGAAAAAGTATGCGTGGGCTAAGTTGTTCGACAAATAAAAATAATCAATCATGAAAAAGGCTGCTAAACAATGTTTTGCAGCCTTTTCAATTTTATAAATGCTGGTTTTTCTTTTTTAATCTGTCACCCAATTTTTCCATTCCCAAAGTCTCATGATTTCAATTGCCTCAAATTTTCAATTTTCTCCTGCCAAGGCGGGATTTCGGCTAATGCCTCAACATTCCAATCTTCAACATTACAACCCCTACTGAGCCGTTTTCACAATCTTCTCCATCGGAAGTGTGTCGAGCATTTGGGTAATTTCTGTTTCGCCTGAAATTCCTGATGAATTGAAGGTTAACAGCGAAGAACCGAACGGGAGTTGCATTTGGTAAGAAACAATTCCCTGATCATCGGTGCTTTTGTTAAGCAGCGCTTTGTAACCGCCAATTTTTATGCGTTTCTGGTTTGGATCGCCAGTCATAAAAGTTGGAAGGGCAAGCAGCGCATTAATTCCAGAAACAAGCGGTGAATCGCTGATAATCTGCAGCGAGCCTGTGCAGTTTTCACCCGAATATTCACGGCTTACAAACAGCCCGGCGTAGCCTGCACTCATTCCGGTAGAGTTGTCGCTGGTTTCAACTTTTTTCATTTTTCCCATTTCATCAGGCAAAAAACCAAGAATTTCTTCGCCAATGGCCTGATTTATTGCCTGCAAAGCCTGTTGAAGTGCAAATCGGGCATTTTCAAGGTCGCCTGAACGGTAAGAGGCAGAGGCTTCATCCAGTTTTGATTTTACATCCTGAGCCTGTATTTGAATGCCGGAAAATAAGATTACCAGCAAAAATAGTGTCATTAATCTTTTCATTGTTCGCCTAATTGTGTTTTAATTTTTTCGATATCAATATTTTCTGCTGCTTTCATCAGTTGGGTTTCGTTTTCGAAGTTCACCCCATCCATTACCAGGATTGACGATTGGCCAAAAGGTACGCTAAGTGTATATCCTGAATATTCATCGTATTCAATTACAGCGCGATAACCTTTAAACTTAGTCTGCTTGTGATTTTGATCGGTAGTTGTTGCGTAAGTACCGGCAGTAAGATACAAACTGGCTGCTGATAAAAGTCCGGCATCATTGCCGATGGTTACCCTGAATTCCTGGTCATTTTTTTGATAAACCCTTTCGATGACCAGGCCCACAAAACCAATCCCTGTGCTTGTCACTTTATCCAGATCCTTTGCAAAATCAAGTCCTTCAATACTTTCGGGAAGTCCTTTCAAAACTTCTTTTCCAATTTCGAGTTCTATTCCCAGGATTGCCTGTCTGACCGAAAAGCGTGCATCGCCGTACTTTTTATCGTTGAACGAATTTTCAGCGTCTTTGATGTTTTGGGCAACATCGGGTGCTGCTGCATCGAGGCCGCCACCTTTTGTATTTGCTGGCCGGTCGGTGCTTCCTGTTTCAGGAGATTCAGATTGAGGCGTCTCGGTCTGGGTATTTTGATCCTTCCCGAAAATCTTATTAACCGCCTCATTTTCGGCCTTTTCTTTCATCTTTTTAATAAAGCTTTGTGCTTCGGCCTGTTGGGCAGAAAATATAACCACCAGAAGCAACAGGCAAAAAATCATCCGTGTTTTTTTCATTGTTCGATTTTCTTTAAAATTGATGCAAAAGTAAGGATAAAACAGTTAAATCACATAGAAAACTCACACCAAGAATAGCCATAAATGCACTAAGTTGATACTTGAGAATGTTCCTGAAGGAGAAGAACGGACTCGTTCATTAATTTTAACTTGTTGAAAGTGATAAATCTATGAAATTTGAAGATTATTTTTTTGACTGGACAAACTGGCATTTATCGGGAAGGCAGCCCCGCAGGGGATGGCTGCCCTTAAGCCATCATGAGCAAGTTAATGCAGCATTCCACTATAACCAGGGATGGCATTCCTTTGATAGAGGCTGGCTTTCCTCGACCATCAACCAGGGCTGCCATCCCCTTGATCGGGGCTGGCTTTCCTCGACCATCAACCAGGGCTGCCATCCCCTTGATCGGGGCTGGC
>CALFEP010000306.1 GCA_937950125.1 uncultured Bacteroidota bacterium
CTTCCCGAATACGACAGTGCAGCCAGGCAGGTTTATGAAGAAGCCATGCCCGGTTACCGTATCGAAATGGTGGATGCCACTGTTTTGACACCACTTTATGGTTCTTTGCACTGTATTTCGCATGAAGTTACCAAACAGTCCTATTTCAGGATTATTCATAACAAAATTGTTGGTTTACAGGAATATAGCGGTAAATACTTCATCCTTGCCAAAATTGACTGCTCGCAAACGGTTGATTCGGTTTACCTTTTTTACAAATTGAAAAATGAGCCGGAATTTACGCGCGTGGAAATGATACCAGGCTGCCCGTTTCACACGGGTCTGATTTTCAACAGCAACCTCAACGACACCATACATTATTACATATCAGCCACTTACAACGGCGACCTGGTTTCGGTCCCTCCACAGGCGCCCAATGGTTGGTACACGTTCTGGTGCCAGCCTACCGTTGGCGAATATGAGGAGGAAATTTCTTCGCAATCCGACATTCACATTGTTCCAAATCCATCCAACGGCAATTTTTCATTATATCCCAATCAAAAAACAGAAAATCAGCATCTTATTGAGATTTTCAATCAAATGGGCCAGTTAGTGTTCAAAGAAAAATTAATCCACGAAGGAACCCTTTCCCTGAATCTTTCTGATCAGCTCAGGCCAGGATTTTATGTTTTAAAAATTGGCCAGAAGCAAAATTCATTTGTTAAGAACCTTATCATTCAATAATTCCTCAGGATTTATGCCGCTTTTCCAGTTGGTTGATGAACTGATATTTCCACACCCGTTGCGGGCAGATGATGATGGATTATTAGCTATTGGCGGCGATTTGAGTGTTGAAAGGTTATTGTTAGCCTACTCAAATGGCATTTTTCCCTGGTTTAGCAATGGTTCACCCATTCTTTGGTGGTTTACTCATCCCAGGATGGTACTGTTCCCGGATAAAATGAAAATTTCGGCTTCTTTAAAACAAACCATAAACAGTAAAAAATTTACGGTTACTTTTGACCAGTGTTTTCGGGAAGTGATCGGAAATTGTGCAAAAGCGCCGCGTCATGGTGAAAATGGCACCTGGATCACCCCCGAAATTAAGGAGGCATACATGAAATTGCACCTTGAAGGTTATGCACATTCCGTGGAAACCTGGTATGAGGGAGAGTTGGCGGGTGGGCTTTATGGAGTTTCTTTAGGACGTGTGTTTTATGGCGAGTCGATGTTTTTCAAAGTCAGGGATGCCTCAAAGGTGGCTTTGTTTTATCTTGTTCAGTTTTTAAAGTCATTGGATTTCATGGTAATTGATGCTCAACAGGATACACCACATTTGAGGAAACTGGGCGCAGAATTGTTACCAGGCAGGGAATTTTTAAAAATACTTGAACAATCAGCAAAATTTCCGACTTTAAAAGGTTCATGGAATAATGAAAATGAAACATTTACAAAAATTATTAAAATATAAAAATTAAAGACGATGAATTTTGAAATTACAGGTAAACTAATCGAAAAGTACAAAACCACCCAGGTTACCGACAGGTTTCGCAAACGGGAGTTTGTGATTGAAAAAAGAGAGATGGCCAGCTTTGGCGAAACAGTGGAAACCATTAAGTTCCAACTCAACCAGGATAAATGTGAGATTATTGAAAACCTTAATATTGGCGAGGATGTGAAAATTAACTTTTCCATCCGTGGACGCAGGTGGGAAAAAGACGGTCAGGTGAATTATTTCAATAACCTGGAAGCCTGGAAAGTAGAGAAAATAGCCATGACGCAGGAAGCGCCACCACCACCTCCGCCTACCATGGACGACATTCCACCCGAACCGACTGACGATTTGCCCTTTTAACCGGCAAACAGCATGACTTATGAAAGAAGTGAATTCAGGTAAAAGCGCTATTTTATTTGGAGCTACCGGACTTGTCGGAAACGAATTGCTAAAAATACTCTGTGCTTCGGAAAGGTATGCTTCCGTAAAGACCTTTAGCCGCCGGACATCAGGTCTCAGCAACGCAAAACTGACTGAATTGATCAATCCGCTTGTTGATCCGAACGAAATCAGTGATGAAATTAAAGGTGATGACTTGTTTTGCTGTCTCGGCACAACCATCAAAAAAGCGGGCAGCAGGGAGGTTTTCAGAAATATCGATATGGAACTGCCGGTAACACTTGCAAAAATTGCCCAAAAAAATCAGGTGAAGAAATTTATTGTTGTTTCTTCAGTTGGCGCAAATGCAGGAAGCCGTAACTTTTATCTGCAAACAAAGGGCGAAATGGAAAAGCAGGTTTCTGAAACAAACATTCCTGATATTATCATCGTCCGCCCCTCGATGCTGTTAGGAAAGCGCAATGAATTCAGGTTTGGTGAAATCATGGGAAAAGCCGTAATGAAAGCTTTTTCGCCATTATTAACCGGAAAGCTAAAAAAATACCGGGGTATAAAGGCCGAAACTGTGGCTATGGCAATGCTCAACCTGGCCAACGCCAACGAAAACCAGGAAATTTTTGAATCGGATGAACTGGAAGTGTGGGGAAAGGACCATGTTTGAATTTCGCTGAGAAAAAAAGGATTCATTTTTTTTAAAGCGAAACATGTTTACTCCCCGGGATAAGCTTAGTAAACCGTCAGGCAGAGCAATTTTGTTGATACGGCGTTCATATACCCTTTTTTTACGTTGAAAAAAGGGCGGTTTCGATGAAAAAAACGCTTGGATGGAAAGATTCCCAACGATATGCTTTCTTAATCCGTGGCTTACCCGTTGCCTTTTCATTCTATCAAAAACACTACTTTTGGCACTCAAAAATTTTTGATGTGAACGATTTTTTAAACGATTTAAACGAAGCCCAGCGAAAGGCAGTTGTGCACCTTGAAGGCCCGGCGATGGTAATTGCAGGCGCTGGTTCCGGAAAAACCAGGGTGCTTACCTACCGTGTGGCCTATTTGCTTACCCGCGGGGTTGACCCACACCAGATACTTGCACTTACGTTTACCAATAAGGCGGCCCGCGAAATGAAGGAACGCATTTTGAAACTGGTTGGAAATACCGATGCGCATAGTGTTTGGATGGGTACCTTTCACGCGGTTTTTGCCAGGATTCTGCGGGTTGAAGGCCATCACCTGGGTTACCCGTCAAACTATACCATTTACGACACCGACGATAGTAAGAGCCTAATCCGCAGTATTTTAAAAGAGCAGGGGCTCGACAGCAAAATCTACCAGCCTGGTTACATCTTGGGGCGAATTTCTGCGGCAAAAAGCAACCTTATTTCAAGTGAGGATTACAACAGCAATGATGAATTAATTGCTCAGGACAAAGCTTCGGGTAAACCACTGATGGGAATCATTTTCTCGACTTACAATGCCCGCTGCAAGCGGGCATCGGCCATGGATTTCGACGATCTGCTGTTCAACATGAACCTGCTGTTGCGCGATAACCCGGAGATTTTGCTCAAATACCAGCAGAAATTCAGATACATTCTGGTGGATGAATACCAGGATACCAACTATGCTCAGTATCTGATTGTGAAAAAACTGGCTGCCCGTCATGAAAACATTTGCGTGGTTGGCGACGATGCCCAGAGTATTTATGGATTCAGGGGGGCAAACATCCAGAATATCCTGAATTTCAAAAAAGACTACCCCGACCAGAAAACATTTAAGCTGGAACAAAATTACCGCTCGACAAAAAACATCGTCAATGCTGCCAATAGTGTAATTGTTCACAACAGAGAGCAGATTTTCAAGAAAATATGGACCGACAACGAAGAAGGCAACCGGTTGAAATTAATGCGTGCCACCAGCGATACAGAAGAAGGTAACCTGGTGGCCAACTCGATTTTCGAAATCAAAATGAACAACCAGCTGCCCAACAGCGATTTTGCTATTTTGTACCGCACCAATGCTCAGTCCCGATCGATGGAAGAAGCTTTGCGCCGGCTCAACATTCCGTACAGGATTTATGGTGGATTGTCCTTCTACAAACGCAAAGAAATCAAGGATTTATTAGCCTATTTCAGGGTTGTCGTCAATCCTGCCGATGAAGAATCGCTAAAAAGAATCATCAACTACCCCGCACGTGGCATCGGTCAGACGACCATCGACAAACTGGTCGTAGCTTCCGACGAGCTGAAGACCAGCCTTTGGGACGTCCTTATCAATATTGAAAAGCTTTCTCTTGACATAAATACAGGCATCAAAACCCGTATCGCAAATTTTGTTACCATGATGAAACGTTTCATGGTGCAGAACAAAAACCGTAATGCCTTCGAGCTGGCTTCCGAAATTGCCAAAGCGTCGGGCATCCTGAAAGATCTGGATGAGGACAAAACCCCTGAAGGTATCAGCAGGATTGAAAACCTTGAGGAGTTGCTTAACGGGATCAAGGAATTTGCTGAAAACGAAATCGAAATCATGTTGTCCGACGGCGACACCTCCGTGCGTACTTTAGACAAATACCTCCAGGAAATTTCGCTGCTCACCGACTCGGATTCTGAGGATAAAGACGACAACAACAAGGTTTCGCTGATGACCATTCACAGTGCCAAGGGTCTTGAGTTTCCTTACGTTTACGTGGTTGGGATGGAGGAAAACCTCTTTCCATCCATCATGTCGCTGCAATCGAGGCAGGATTTGGAGGAAGAACGCCGACTGTTTTATGTTGCCCTCACCAGAGCCGAAAAGGGCGCCATACTTTCGTATGCCGAAAATCGCTACCGCTGGGGTAATCTTACCAGTTGCGAGCCCAGTCGTTTCCTGGAGGAAATCGATGCTGCATTGATCGAACTTCCCCGCAAAGTAGGTTTTCACCCGAGCGATCATCACAAGTTCAGGTCAAACAATGATCAAGCTGCAAAGCCTGCTGTTTCAGGATTAGGCGCTGATCGTTTGAAAAAAACAGACAAACCGTCGTCAGCAGCTGATGAAAGTAAAATTCCGTTTGAAGAATCGGACAGCAACATGATAATGACTGGCATGCAAGTGGAGCATCACAGGTTTGGGCAGGGAAAAGTGATCAGCATCGAAGGCTATGGACCAAACCGTAAAGCCACGGTGTTTTTTCCGGAGGTAGGACAAAAACAGTTGTTGTTGAAGTTTGCACGGTTGCGAATTGTGGAATAAAATCAATGTTTGGCGATGCTGTTTGATGTAAAAATTGCCTGAAAATTACACTCTTTAAAGATGCAGGTATTTGTTTTTACAAAATGTCGAAAATATGGATGCGTTGATAATCAAACAGGTAAAAGAAAAGTTATTTCAACTGGCTGCTCAGCCGGCAACTGGAACCCTCGCTTACAGACAAGGTCAAAACCTTTACGTCAATGGGCAAATCAACCTTTTGTCGCACTCCGGTATTCAGTATGATTTTGTTGTTGATGATCATCATGGCGATTTTTATGTAAATATTAGCACCGAAAAAGATATCGTTGCGGAGTGTACCTGCAAAAGCAGGCACTTGTGCAGGCATCAGGCAGCTGCACTAATGCAGTTGCACGAACTTTTGAAACTCCAGGAAGAAGCCACACCAACCGAAGGAATTAAATATTCACGCAAGGGAATGATGAAACGCGTGGTGGAGGAACGGGTTGAGAAAGCCCAACGGGCAAATTACAAAATTGAGTTTGCCGACAACATCTATGGCGAACATCACCTGACCAACGAAAAAGGGCTTACCTATCGACTCACATTCCGCGACCTTGAGCGAAAACACGGGTACTGTTCCTGTCCCGACTATGGCACCAACAAACTTGGAACCTGCAAACACCTGATCTATGCCTTCGAAAACCTTAACCGGAATATGGCAATTGTTCCTGAAGTGCTGCCTGTTTATCCGTTTATCGAAGTATTTTTGAATCCATTCAGAGAACTGAAAATCAGTTGGTTTTACCCTGAGAAACCCATTGGGGCTGTAGCTGAACTGCTGTACCGTTATTTTGGAAATAAAAATTACATCGAAGATGACCAGGTTGAACAATTTCTGGGTTTTTTGAACAATGCCAGTGGTTTCAAACAAATTCTTGTTCGCCCCGAGGTGATGAAAAAGGTTGAAAAAGCCCACGAAGCTGCTGCCCTGAAGCAAATTTCGAAAAATGCCCACTTCGATTTTTCATTATTGAACAAGCCACTGCTCCCTTACCAGGAAACCGGCGTTCAGTTTGTTACTTTTAAAACGGGAGCAATACTGGCCGACGAAATCGGGCTCGACAAAACCTCACAGGCCATCGCCGCTGCCATCATGAAAAAACAGTTTCTGGGCTTTCGCAGCACACTTGTTATCTGCCCGTCATCCCTAAAAATTACCTGGAAAAACACCATCGAAAGCCTGACAAACGAACATGCTATTATCGTGCAGGGAACAACCGAAGAACGAACCCTTTTGTACCAATCGGGTGAGGCCTTTTTCAAGATTGTAAATTTCGATACCCTGGTTCGCGATCAGCATATCATCCGCCTGTTTCCACCAGATTTGGTAACCATCGACGATGCGCAGAAAATTAAAAACTACACCACGGTAACCTCTTCTGCTATAAAATCGATACCCCGCAGGCATACCCTTTTACTCACCAGCTCGCCGCCCGAAAGCGATCTGCTTGAACTTTACTCGCTGGTTTTATTTGTTGACCAGGAATTGCTCACGCCTCTGTGGGAGTTTTCGTATCAGCATTGCTACTTCAATCCTGAAAACAAAAACAAGGTTGTGGGATATTACGATCTGGATGTTTTGTGGCAAAGGATTAATAAAATAGTACTCCGACGTACAAAAAGTGAAGTCATAAAGCAGTTGCCTCAAATAATCAACCTTGATGTTCCTGTGAAAACCGATACGCGCCAGGTAAGTCTTCAAATAAAATTTGCATCAGAAGCATTGTCAGTTTTAAGCCAAAATATCATCACACCATACGATGTCCGGAAACTCAGCATTTTATTTGAAAAATTGCGCATGACTGCTTCCTCAGTCTCCCTCGTCGAGGAATCCGCAAAAACAGCACCCAAAACCGATGAATTGAAAAATATACTGGTTGACAAACTCCGGAACCCTGGCATAGAAAATAAGGTGGTAATCATCACATCATGGCAAAAAATGTCGAACCTGATTCAGCGTATGCTCCGTATTCAACGGATCAATTTTGTTGAAATTCAGCCTGATATGCCCTCTCATAAAAAAAAGGAACTCGCATTGATGTTCGGAAAAAATCAGGATGTAAATGTTTTGCTCACAACCGATGACAACGCCAAAGCCATTAATTTTCAACTGGTTGATACCATAATAAACTTTGATATTTCAGAAAACACCTATTCAAGAAACCACTGGCCAGGAACCATCGACCCGTTGGTAAACCGCAACAAAAGCCTCACCATCATCAACCTTATTTCCGAAAACTCGGTGGAGGAAATTTTTCGATCCTATCCGGATAACCATAACCTGGCCATTCACAATCTTGCAGCCATCCAGGCTGTTGTTGACGATGGCAAGATCAGGGATTTCTGGGTTGATAAACTCTCAAATCTGTTGATGATTTTGCAAAACCTTCCTTTGCCCTTTGACGAAAGTACTGAAAAACCTGCAGACGGCAGGCAGATGCTGATGGATTTTGAGGATGATGCCGATTACCCGCACGACTACCGCGCAGTAATTTTAAGCGGGACGAATCCGGAAATACTGCCTGAAACCAAAACTGAAAATCCTGAATTTGACAAAGAAATAATGGAAAAAGCAGTAAAAGGCGGCATTTCAATCATTTCGGAACTTTACAAAGCATCAACCGGCGCCGAAATTCAGCTTTTAAACGAATCATTGACCATTAATTCTGATACAAACGAAATTATTATCCGACTGAAAAAGGTTAAAAAGTGACATACTTTTTTATCTTTGTCATCAATATGAACCAAAAAACAATCATAAATTGTCTTTTTATTATCGTTTTTTCAATTTTGCCAGGTTTTCTTTTGGCACAAACAGCCGACCAGTGGCTTGATCAGCCTGTTTTCAATAAACTAAATGCACAGGAAGGCCTGTCTCAAGGCAGGATTTCTGACATCATTCAGGACAGCGCCGGATTTATGTGGTTTGGCACACGCGATGGATTGAACCGGTGGGATGGTTATTCCATGCAGGTTTATAAAAATTCACCCGGCAACCCAAATTCAATTCAATCCAACATTATCGAAAAAATATTGATGGATAATAAAGGCGTACTTTGGATTCTGACAGGAAAAGGCCTTTGTAAACACCAACCAGGCACCGACATCTTTACCCCTTATGAAATACCGGGCAAAATAGATGAATCGAAGATTTTTGACTTTAATTTCGATAGAGCAGGAAAACTATTGTTGGCTACCCACGCCCAAGGCCTGATCGAAATAGATACTGCCACTCTAAAATTGACAGAATACAACCTTTCAGGTGTTCTTGATGCAAATGATGATATCCGCCTGATATTTGTCAGCAAAGACAATAAAGTATGGTTGAGCAAGCGCAAAGGTGGCGCCCTTTTATTCGACCGCACCGTTAAAACTCCGGTGTCAATTAAATCCCTATTAAAACAAACCTTGAATATCGACTTACATTACATCACGTCAATCGTCGAAGATAATGACAACAATTTGTGGATGGGAACCGGAGATACCGGGCTAATTTTTGTTGATACCAAAAAATTGGCTTTAAAAAGTTTTTTCTTTCTTGAGAATGGAGATTATTTGCAGGGAAGAGTGATTTTGGATTTGATGTACTGTGATGATGATAATATTTGGATTGGCACTGATTCCGAAGGACTTGTATGTTTCAACATTAAAAATCATATTGTCAGGCAATTCAGGGAAGGCGAAACCGAAAACAATCTTCTATACAAGACCATCAGTTCGCTGTATTTCGACAGAAGCGGTAATTTGTGGATCGGTACCAACGGCAAAGGATTGAATATCCTTAGCCCATTTTCCAAAAAGTTTTATTCGGTTACAAAAAACACAGCATCCACCCTGAATCTGAGTTTTGAAAGCGTCAGGTCAATTTATGAAGACAAAGACAATATTCTGTGGGTGGGAGGTTACAGCGGGATGCAACGAATTGATTTTCAAAAAAACACATCAGAACTTGCAGCGCCACACGTAATCTATTCGATTTGCCCCGACCCTGAAGATGATAACATTTTGTGGCTTGGCACCGAAGGTGGAGGTTTGAAACAATTTGATAAATCCAACCGACAATTAACAGCGTTGCCGGTTTATAATGAATATGGTGAAAAACCCTTATCCGATGATATGCTTCATGGATACCGGATTTACGACATCCTTGCCGCTCCCGACAACCGTTTACTCATCGCCACAGCTCAGGGGCTCAATGTTTTTAATCCCAGAACGAAAACGTTCAGGTTTCTCAAAATTAATTTGCCTGACCCGTCGTACATGATCGAAAGCGGATTGACTACCATTTATTATGACAGCCATAATTGCCTGTGGTTAGGCACTTTTACCGAAGGTTTGATAAAAATGAACAGCGATTTTTCCGCCGCCAAAAACTTTACCAACAAGCCCGAAAAGCAGGATTTGCCTGGTAACAGGGTAAACTGTATTCATGAAGACAGCCAGGGAAGATTCTGGATTGCAACCAATATGGGGCTGTGTATGATGGACAGGGATACCGAAAGTTTTACTACTTACACCGAAGCCGAAGGGCTGCCCAACAACACCGTTTACGGAATACTCGAAGACAGCCTGGGGCACTTGTGGTTGAGCACCAATAACGGGATTTCCAATTTCAACCCCAATGAAAAAACCTTTAAAAATTATAATCAGTCCGACGGTCTGCCAGGTAATGAGTTTAACTCGGCTGCTTACTTTCAGTACAACAAATCAAGGCTCTATTTTGGAGGCGTCGATGGTTTGGTGGCTTTCAACCCTCAAAATGTAGTATCGGACGAGGAACCACCAGCGATGAATTTCACCAGAATGAAAATCTTTTATTCTGACACGGTTTACAATATCAATTTATCCAACAAATCCTACGTTGAAATAAATCCAAATGCAATCCTGCTTGAAATCGAGTTTTCAGCTTTTAATTTTATCAATCCATACGATTGCAGTTATGCTTATCAGTTTGGCGAAAAAACGCTGGATTGGATAAATCTCGGAAACAAACGAATCATCACCCTTACAAACCCTTCACATGGTGAGTATGTTATTAATATTAAAGCTTCTAACAGCGATGGCTTTTGGAATAACGATCCAAAGACCCTAAGAATCCTCGTACTCCCGGAGTTTTACCAAACACTTTGGTTTCGCATCATGATAATTACAGTTATCCTTGCGGGTATTGTGTTTGTTTTTTACCTCAAACAAATTATCCATGCGCAACAGCAAAAAAAATTACAACTTCTCATCGAGCAACGCACCAGGGAACTAAGTGCTGCAAATATTGAACTTAACCGCGCAAATGCTTCAAAAGACAAGTTTTTTTCCATCATCGCACACGATCTGAAAAATCCATTCAACTCTTTGTTAGGGTTTACCGATCTGTTGGTTGATGAATGGAAAAAAATGAACGACAATGAAAAACATGACATCGTTAAAATTCTGAAAAATACTATTGAAAACACTTATGATTTGCTCCTGAATTTATTGGAATGGTCGAAGTTGCAAAGAAAAAAGTCGTTGCCAGTGCCCGAGCAATTCAAAATTTCAGAAGTAATTGATGATATTGTTTCTCAACTCAACGTTATCAGCGAATTAAAAAACATCAGCATCGAAACAGAAATCATTAAAGATCAATGGATTTATTATGATCTTACCATGTTTGGCACCATTATAAGAAACCTTGTTGGAAATGCCATAAAGTTTTCACATAAAAATGGGAAAATAGTAATTAGCGCTTACAGCGAAAATGAGGATTTTATAATTTGTAAAGTAAGAGACAATGGAATTGGAATGGACGAAGAAAGAACCAGACAGATTTTTGATGAAGACAACATTCAATCAACACCCGGAACGGGAGGAGAAACGGGCACCGGACTTGGTCTTGCAATTACCCACGAATTTGTCAAACTAAATGGAGGTAAGCTTTTTGTAGAAAGCAAACCTGGCGAAGGAAGTAGTTTTTACTTTTCTATCCCAACCAAAATCCCAGGTGAAATCTTACCTCAAAATGAGGCTTAAAAACTATGTCGAATTGAACGCTTCAGCAACTGCTAATAGATTATTTGAACCTTGCGTGTAAAATAAATTTTTGACGCCTGTCTGGTATTGATCGTATTGTAAATCCTGCTCAGAAGTTTGGACAAATGGGTCAAAAACAGGTGTCTTTTTTTGGTCGTGTTTTTCCGTGTTACTAAGATTGTCATTTTGTTTAATGTTTTAATTTATTTATTAAACAAAAAGAATTGGTAAAAGTTTCTGAAAATGATTTTTTTTTATTAAAAAAGTGATATCAATCAGATTATTAATATTTTAAAAAATGAATAAATCAGATCTTGTAAAGTTGATCAAAGAAAAAAGATCGTTTTTGTGTATTGGACTCGATACTGATCCTGAACAAATTCCTGCGCATTTAAAATCATCTGACGATCCGGTGTTTGAATTCAACAGGCTGATTATTGATGCAACACACACATACACAGTAGCATACAAGCCAAATCTTGCATTTTACGAAAGTCAGGGTGTTAAAGGCTGGCAGAGTCTTGAAAAAACCATGAACTATCTTAAAAACTTGAGGCATGAGGTTTTTACCATTGCTGATGCCAAGCGGGGAGACATTGGAAACACATCGGAACGTTACGCCAGGGCTTTTTTGGCTGCAGCGCCTGCCGGCTTTGGTTTCGATGCCATCACGGTAGCCCCTTACATGGGGCACGATTCAGTAAAACCGTTCCTTGCGGTGAAAGATAAATGGATAATTCTGTTGGCGTTGACGTCCAATCCGGGCGCTTTCGATTATCAAACCCTTCAGCTCGAAAATGGCCATGCTTTGTACGAGCACGTTATCAAAACTGCTACAGCGTGGGGGAGTGATGAAAATCTGATGTTTGTAGTAGGCGCCACTCGGTCAGAAATGCTTGTCAGAATCAGGAACATAATTCCTGATCATTTTTTGCTGATACCGGGAGTGGGCGCCCAGGGAGGCACATTGGCCGAAGTTGCACAATATGGAATGACAAAAGAGTGTGGATTGCTTGTAAATTCTTCGCGGGCAATAATTTATGCTTCAAACGGCGAAGATTTTGCCTTGAAAGCCGGTGAAGCAGCTCGTGAAATGCAGAAGGAAATGGAAGACGCATTGATAATTAAAGGATTATTGTGACAATTGACGTTTCATTTATACATTTTTATTTATTAAAATGAAAAGCAAACACGCCAAAAACTATTCTCCCTTCGCATCCATAATCATTGTTTTTCTTACCCTGATTCTTCCTCTTGTTTATTTCAAAAGTACACTGGACCCCGTATTGTTGCCAAGGCTGCTGTTTCTGAATATCTTATTAACAGGGGTGTATCTGTTCTTACTACTAAGTAAAAACCCTGCTTATCAAGATGCGTCAATACTTAGGCGATGGGTGTTTGTGCTGCTGTTTGGTTATTTTGCAATTACGGTAGTTTCTGGTTTCTGGGCACTCAATTTCAGAGAGGGGATTTTCGACATGGTTAAAACTTTTTCGGTTTTTTCACTTGTTGCAGTCATTGCGTTGATTTTCAACCAAACTATCAACTGGCGCGAAAAATTGGTAAAATCTGTGGTTGTTGCAGCCATATTGTCATTATTTATCGGTTTTTACCAATATGTTCAAAATGTAATTCTTTCCACCAATCCATGGTTGCCCGATGGCAGTCCGGTGGTTTATTCGGTCAAAGGTTTGATGGCACACCGCAACCAATATGCAATCTCGTTGATGCTTATGCTACCTTTTACACTTTATGGAGTTTTTATTTTTAAAAATAAATGGAAATGGGCTGCTTTGGTATCCTCATTATTAATACTGATACTCATATTTTTATTGCAGGTAAGGAGTGTTTGGGTTGGTTTATTTGTTGCGGCCATTGTAACATTTTTCAACATCATAATTTTTGGCAAAGACACTATTGTTAGAAAAAAATATTGGGTCACTGGTGTGTTGATTGCCCTGGCCATGGGTGTGTTTTCTGTTTTTCTAGTAAGGAATTTTTTACCTGCGGGCGACAACATATTGAAGAGCAATAACCCGAATTCACTCGATCCTTATTCTGCCAAAAATATTAACCGGTTCAAAATCTACAATGTGTCAACTGAAATGATTTTACGACACCCAATTACCGGGGTTGGTGCCGGAAACTGGAAGATTCACTCGCCCACATATTTCACTAATTATCACTTCGATAGGGATGAACTCATCTGGTTGCGGCCACATAATGACTACCTTTGGGTTGCCTCCGAAAAAGGGATTCCCGGGTTATTGATTTTTCTTGGAATTTTTGCCATTACACTTTATTATCTTTATAAAATACTGATTACCAACATAGAGATAAATTTAAAAATTTTTGCATTGTTCCTGATGGGAGGGGTTATTGGTTACATGGTTGTTTCACTTTTTTCGTTTCCACTCGAAAGAATAAACCAACAGGTGTATCTTTCGCTATTAATAGCTTCATCGGTTGTGATTTATCACAACAACTTTCCGGATAAACCAAAATCTTTCCAAATCCGGAAAGTTTTATTCTTAGCCTTGCCATTGCTGGTTTTCGGTGTAGTTTACGGTATTTCGGAAGTCAACATGGAAATTTTGGTGAAAAAAGCCAGAGGTTTGCAAATGCAGTCGAACTGGCCAGGGTTGTTATCGGAATCGAGAAAAATACCACAAACCTTTAAAAATATTGATGTTGAGGGAATGCCGATCAATTGGTATCCGGGGCTGGCAGCTACCAATATGCGCGATTTTGAAACCGCAATAAAAGAATACGGGAAAGCCGTTGAAACCTTTCCATCAAATGTGAAGGTGCTGAATAACCTGGGTCAGGCATATATTGAAACCGGAATGTACGAAAAAGGCCTGGAATGTTGCCAAAGGGCGGTTTCAGTCCTGAATTATTATCCTGAGGCTTTTGTAAACATGTCGTGGGCATATTTTAAAATGAATCGTTTTGAAGAAAGCATGGAAATGCTTTTAAAAATCAGGGATTATGACCGAACACAACTGATTAAGCAGATGATGAATAAAATTATGCTCCAGGATTCGTTTTTAACAAGACATCACTACGATTTTAAAAAGTACACCTATACAGGTAGCATTGTATCCAAGTATCAACAAACGATTGACCTTGTGCCCCACTGGAAAGAAGCTTTAATGAAAAAGGCAGCTTTTAAAAACATTGTCCTCAGCAAAGCCATATTGGAAGATGCCTGCTACATTGCTCAAAAAAATGAACCAGAGAAGTTCTTTGCCTGGTACGGTGCTGAATACTACAAAACTCTGATAAGGAACGATTCAGCCTGGATGAAATCGATAAAAGAGAAAAGCGCGAAAAATAATATTGCTGAAGAAGAACAGCTTGAACTTGACGCGAACTATCTTTTTAAGCAGGAGCAACCGGATATTTACAAGAAACATGGCATGATCATAACACAAAAACAAAAACTGCTCAACGAAACTAAAGTGATCGATTTTATTGCTGGGAAAGCAAAAAAATGTAACATGTCCTTTGAAGAAATGCTGGATGTTTACGCTGGATATCTCATTGATCTCCAATTAAGAACCATTGACCCACTCGAAAAGAAATTGGCCGAAACAGTTGAGCTGATTAAAGACAACCACAACTGGTACAAGCAGGTGGTTTTAAAATCAAGATTCATTAACAAGCCTTTGGACGAAACCTTATGGAGGGAAGCTTATTATGTTTTAATGCAGGAACGATAAACGATTTTCAAGCATCTACTCCTGCTTTTCTGTTTGCTGATTTTCACTATTTTGCTGAAAAATCTGGATAAGCTCTTCGGGTGTTTTACCCAAATATTTCAACGAGACTTCAGCATCATCAGCAAAATCATTGTTGGGATATTTCGCCAGGAATTCTTCATAAATAGCTTTGGCTTTGTCCAACCTGCCAAGATTGTTTTCATAAACATAACCTTGCAAAAACAAGGCTTCCGGCGCTTTGCTGTAGTCAGGATATTGTTCGAGTATTCTCCCGTAAAATTTAATTGCCTGCGTGGCTCGGCCTGTGTTCATGGTCACATCACCGGCCTTAAAAAGGAATTTTGGCGCCAGCGAATCTTTGGGATACGTGTCAGCGTAATTAAGATATGCTGCAATAAGCTCCTCGACGCGGTTTGGATCAAGCCTTCCATCTTCCGAAAAAAGTTCTTTTTCAAGCGCTTCAATCGCATTTAAGGCTTTTTTTTCGGGGGAACTACAACCTAAAATCAAAACAAGAGCAAAGGCAGAAATTAAATTAAAATATTTCATATTCAATGTGTTATTTTGTTTTTACCATTTTTTTCTTTTCTGCACCGGAAACATCATCTTGTAATCCACATCAACTTCGCCTTTTGTAATTTCGTGCAGTTTGCGCCTGATTATTGCTTTACGCAAGTTATTGATTCGCTCAACAAAAAGCACACCTTCGATATGGTCGTATTCGTGCTGAATGATACGCGCTGCGGTTCCTGAATATTGTTCTTCGTGAAAAACCCAGTTCTCGTCGTAATACTCGATGAGGATTTCGGTTTTCCGGGGAACGTATTCCCTGACGTTTGGAATACTAAGACAACCCTCGTCAACCACTTCTTCTTTGCCGGCGTATTCAACAATGTAAGGATTGATAAAAACCTTTTTAAACTCAAGGAGTTCCGGGAATTTATCGGCAAAAGGAGATGCGTCAATTACAAAAAGCCGGATGGACTTATTAACCTGTGGTGCGGCCAGTCCAACACCTTCGGCAGCATACATGGTTTCGAACATGTCGGCAATAAGCTGGTTTAAACCATCATAATCCTTATCAATTTCTTCGGCAACTTGTTTTAAAACTGTTGATCCATATGCCGTTATCGGTAAAATCATATTTTCTGGTTGTTTAAATTCTCTGTCATTCTTAAATACGATTGTAGCATAATCGTTGCACTTATCGTATCAACAAGCGCTTTATTCTGTCTGTCTTTCTTTTTCAGCCCAGCCATCAACATTGCATCGTGAGCAAGTTTCGATGTAAACCGTTCATCTGCCCTTTCAACAGGAATTTGAGGAAAATGTTTAGCGAGCTGCTTAACAAAGGGTTCGGTAAACCGTTGTGCGTCCGAAGCTGAATTGTTCATCTGAACGGGCTGACCAACAACAAATTTATCAATTTTTTCGCGGTTTACATAATCTTTCAGAAACACAAAAATTTCGGAAACATGCACTGTCTTCAAGCCGGTAGCTATAATCTGAAGTTCATCAGTGACAGCAATTCCCACTCGTTTTTGACCGTAATCTATGGCTAATATTCTTCCCAAATTCTTGTTTTGTTGTGGTTTAAAACGGATGTTTCAACTTAAAATACTTAGTTTTAAATGTTTAATAAAAGCTTTCAAGCCGCTGCAAAATTAAATAAAAGTTTGAAAAGGTTTCAATCCCGGCCAGGTTCACCTAATTTGCCTACTTTTGGAGCTGCCCAAAAATGATTATTGGATGAATGAATTGAAACAACGAATTGACGAGGCCTGGGAAAACAGGCAATTGCTAAGTGAACGCGCTTACGCTGATGCGGTATCAGAAGCCATTGGAATGTTGGATTCGGGAAAAGCGAGGGTTGCCGAGCCACAAAATGGCGCCTGGGTGGTGAACGAATGGTTAAAGAAAGCCGTCATCATGTTCTTCCAGGTTAGGAAAATGGTGGTATCGGAGGTTGGTATTTTTGAGTTTCACGATAAAATTCCGTTAAAATCGAGCTATGAATCGCTGGGCGTCAGGGTTGTGCCACATGCTATCGCCCGTTATGGTGCGTATCTGGCACGGGGTGTTGTCATGATGCCCTCATACGTAAACATTGGTGCTTATGTTGACAGTGGAACCATGGTCGATACCTGGGCAACAGTCGGATCGTGTGCACAGATTGGTAAAAATGTGCATCTTAGCGGAGGTGTGGGAATTGGGGGTGTGCTGGAACCCGTGCAGGCTTCGCCGGTAATCATCGAGGACAACTGTTTTATTGGTTCGCGATGCATCGTCGTTGAAGGTGTTCGTGTTGAAAAAGAAGCCGTTCTGGGAGCGAGTGTCGTACTGACAAAATCAACCCGAATCATTGATGTTTCAGGCAGTTCACCTGTCGAAATGCGCGGTGTTGTCCCCGAAAGATCGGTTGTGATACCGGGTGCAATGGCCAAAAGTTTTCCGGCTGGCCATTACAATGTTCCCTGCGCTTTGATTATTGGCAAACGAAAAGCCTCTACCGATTTGAAAACTACCCTGAACGATGTCCTGCGGGAATACGAGCTTGATGTTTAACATGATTGCAAACACTTGATTTTGTGAAAAAAACAGCCATTAGCAAAATTCTGATTATACAAACTGCTTCCATCGGCGATGTTGTCTTGGCAACACCTGTTATCGAAAAACTCCACCTTTTTTATCCCGAAGCACACATCGATTTCCTTGTAAAAAAAAATATTGAGGGTATTCTGAAAAACAGCCCTCACCTTCGACAGGTGATTGTTTGGGATAAGTCAGCAAAAAAGTATGCACATCTCAAGGAGTTAATTCAAATTATCAGGACTGAAAACTATGATTGTGTTGTCAACCTTCAGCGTTTTGCCGCAAGTGGGATAATTACCACCTTGTCGGGTGCCGTCATAAAACTGGGGTTTAATAAAAACCCTTTTTCTCCCTTTTTCACGAAAAGTGTAAAACACCTCATTACTGCTGATAAGGCCAAAGGCAACCATGAAGTTGAACGTAACCTGACTGTAATCGACTGTATTACAGACGGTAATCATCAATTTAAGGTAAGGTTGTACCCATCGCAGGCCGATTTTGCCAAGGTTTCGCAATACAAAACCAACCGATACATTTGTGTGGCGCCGGCTTCGCTGTGGTTTACCAAGCAATATCCTGCCGAAAAATGGATTGAATTCCTTTTTTCGATTGACAAAGCGCTGTATGTGTATTTTTTAGGTTCGCCAAGCGATGTTGGGTTATGCAATGAAATGATTGCAAAATCGGGACACACAAATTCTTTGAATCTGTCTGGTAAGCTAAGTTTTCTGGAATCGGCAGCATTGATGAAAGATGCAGCAATGAATTTTGTCAACGATTCGGCTCCCCTGCATTTTGCTTCTGCCATGAATGCCCCTGTGACTGCCATTTTCTGTTCGACAACCCCCAATTATGGCTTTGGACCTTTGTCTGAAAATTCGGTGGTGGTAGAGGCCAAAATTGATTTGCCTTGCAAACCTTGCGGTTTGCATGGTTTTCGACAATGCCCCGAAAAACATTTTAAATGTGCCCTAAACATTAAAAAGGAACAATTACTTTCACGGCTGCAATAAAAGGTTTATTAATTTTGCGTTTAATAACAAGGGTTCCGAACCCTCGAAGGGATTGGAACCCTTTAAATTTCAACTGAATTGGAAAACATGAAAGAGGAGATCGAAAAGACGCTCAATGTTTTACGAAAAGGAGGGGTTATTCTTTATCCCACCGATACCATATGGGGAATTGGCTGTGACGCCGAAAATCAAAAGGCAGTGGACAAAATTTACAAAATAAAAAAAAGAGTTGAGGGGAAAAGCCTTTTGGTACTGGTTGATTCTATTGAAAAGATTGCCCGATATGTAAAAAAAACCGACCCGGTAATTATTGATCTGGTTTTGGGTTACAACAAGCCACTCACAGTGATTTATCCCGGTGCCGTAAACGTTGCCAAAGGCGTTTCAGCTCCCGATAAAACCATAGGAATCAGGGTTGTAAGGGATGATTTTTGCAAAACGCTAATCAACGAATTTGGCCGGGCTATTGTTTCTACCTCGGCCAACATTTCAGGAGAACCCTCACCGGTAGTTTACCATCAAATATCAGAGGAAATTACAAATGCTGTCGATTACGCTGTAAACCTCAACAGGTCGGTGATAGCATCCATGCGCCCATCACGCATTATCAGGGTTTTGCCTAATGGCGGATTTGAAGTGGTGAGAGAATAATTACAAGTCCTTTTTGCGTAGAAAAAGGTAAATCGCTGAAATGAAAATAATTACGTAGAGAAAACAAATTCCTGCATCAGCCCAGGAAATAAATTCCTGAAAGTCCATGTTGAATTCCGGGGTTTTAACCTTTATCAGCGACGTGTTGGGCGACCAAATTAGATGGTTCATCGCATTTAGCGGTAAATATTTATCAAAATCATCGGGCACATAATATTGAATAATTGGCTCAATAATCAGGTAAAGAAGAAGTACAATAACCGCGAACCCTGTCTTTCGAATCAAAACCCCAATCATCAGTGCAAAAGTCAGGTAGGTAAACACCTCGAGGAAATAGGCCAGCAGGTAATGCATTTTGCTGAATACCGCACTCACAGATCTGACCGGCGATTGTGTAAATCCCAGATACATACCGGCAAAAAACACTGCAAGGGTTGAAAGTAAGGTGAGGAAAAAAATCACCAGCAGTTTTCCAGTGATAAACTCCCCACGGCTCATTCCGTTTAAAATGTTGGTGCGGATGGTGAGAAAGCTAAATTCGTTGGTGATAAAAATCATTACCAGTATAGCCAGAAATATTTTGATAAACCCCCTCATGCTGGCAACAAACGCGATGTTTTGCCAAATATCGGGGAAATTAAAAACAATGGCTTTGAATGCTTTTAGTGCAAGGTTTTCTTTGGCGTGGTCGGCGATGTAGTCGAGCAAAGCGGGTACTGCAAAAATCATCGAGAAAAGTACAAAAACATAAAGCACCACCATTACCCAAAAGGCGCGGTAAGACCGGAGTTTTTCCCATTCGATATTTAATAATCTTAACATAATCAGCTTTGTAATACTTCGATAAACTGCTGTTCCAGGGTTTTTTTTCGAAGACTCAGATGGGAAAGAACAATCCCTTTTTCGATGAGAAATTCGTTGACATCCGAGGGGTTGATGTCCTTTTTTACCTTAATTACGAGCAGCGAACCTTCTTTTCTGATCTCCTGGATGCCTTCAAAACTGTTTAATGCGTTTGATAAAAGTGCAAGATTGTTTGAGGATAATTCAATAATGTCGTTTTCATTCAATGCTTCGGCTACATTTCCATTAAAAAGGATTTTACCAGTTCTGAGAACCGCCACATGTGAGCACATTTTCTGCACTTCGTCAAGAATATGGCTGGCTAAAATAATGGTCATGCCCTGGTTTGCAATTCGGTTTACCAAGTTTCGTATTTCAGCAATTCCCAAAGGATCAAGTCCGTTGGTAGGTTCATCAAGTATCAGTACCTCAGGCTCGCCAACAAGCGCAGCGGCAATAGCCAGGCGTTGTTTCATGCCGAGTGAGTAGGTTCTGAATTTGTCGTTTTTCCGGTGGTAAAGATCAACTGTTTTTAAAGCTTCGTCAATTTTGTCGAATGGCTTTTCCTTGATACGGGCAACAATACGAAGATTATTGACAGCCGATAGATATGGATAGAAATAGGGTGTTTCGAGGGTAGCCCCGATTCGCTTGCGACTGTGATGTCCAGGCTCCTCCCCAAACCACCGATAGGTACCAGTCGGGGTTTTAATGATATCTAAAACAATGCCAAGTGTAGTAGTCTTGCCGCTGCCGTTGGGACCTAACAGGCCATAAACATTTCCTTTTTCGACGGTAAGATTCAACCCGTCCACAGCCTTCAGGCGGCCATAGTTTTTGGAAAGATCAGTTATTTGGAGTACTGGTGTCAAACAAAAATATTGAATTTCAGGCTGAAAGGCCTGTCGAAAATTTACTTTGAATATTTTGAAAAAATGTCCTCCAGAACAGCATCTGTCAACTCGTTGCCTTGTAAAAACGGAAAGCCTTCCCACCTTACAATACCTTGAGGGTCAATAAGAACCACATGTGGAATACCGGTAACCTGGTAAGTGCCCTTCAAGCGTTTTTGTGTATCGATAGCGCTGTAATAGTTGATTACCGGCTGTTTCATAGCCGATACCTTTGCTTCGGTTTCATCCGACAAACCGACAACCACCAGTTTATCACTGTATTTTTCGTACCACCGGTTTAATTCAGGAATAGCCCTTTTGCAGGGGCCGCACCAGGTAGCCCAAAAATCGATCAACAAAAATTTCCCTTTTAAATCAGGCTCACTGCTGAGCCATTTTTCGACAACAAGTTCAGGCGCTTTTTGGTTAAGATACGGTTTTGCCCACATCTGTTTGTAGGGTTTGGTGTCGGCGCTTTGCGCATAAACACCCATGTTTGCCAATAACCCAATGATTAAAATTGCAGTAAAAACTATCCTTTTTTTCATGTTAAATGGTGTATTTTCTAATTGTTTCTAAAAATTCGCAAATTTATGTATTCACAAGCATAAACAAAGTAGCAACTGGTTTAATCGTATTTTTGCTCACATAAAAAAAGTTAAAAATGATCGTTGAAAAAAACAGGGTTGTGACTTTCGTTTACGAGCTTAAACTGCAAAACGTTGATGGAGAAAGCATTCAGCAAGTCGAAAAGTCACGGCCCATGAAAATTGTGGCAGGTCGTGGCGCGTTACTCGAACCTTTTGAGAAACGGCTTTTTGGATTGAGAAAAGGAGACCGTTTCAACTTCACCTTGCTAAGCGAAGAAACATTTGGACCGTACAAACCAAAAGCGATTATCAGGCTTCAAAAGTCAGTATTTATTGAAGAAGGTAGTTTGCAACCTGCTGACCTTGTGGTTGGTAATTATATTCCCATGGAAACTGAAGAAGGTACGCCCTTCAACGGCAAAATTATTGAAGTGAGTGAGGAATCGGTGGTTGTCGATTTTAACCATCCGCTTGCAGGCAAGGACCTTCATTTTTCAGGTGAAATTCTTGAAGTAAAGGAAGCTTCCGACAAGGAAATCATCTTAGGAAAAGCCGATTATTCTGTAATAAAATGAGTTTTTCAGAATAATTTGTTGGAACCACAAAACCTTAAAAATTCCTCATTATAAAAACCACAGCCTTTTTAATTTTTTCATAAAAATGTAAATTTCCGGTATTTTACTTTATAAGTGATTTGAACGGGTTAAAATACTAATTTCGCTTAATTAAATTACAAGGTGGATTACCTTAAATAATTATGAATCAAGATACAACTAATTTTGAACACAAATACCAGGTTTTATTATCCGAATTGTTCAACCTTAAAGAAGCACTGCGCAATTCTGAAAAACTGCTTTCGGAATACAGGCAGATTGTTGAAAATGCCAATTCAGCCATCATAAAAATCAACCTCGATTGCAAAATTGACTATGCCAATCCCTTTGCACGTGAACTTTTTAATTTCGACGCCGAAAATTTTAATCCTGTAACCGTTTACAAATCAGTGTTACCCCACGGAAACGAAACTTACGAAGCTATTGCAGCAACGCTTCAGGGCATAACCCGCGGAAGAATCAGGTTCTCACAACACGAAACACATTTTATCCGTCCTGAGGGAAAATCGGTGTGGATGGCTTGGTCAAACAAGGTTTTGAAGGATGATACCGGCGCTGCAGCAGGGCTAATTTGTATCGGAACCGACATTACTGAACGTAAAATTACCGAGGAAGCCCTCAAAGAAAGTGAGTACAACCTGCTGAAAGCGCAGGAAATTGCCAAAATAGGTACCTGGGCCAGGGAACTCGATACTGACAATATTCACTGTTCTGGTTACTTCTTTTCCATTTTCGGTATTCACCCCGTTACAAGTTACAAACTTCTGAATGAACAATTTAAAAAAATTGTTCACCCTGAATACCGCGATTTTATTCAGATGAAAATCGAACGAGCCATCAACCGGGGTACAACCGAACAATTTGTTTACAAAATCACCGACTCTGGTGGTAAAATCAGGTGGGTGTTGGAGGAGGTAAGTCTGCTTGGTGATATTTACAAAAAGAAACAAATAATAATAGGTACAGTGCGCGACATCACTGAACAAAAAAAAGCAGAGGACAAGTTGCGAGAATACCTGTTGATTGTTTCATCGTCGAGTGAACTGATGTCGCTCATTGGTCCCGATTACCGCTATATTAATGTCAATCAGGCATATTTGGACGCTTACCAGAAAACAAAGGATCAGATTGAAGGACACACCGTGGCCGAAATGTTTGGTGAAGATATTTTTGCGGAGGTGATCAAATCGCACATCGATCGCTGCCTTTTAGGTGAAAATATAAGCGATCACTACTGGTTTACATTTCCGGGTGGTGAGCCCCGTTACATGCATGTTAAATACAACCCTGTGAGGGAAATTGATGGCACCATTTCGGGCGTAACCGTAAGCTCCCGCGATATTACAGAACTGAAAAACGTGGAAGATCAATTAAAAATCTTCAAAATGTTTGCTTCTGAATCGGGGATTGGATTTGGGATGGCCGATATGAACGGCATTGTAACTTACGTGAATTCGACGCTTTGCCGCATGGCTGGCTATAATTCCCCATCCGAAATTATCGGACTTTCAATAGCTGTCACCTATTTAAAAAATCACCTTCGCAAAATCAGGAATGAAATTCTGCCGGTTATCCTCGAAAAAGGACAATGGACCGGCGAGATCGATATGGAGCGGAAAGACGGAAAAATTGTTCATACCATCGAAAACTTCTTCTTAATCAACAACGATTATGGAAAACCAGTAGCTTTTGCCATGTCAGTCACCGATATCAGCGATCGCAAACTGGCTGAGCAGGCCTTGCAACATAGCGAGCACAATTTCAGGTCCATATTCACAAATGCGGCCATCGGCATTGATGTGGTTGACGAAGAGGGCAATTTTATCCAGGTAAATGAAGCCCTTTCTCAAATGTTAGGTTATTCCCCCAAAGAACTTTGCGGGATGAACATATTCCAGGTTACCTATCAGGATGATTTAGGAATCAGCCAAACTCCACTGGTTGACCTTTTTAGCGGAAAACAACCGAATTACAGGCTCGAAAAACGATATGTGCGAAAGGATGGGGAAATATTTTGGGCTGATTTGTCAGTGACACCATATTATGATGTTATAAACCAGCGTAACCTGGCCATCGGAACCATCATTGATATCAGCGAGTCGAAATTGTTGCAGAAAGAATTGGAGCACTCGAAAGAAGAGGCCATAAAAGCCAACAAAGCCAAGTCGGAGTTTTTAGCCAACATGAGCCACGAGATCCGGACACCACTTAATGCGGTTATCGGTTTTACAGAACTACTCGAAAGCATTGTTGAAGATCCGCGGCAAATCAACTACCTCGAATCGATTAAATCTGGCGGTAAAAACCTACTCCTTCTCATCAACGATATTCTTGACCTTTCGAAAATTGAAGCCGGTAAAATGGAATTCAAGTACGAACCGGTAAACCCTTACAGCCTGATAAGTGAAATTCGGCAGATTTTTTCATTAAAAATTAAGGAAAAAGATCTTGACTTTATTGTTGAAGTTGATGACGAAATTCCCGAAAGCCTCATCCTTGACGAGGTGAGGGTAAGGCAGGTAATTTTCAACCTGATTGGCAACGCCATAAAATTTACTGAATCGGGGCATGTAAAGTTTTCGGTAAAAAAAATATTTACCCCCGAAGATACAAGCCGGATTAACCTGACTTTTTCGGTCGATGACACCGGCATTGGAATTCCTGAAGACCAGCACGTTCGGATATTCGATGCCTTTCAACAGCAAAGTGGGCAGAGCACACGCAAATATGGCGGAACCGGCCTTGGGCTGACCATCAGCAAGCGGCTTGTGGAGATGATGGGTGGCGACATTCAGCTTGCCAGCACCCTGGGAGTTGGCTCTACATTTACCTTCACATTGAAAAATGTTGCCATTGGCGCTTCGTACCAGATGCCCCACGATGATGACGAATTTGATATTGGAAATCTTGAATTTGAACCCTCCCGAATTATGATTGTGGATGATATTGAAAGCAATCGCAACCTGATTTTCGAAAATTTCGCATCCCCAACCATCGAGGTCATTCAGGCAGAAGATGGACAAAAAGCTGTTTTATTGGCAAGTCAGTTCAAACCAAATCTTATTTTTATGGACATCAGAATGCCAGTAATGGATGGGTTTGAAGCTGCAAAAATCATCAAAACCAATAAAGACACACGCAACATCAAAATTGTTGCGCTAACAGCCTCAACCCGAAGCGAAGAGCATGAAAACGACTATAAAAAATATTTCGACAGCTACCTTCGTAAGCCGGTTTTACGTGTCGAATTGTATAAAGAGATGATGAAATATCTTAGTTTTAAAGTAAAAACTTCTCAAAACGAAATACTCGAAACACCGCAATCAACAAGCCAACCTCCCCTGAACATTGAACTAAGTACCCGCCAGACCAGCGAATTGATTAACCTGATAGATGGCGACCTGAAAGCAAAATGGAATGAGGCAATGCTTTACCAGATGTCAGACGAAATTGAAGCATTTGCGCGGAAACTGAAATCAACAGGCGAGTTGTACCAAATTTCTGAGCTTGTTAAGTACGGAAACGAATTATTGCTTTATGTGGATAACTTTGATCTCGAAAAAATGGACAAATCACTCAAGCTGTATCCAAAATTTACCAAAGAGATTAAAAAAAGATTAGCGCCAAAATAGTTTTTTTTGAAAAGATTTGCTGTTTTGAAACGATAAACTATATTTGTTGAAAATTAGAGTTTTATAGTTTTCTCAGCAAAAACTGATGTCAGGTGAACATCCAAAAATATTACTTGTTGACGACAACCCAATCAACATCAGGGTTGCGGCCAAAATTTTAAGATCACAAAAGTACAACATCACCTATGCACAAAGTGGGCACAATGCCTTGCAAAAAGCCAAATCCATTGATTTTGACCTCATTTTGTTAGATATTATGATGCCCGAGATGGATGGTTACGAGGTGTGTGAAGCACTAAAAAGCGATCCACAGACGCACAAAATCCCCATTATTTTTCTCACCGCAAAAACAGAATCCGAAAACATTGTTAAGGCATTCAAACTGGGTGGTGCTGATTATGTTACAAAACCATTCAACGGGCAGGAACTCATATCGAGGGTCGAAACACATATCCGCCTGAAACAGGCAAGAGAAAAACTTGAAAATGCAAACCTTCTGTTAAAAGAAGCCAACGACACCAAAGACAAGATGTTTTCGATCATCAGTCATGACTTGCTGGGTCCTTTTGGAAACATACGTGAATCGCTCGAAATGATTGTAAATAAGGATGTTAATCTTGACGAAGAGAACATGCACACCTTCATCAGAGCAATGTGGAATTCGATAAGCTCGGCTTATTCGCTTTTGGAAAATCTTTTATATTGGGCACGAAATCAACAGGGTAGAATGGTTTACAAACCCAAATCAATCAATCTCAACAGTACTATCCACGAAACATACGCCCTGCTGGATGGGGTTGCCCGACATAAAAACATCATGCTAAAAACAAATCTGATTGAAGATTTTACAGTTTTTGCTGATAAAAATGCCGTGAAAACCATCATCAGAAACCTGGTTTCAAACTCAATAAAATTTACTGAACCGGAGGGTACAATCACTACCAAAGTTAAAAACCTGAAAGATAACTTTGTACAGGTTTCGATTACCGATACCGGAATTGGAATGGATGATGAATTGAAAGATAAAATATTTTCGATAAATAAAGCCGAACCCCGTTGGGGAACAAAAGGTGAAAAAGGTATTGGGCTTGGCCTGGTTATCACCAGAGAATTTGTTGAAAAACATGGTGGTGAAATTTGGGTAGAGAGCCGCAAAGGTGAAGGGACAACTTTTTATTTTACGTTACCAAAATCTGAATAAAAGATATGCAAAACGAAACAGAAAAAAAACAAAAGGTATTAATTGTTGATGATATTCCCAAGAATATTGAACTGGCAGCTAACATTTTACGAACAAAGGATTACAATGTTACCTACGCCAAAAGTGGTTTATCGGCCTTGCAGAAAATTGAGTCTATCGACTTCGATCTCATTTTGTTGGACATTATGATGCCCGAAATGGATGGTTTTGAAGTATGTATGAAATTAAAGGAGAGCGAAAAAACACGCGACATCCCGATCATTTTTCTTACTGCACGCACCGAAACCGAAAATGTGGTGAAGGGGCTCGAGATGGGAGCTGTCGATTATGTCACCAAACCTTTTAAAGCAGAGGAATTGCTAGCACGTGTGCGTACTCACCTCGATATCCGGCGTAAAATTGTTGAACTGGAAATGATTGAAAAACAGTTGCGTGAAAAACAAACCGACCAGGAAAAAGTTATCGAGGAACTTGCCGTCAAAAGCCAGACACTTCATGGTGAGGTTGTGTTGCCTGCCAAATCAGCACAGGAAATCGAACTCGAACGGCAACATGAGGAGAAAAAAAGGGAAGTAGACAACATCACCCTTTTTTATGATTTGCGCAGTCAACTGGATAAACTTATTCAGGACAAGACCCCTGTGGCAAGGATGGAAATTAAGCACATTAAAGAAATGATTTCCAATTTGTTCATCGATAAAAGCAACCAGGATTTTCATCGTGCTCTCAAAAAGGAGTTTCCCAAGCTTACTTTTGACGATCTGCGGTTGTGCTCATACCTCAAACACAGGTTCCTCAATATCGAAATTGCCGAATTTCTGGAAACGTCTCCCGAAGCTGTTTATACACGCAAATCGCGCCTGCGTGCTAAACTCAACCTTCAAAAAGACGATGAAGTCTCCGAATTCCTTTCCAATTACGAGTATTGATTATTTGTAAAGCAGAAAAACAGCAGGTTTTTTGTTGAGTTCCAATTTCACTTTTTGCCAGCTGGAAATGGTTCTCGTTTTAATCAACTCATTATCAGTTGTTAATTCTAATGCAATACAAAGTACCGTTTCTGGTAAACAGGTTTTTAAAAGAACTTCCATGAGTTTTTGATTTCTGTAGGGAGTTTCTATAAAAATTTGGGTTTGATCATTCTGATAAACAGCAGTTTCAATGGCTTTTACCTTTTTTTTCAAAGCATTGGTTTCGATAGGCAGGTAGCCGTGAAAAGCAAAATTTTGCCCGTTGAAACCCGAACCCATGAGTGCCAATAATATAGAAGAAGGACCAATCAAAGGAAAAACCGGAATATCATTTTCATGACACCATTTCACGATAGCCGCGCCAGGATCGGCAATACAGGGTGTTCCTGCTTCCGACAGAAGCCCAACCGGTTTCCCCGCCTTAAGTGAACCAATAAAAGCATCGTATCCGAGATGTTGATTGTGTTTGTCAAATTCATGAAAAACAACCGAATCAAAAGGCTTGTCAAATCCTGCTTTGCGCAAAAACCTTCGTGCTGATTTTACATTTTCAACAATAAACTCATCGAGATTGTGGATAATGCTAAAGACGGGTGCAGGCAGCGAAAAGATAGGATTTACATCGCCCAAAGTTACCGGAATCAAGTAAAGGCCTGTTTTCACAATAATGTTTTTTACCAGGGAAGATGGTCAAGGTCAACATTTCCACCCGAAATGATGATACCAATATTTTTGTTTCTGAAATCATATTTTTCTTCCAGGATAGCAGCAAAAGGTACAGCCGACGAAGGTTCTACAATCATTTTCATTCTTTCCCATATCAATTTCATGGCGCTAACAATGGCTTCCTCGCTCACCGTAACAATGTCGTCAACTTCCTGAAGAATAATAGGAAAAGTAAGGCTTCCGAGCGAAGTTCTCAAACCATCAGCAATGGTGTCCGGATTTACCGAAGGAATAAACTTTTGTTGTTGGAATGATTGCCAGGCATCGTTGGCCTGTAAGGGTTCAGCTGCAATCACTTTTGTACCTTGCGAGAAGATTTTCGTTGAAAGGGCAGTTCCACTCAACAATCCGCCACCACCTACCGGCGCCATGATGATATCAGGCCTGCCGATCTCTTCAATCAACTCTTTTGCAGCAGTGGCCTGCCCGGCAATAATCAAAGGGTGGTTGTAGGGATGAACCTCCAAAGCTCCGGTGGCTTCTATCACCTTTTCCAAAGTTGATTCGCGGGAGGCGAGATTTGGTTCGCAAAAGGTAATTTTACCACCATAGTGTTCAACAGCAGCAATTTTCACTTTCGAAGAGTTTGAAGGCATCACAATGTGCGCTTGCGTGCCGCGGAGTTTTGCAGCCCGTGCCAGGGCAGCAGCATGGTTTCCCGATGAATGGGTGGCAACTCCGTTTTTTATTTGATTTTCATCGAGTGAGAAAACAGCATTCACAGCTCCTCTTGATTTAAATGCCCCGGCTTTCTGAAGGTTTTCGCATTTAAAAAAAAGGGAACAGCCAGTAAGCTCATTTAAATTTTGGGAGGTTAAAACGGGAGTACGATGGACTTTTCCGAAAATTCGTTTTTCTGCTTCCAATATTTCGTATTTTCCTGGAAAAGAATAGGTTGTGGTTTCCATTATGAATTGATAATCAAATTTTCTGCAATGATGTCGCAAGCCTCATCCAACATCCTGTAAACGTGCTCAAAGCCATTTGAACCGCCAAAATAAGGATCGGGAACGCTCATGTTTTTACCGGGATGGCTGGTGTTGAGTATCATTTCAACTTTTTGCCTGTCCTGTTCATTTCTTGCTAAACGCAACACATCCTGATGGTTTGATGCATCCATGGTGTAAATTTTGTCGTATCTGTCGAAATCGGCGATACTAAATTGTCTTCCTGTGTGTGTCGCAAGACTGATTCCGTGCTTACGGGCGACATCAATGGTTCGTGGATCGGCTGAGTCGCCTGCGTGGTAATTTGATGTACCGGCTGATTCAACTAATACCTTTAAACCCAGCTTCTTAATTTTGCTTTTCAGAATACCTTCGGCCAATGGTGAACGGCAAATGTTACCGAGGCAAACCATTAAAATTTTCATTAACAATATTTTAGGAGGTTAGAAAAGGGAACTATAACCTGATTTTTTTCTCAAGCTCATCAACGTATGCTTTGAACTCCTTGTCGGTATCAATCAGGTTCAACACTGTTTTGCAGGCATGCAGCACAGTTGCGTGGTCTTTGTTGCCACATTGCAATCCAATGGTTGTTAAAGATGCTTTGGTATGATTTTTTGCAAAATACATAGTCAATTGCCTGGCTTGTACAATGTTACGCTTTCTTGTTTTCGAAATCATGGCGTCAACCGACAAACCAAAGTATTCAGAAACTACTTTTTGAATGTAGTCGATTGAAATTTCTTTATTGACATTTTTAATAAAATTATCGACAATCTGTTTGGCCAAATCCAGGGTGATTTCCTTTTTGTTGAGTGAAGCCTGGGCAAGTACTGATATCATGGCTCCTTCAAGTTCCCTGATGTTGGAGGTTATGCTGTAGGCTAAATATTCGACCACATTTTCGGGCATTGTAATCCCGTCACTGTAAAGACGTTTTTGTAAAATAGCAATCCTGGTTTCAAAATCCGGCGACTGCAAATCGGCAGTTAACCCCCATTTAAACCGCGAAAGAAGCCTGGCTTCCATTCCTTCGATATCAACCGGTGGTTTGTCAGATGTAATAACTAACTGTTTTGATCTCTGATGTAACTGGTTGAAAATATGGAAAAATACATCCTGGGTTTTTTCCTTTCCGGCAAGAAAATGAATATCGTCGATGATTAGGACATCAATGAGCTGGTAAAAATTGGTAAAATCATTCTGACTGTTGTTTCTAACCGATTCGATGTATTGTGCAATAAACTGATCGGTAGTAACGTAAAGTACCGTTTTATCCGGAAAATTGTTTTTAACCTCAAGACCAATGGCATGCGCCAGATGTGATTTGCCCAAACCAACCTTACTGTAAACAAAAAGTGGGTTGAAGGCTGTTTTTCCAGGATTTTTTCCAATGGCCAATCCTGCCGAACGGGCCAACCTGTTGCAGTCACCCTCGATAAAATTATCAAACGAATAACGCTCAACAAGTTGCGAATTTACTTTTACCTTTTGTATGCCGGGAATGATGAAAGGATCGGGAATAACTTTCGACATGGATTTCATGTTGAAAGGCATCGAAACATCAGGGTTTTGAATTGCTGCACGGTTGGAAGTGGGAACCAGTATGGAAAAACCATCCTGCCGGTTGTAAGGATTTTCCATAACAATGCTGTATTCGAGCCTTCCTGCAGGTCCAAGCTCCTTTTTTATGGTTTTTCGAAGCAGCCCAATGTAATGTTCTTCAAGCCATTCGTAAAAAAACTGACTTGGAACCTGAATTGTCAATACATGGTCGTCCAGTTTTACCGGTTTAATTGGTTCAAACCATGTAATATAGCTCTGCAGATTGATATTGTCTTTGATGACTTTCAGACAGTTATCCCATACAATTTTGGCGAGTTCTTCCATGTTTTGATTACCCCGTTCTGATTCAAGAATATTCTCTTGTTTAATTAAGTTTCGAGAAAATTGAGTTGACAAATCCCTAATTGATTGCTCCCAATTTTTCAACAAAATTCAGTCAAAAAAAGTGAAAAAAAAATTTGTTTTTCTGTTGGTTTTCTTAAAAAAAAGACTATTGATAAAAGTTGCATTTTTCTTCACCTACTCAATCAATTGCTTTTATGCTAATAATTTACCAAGAAGTAATTAATTAATTTAAATATTTTGCTTATCAAACTTGTTAAGTTTTTTCCTGAGCTACTATGAAAAGTTATTTACATACCCTGAAAAAATGTTGATAACTACTCCTGATTAAATGAAAAAAGGGGGCTAAAAGTACATAAATTCGATTCGGAAAGCAGATCGTTGAAAAAAAAAATTGATAAAGAATCTTAAAATAATTGCCTTAAGCTACCATTCGTTTTGTTTCAGATTCAAGTCATTATAAATCAGTTGATTTCGATGATTTTTAAAACTGAAGGCTCAATTTTAAGCCAGATTTCATTTTTTAATGAAATCTGATTTTTTAACAGAAGTTCGGAATTGGGCTGAATGTAAAGTTTAACACCAAAATCAGCTTCCAAAACAAATCCATTTCTGTTGTGTGTAATGTCAGTGATTGATGCTTTAAAAGTGTTAACAGCTTTATTTTCAATGGGTAATTCACTAATTTCAATTTTTTCTTCAGGAATTATCAAAGCCAATTTTTCAGATTTGAATTTCGAAGTTCCAATCGTAATTAACACCTTATTATCAATCATTACCTGCCCGATATGAAGGTTTTCGGCGTAAAAGAAATTCCTGTAACCACAAAATCTTGCTGTAAACTCGTGGGTTGGATGGTGAAACACCTTATCTGTCGTGCCTTGTTCTATCAGTTTTCCTGAATTCATTATTCCAACTTTTGTAGCCAGGGATATTGCCTCATCAAAATCATGTGTAACATGAATAATTGTTTGCCCTTTTCGGTTCAGGTTGCGGAGAAGGGTTTTTAATTGATCTTTTCCTGCAGCATCAACAGAAGAGAGAGGTTCATCAAGCAGAAGTATCTGTGGTTTGGAGGCCAGGGTTCTGGCTAAAACGACCCGCTGTAACTCACCACCTGAAAGTGTTGATGGCTTGCGGTGCATCAGGTGTCTGATTCCTAAATTGTCAGCCACCTGCTGAAGTTCATTTTCAATTCTTTGTTTATCAAGTGTATTAATTCTCAGGGCAAACAGGATATTTTTCCTGACCGAAAGGTGTGGAAATGCTGTATTATCCTGAAAAACCAGCCCGATACTCCGCTTCCCGGAAGGAATCCTGGAAATATCCCGGCCATTCAACAAAATCGTTCCTTTCGACGGGCCGATCAATCCGGCAATTGTTTCAAGCAGAATGGTTTTTCCGGCTCCCGACGGGCCTGCTACAACAAAATAGTCACCTTTTTCAACAGTAAGACTGACGGATGAAATTTTAAAATCGCCAGCCTGAATGTGTATGTCCTTCAATTCAAGCATGTTGGCTTTTATCCTTGGTGAAAGACCTAAGCAAAATAAAAAACATTAAACAAACGCCAATGAACAGGACGGCAACAGGTTTTGCATAATTTAAACCAAATGCACCAAATCGTTCAAATATCAAAACTGGTGTGACCATAGGATGGTAAGCAACAATAATGACGGCGCCAAACTCACTCATTCCTCGGGCAAACATCATGATTAATCCCGAAACAATATTTTTCCAGGCAAGTGGAAGGCTGATGCAAAAGAAAACCCGGATTGATGAAGCACCCAGGTTTTGAGCGGCTTGTTCGAGCCTTACAGGGACATCGCTGAAACCATCACGGGCTGCATTGATCAGGAAGGGCAGGCTAACAAATGCCATGGCTACCATAATACCTGCAGGACTTCCCACCATTTCGATACCCAGACTGCCAGCTGTTTTTCCAACAATTGTTTCTCTTGAAATAACACTCAAAACTGCAATTCCGGCGGCTGAATGAGGTATTACTATAGGTAAATCGATGATTCCCGAAACCATCCGCTTAAACCTGAAGTTGCGACGGGCTAACAAATAGGCAAGTGGAATGGCTCCCAAACTCAGGATTAAGGTTGCCAGCATCGAAGTCCAAAGCGTAAGCCAGATGCTTGATGTGACTTCTTTATCGCTGGCAGTTTCAGCAATCGATACCGGAGATGTGTGAATGATTAATCCCAAAAGTGGGGCAATGATAAAAAGCAGGGCAAGGCCTGCCAGAAAAGTCAGCAGTAACCTGAAAAAGTTTATTTTGAAGCCAATTGTGCTCTGGGTCATTTTTTATTCGTTTTCCAGAAAGACCATTGACACCGATTTTATAGCCCGGTCAGAAAAGAAATCGCCAGCCGGGAACAACCTGAATGCGCCACCATCCTGGTTTTCCGGATCGTAAATCATCAACAATTCGGCCTGGTCGTTCCTGTTAAAAATTTCTGACCAGGTGAACACAGCCCTGTAGCCATCAATCGCACCAACGACCAGATAAGATCGCTGAATGTTGGCCGCTGAGTTTTCGAACAATCCATTTAATAGATTTTTAATCATAAATCCTGTAAAGGGTGTTGTGCTGTGAATGCCTCTTCCACGTCCATAAAATGTTGTTTCGTAAGTTATTAACGGTAGGTTTTGGGGCTGTTTGGCAAGGGTCAGTTTTATCACATCATCCTCCACAAAATCCACCTTTGGAGCAAACATGGGTTGCATACCTTTGTTGATTTTCAGGTTGCAAACTGCTGATTTTACGGTAATTTTTACCGGCTTCTCAATATTTCGTGATGTCAACAGGTCGGTGCCTACTACCACTTTACTGTTTTCGGGAATTGGCCATAACTCATGCGTTTTCGATGGAACTATTCGCATCACACTTTTTGCAAGGATAATTTCGTGCAAATGATTCGGGTAATAAATTTCACCCCAACTAATCACACATTTTTCACCAGCTTCATTCTCAATCACCACATACATGTCGATGATTGGTTGAAAATCTTCCTGATTTTTCTTGTCCAACACACATCCGTTTAAAATATCCAATAGCGAGTAACCATCATACCTGTAGGCTCCTACAAATTTGTTTTGGGGTTCACCAGGAAGCGTTTCTTTTACAATTATTGTGTGAATGGGCAACCTTGAAAGGTCAACTGTGCCCGGATTCTGAACCTCGCCTGCAATTTCAAGCTGCGTCATTTTTAGCGAAAATGTCTCCTCATTGTCATAGAAATTATTTGTCCGGTCAACCGAATCTGCAATGATGCTTTGTGGGAGCGGCATTACAGCCTTGTTCGACTGTTGATTTTGACAGGAAAAAAGGACAATTGTTAAAACAAAAAGTACAATTCTCATCATTAGCAATTTTTTTTCGTTATGAGTTTTCATGCATATCCATTGCAAAGAAAAATAAATTCTTTGTCGAAATTTTTCTAAAAGCTAAATCTTTGCTTAAAAATCAGGGTTTAGCGTATTTTTGAAGGGCTTTCGGCATTTTTTCAAACCCCGTTGCTTTTTCAGGAATTATGGATGGCTGCCCGTTTAACTCCAAAATTCTCATTCCTTTATTTTCATTCAGTAAAAAATCGCAGAATTGGATAGCCAAATTGTAGTTTTCTGATTTATCAGGTATTGTAAGCCCATAAATCATGGGTTCACCATTGTGAATGATTTTTTCACCGGGCTGCTTCCCGTTAATTTCAACCTGTTCAGAGTGGTACCAAGCGGCTAAAGCGGGATTTCCGAGATTGAGTGAATCGGGAAGCGTTATGAAATTCAACTTGTGCTGAATAGCAACCGACTTGTAAATGAAAATGTAATCAATGGTTTGTGTTTCGAGAAGGGCTATCAGGTCAACCTCCTTTGGGCGGATAAATCTTTGATCTTTATTAAGCATTAAGCCTGCAAAATCCTCATCCTGAAACATTTTTCCAGCCAGTTTTAGCGAAATCGCTGTACGGTAACCACAAGGGTCTGAATTTGGATCAGACCTTCCGTAATACACATCCTCCAGAAGCAGAATCTGTGGCCAGTTTTTGTTGTTAATTTCCTGCGAATACCTTGATTTATCGGTAAATATAATAGCCATTTCGTTACTGGCAAATTTCATATTCCACGAGGCATATTCAGGGATCAGAAAACTGTCGATTACCATGTAATCGGCTGACAGAAAAACATCGCAACCTCTTTTCAGATCGGTTATTTTACGGGCAGAGGCAACACTTCCGGCAGCTTCAGGTTTCAATACTACTTCGGGATGGAGAATCCGGAATGAATCGCATATTTGTTTCACGGGCAACGAAAGACTCCCCGCGTGAAAAATAATCAGTTCATCGTTTTTTATTCTGTTTGAATCCGATGGCCGGTTACAATCTAAAGCACTGAAAGTGAAAGTAAAAAATATCAGGTGAAGGAGCGTTGCAGAAATTTTTCGGTTTTTCATTGAAGGGTGGCTAACGCAAAATTGTCAATGATCCCCGGTAAACATCAGTGCCAAAGTAGCCTTTGGCTTTAATCACATAAAAATAAACACCCTCTTTCAGGTTGTCACCATCCCAGTCGCCCTGATAGTTGTTTTGTGCAAATACCCTTTTCCCGTAGCGGTTAAAAATCACGGTTTCGTTGCTGATGTAATATTCGAGTTCATTTATTTTAAAGGTATCGTTTGATCCGTCACCATTGGGTGTAAAAACGTTTGGTATTTCTATTTTTGCTTCCTTAATATCCACTTTTTTCATCACTGAATCAATACATTCGTCGCTGGTAGTGTATTTTAGCCAAACTTCATATTCCCTAACCATGGTGAAAACTTTTTTTGGCGTTTCTTCGGTGGAGTAGGTGCTGTCGCCAAAATTCCAGTTCCAGTCGATCACCTGAATCGAGTCAATCGATTGGTTTTCAAACGAAAAAGTAACAACCGGATTTTGTATGTAAATGGCAGTATCAGGATCGGTAATGATCTCAACTGTAGGCATATCAAATACTTCCACCGGAATTATTGTATCACGAATACAGCTGTATTGGTCAGTTGCCTGAAATTTGTAATCCTCTTCGCAAAGTCCGAATGCAATCGAATCGTACTGGTAAGGGCTGGTGTACCAGCGATATGAATAGGGTGGGAGGCCACCACCAACAATTACCTCCAATTGACCTTTGCAGGTCCCAGGGCAGCCCATGTTAATCTGGGTAACTTCATCGAAACGCATTCTCGGAAAAAGCCAGATCTGCACGCTGTCTTTGCACTGTATAATGTTGTTGCTATCCGACATCACAACATAAACCCAGCTGGTGTCTTTTTCAGGAATTACCTCAACACAAGTTTGGTTTGTGTTGTCAAATTCAGCATCCGGGTCGTCCGAAAACCAGTTGTACATGAGTTGAAGCGTGTCGGGAATCACGCACAATTCAACCGAATATGTGTAGCAGGTGTAAATGGTGTCAGGTTGTTCTATCTGTGCATTGAAGAAAAACACCCAGGTAGAATCTCTCACAACACCCATTGTATCGTTAACACAATCAACAAAATAATAACCGGTATCGTGCACGAAAATTACCTGCGATTGCTCATTGGTACTCCACAAATAACTCAGAAATCCTTCTCCGGCATCCAGCCTGACGCTATCAGCACGACAGGCCAGTGTGGTGTCGGGCAACAAGGGCTGCTGCGATTTTACATCATTAAATAATACCGCCACGAAAATCAGCATTAGCAATGAGTGAATGAAAAATTTGCTCTTCAACATCCGGTAGGTTAATATCATTAAATAAAGGTGTGTAATCTGTTTTTCACAAAACTTAGCTCCGTTTACTAAAAAATTCCGTACTCCAACATGACAAGGGTACAATTTCTCACTACTTCAATTCCTTTGTCGGCCGCCATTTGCTCAAACTCATCATTTTCGGTTCCCGGATTGAAAATAATCCGTTTTGGATTGAGCCTATCAAGGATGTAATCGAAATACTGAGATTGGTTTTGAGGACTTACATAAATCGTTACAGTGTGCACGTCTTCAATCATTGGAAAGCCGGTTTTGATTTCAATATTTCCGATTCGATCGCTGCGCAAACCAATGGCCTCTACAGGAAATCCATTGCTTTTCAACTCCTTAACCGCTGTATTTGAATACCTTGCGGGATTAGGACTGGCGCCGATCACAACTGTTTTTTTGCTTTCCAACTTTTTAGAATTAAATATTTTGAAAATGCAAAGGTGTGAATTTTATTGCCTTTTCAGGAAAATATTTCAGTGGCAGCTCCTTTAATTAAAGGTTCAAAATGAAATGAAAACCAGGTTACAAAAAACCACAAAAGACAAAAAGTCATAATAAAGTGTTGTTTTTCTGTCATAATTTCGTGAATTTCAACAACATTGCTCATGGCAAAGGAATTGATTGGCTGGAGGAATCATAAAAACAACCAGAAAGGAGAAACCAAAAATGAACTTAAATAATTTCACACTGAAAGCCCAGGAGGCCGTTCAGAAAGCGCAGGAAATTGCTGAAATGGGCATGCATCCTCAAATCGAAAACGCACACCTGCTCAAGGCGATTTTAACGATCGACGAAAATGTAGCGCCTTTCCTGTTGAAAAAAATGGATGTGAATGTTGACGCATTAAAAACTGATCTTGAAAAAATCCTTGCTACCTTTCCAAAAGTCACAGGTGGGCAGGTTTATCTATCGTCAGATGCAAATGTTGCTTTGCAAAAAGCACTTTCATTTTTAAAAGATTTTAATGATGAATTTGTTTCGATTGAACATATTTTATTAGGAATTTTATCGGTTAACGATCAGACATCAAAGCTGTTGGGCGCTTTTGGTGTGAACCGGAAAAACCTGATGGAAGCCATTAAAAGCCTAAGAAAAGGCTCCACTGTGAAAAGCAAATCTGCCGAAGATACCTTCAACGCCCTGAACCGATATGCGCGAAACCTCAACGAGATGGCTGCTAGTGGTAAACTCGATCCCGTGATTGGCCGTGATGAGGAAATCAGGAGGATTTTGCAGATTTTATCGCGAAGGACGAAAAACAATCCGGTGTTGATCGGCGAACCTGGTGTAGGTAAAACCGCCATTGCTGAGGGAATTGCCCACCGTATCATCAATGGCGACGTACCTGAGAACCTGAAATCAAAGCAGATTTTTTCGCTGGACATGGGTGCTTTAATAGCAGGAGCTAAATACAAAGGTGAATTTGAGGAAAGGCTGAAAAGTGTTGTTAAAGAGGTGGTTGAATCGGATGGTGAAATCGTTTTGTTCATCGATGAAATTCATACGTTGGTCGGCGCCGGCGCCAGCGAAGGCGCCATGGATGCCGCCAACATCCTGAAACCGGCTCTTGCCCGCGGCGAACTGCGGGCAATTGGCGCTACAACTTTAAAAGAATACCAGAAATATTTTGAAAAAGATAAAGCGTTAGAGCGAAGATTTCAGATTGTGATGGTGAACGAACCCGACACCCTCGATGCAATCTCGATTTTGAGAGGATTGAAGGAAAGATACGAAACGCATCACCGGGTCAGGATAAAAGACGAAGCCATCATTTCAGCAGTGGAACTTTCGCAGCGTTACATCACCGACAGGTTTTTGCCCGACAAAGCCATCGACCTGATCGATGAAGCCGCCTCAAAACTCAGGCTCGAAATGAACTCTTTGCCAGAAGAATTAGATGAAATTGAAAGGAGGATCAAATACCTCGAAATTGAGCGCGAAGCTATCAAACGCGAAAAAGATAGAGAAAAACTTGCCCAGTTAAGCGAGGAAATAGCCAACCTCTCAGAAAAGCGAAACCACCTCCGGGCCAGGTGGCAGGCCGAAAAGGAGGTTGTAGAATCTATCCAGACCCGCAAAAGGGACATAGAAGACCTGAAACTGCAGGCTGAGCAGGCCGAGCGGGACGGGAATTTTGGAAAAGTAGCCGAAATCCGTTATGGAAAAATAAAACAGGCCGAAGATGACCTGGAAAAATTCAAAGCAAAACTCACCCTCATCCAGGGTGAAAATCCGATGATTAACGAGGAAGTGGACTCAGAGGGCATAGCCGAAATTGTTTCGCGCTGGACAGGAATCCCCGTTAACCGCATGCTTCAGAGTGAGCGTGAAAAACTGCTGGAACTCGAATCGCGGCTTCATACACGGGTCGTTGGTCAGGATGAAGCCATAACGGCAGTAGCTGATGCAATCCGCCGAAGCCGTGCCGGGCTGCAGGATGCCAAACGACCGATAGGTTCGTTCATCTTTTTGGGAACCACCGGAGTAGGAAAAACCGAATTAGCCAAAACCCTCGCTGGTTTCCTGTTTAACGATGAAAACTCGATGGTGCGAATTGACATGTCGGAATACCAGGAACGACACACCGTTTCGCGTTTGATCGGAGCGCCTCCCGGCTACGTTGGATACGACGAAAGTGGTCAATTGACGGAGGCTGTGCGCAGAAAACCCTATTCAGTCGTCCTGTTGGACGAAATCGAAAAAGCACACCCGGATGTTTTCAACATTCTTTTGCAGGTGTTGGACGATGGAAGGTTGACAGATAACAAGGGTAGGGTGGTGGATTTTAAAAACACCATCATCATCATGACCTCTAACATTGGTTCGCACCTGATCCAGGATAAACTGGGCGCACAAAATGGCAGCAATGATGAACAGAAGTTTGAACAAACCCGGCAGGAAGTTTTTGAACTCCTCAAACGAACCATTCGCCCGGAATTCCTGAATCGTGTTGACGAAATCATCATGTTCAGGCCATTGTCAGAAAAGCAGATCCGCGAAATCGCAATGCTCCAGTTTGATTTGCTAAAAAATCTTCTGGAGAAAAACGGAGTTACAATGCTAGTTACCGATGCTGCTATCGATTGGATTTCAGAAGCCGGATTTGATCCTCAATATGGCGCACGCCCGGTAAAAAGGGTTATCCAGAAAAACGTGATGAACGAACTTTCGAAAATGATCCTGGCCGGAAAATTATTGAGAGACAAACCTATCGTCCTGGATTTTGATGGAAAAGGGCTGGTTTTTACAAATTGAAATCCGATCTTCAAGGATTAATAATGCTTGTAACTCGTTGATAATAAACCTAACAAGTCTTAAAGACTTGTTAGGTTTTTTAGTAGTACCGAATCTTGAAAATTAATTAGGAGAATTTGCAAAAAATGAAGATACCTTTGCTTTACAGCTATGTTAAAATTATGATTTCTAAATTCTTGTATTATGAGAAAATTTACCATAACTCTTTTCGCAATTTTTCTAATGTCGTTTAAAATGGTTGATGCTCAGGAATACCATCCTTTAATTGAGTCTGAAAAGTCTTGGGATATGGATTATTACTACATGGGTTCATGGTGCCCGGTGTGGTTCCATCGTTATTTCTATGATGGAAAGGATACAGTAGTAGGAGGTACTCTTTACTCCAAAATCGACTATTTTAAGTTTCTATCAGATCATCCAATGTATTGCCCACCATACTATTGCGATACAATCCAGTACACAGGGTACCTTTTGTATGAAGATACAACCGAAAGGAAAGTATTCATAAAGTATGAAGGTGAGCCAGTACTCTTGTACGATTTTTCTCTTGCAATTGGTGATACTTTTGTATCACAATATACAACTGAGGGAATTGAATTTCTTGTAACTCAGATTGATGAAATTGAACTATTAAATGGAGAGATGAGGAAAAGATGGACGTTTCTGGATTTCAATGGCTGGTACGGTGAATCTTCATATATCGAAGGCATTGGTTTAGAGTCAGGGTTGTTCAGCAATATGATTCACTTTGAATGGGTTTCAAATTTATTATGTGTTCAAATAAATGATGTTCAGGTATTTGGAGAATTTTGTTATGGTTGGGTCGGACAAGAGGATTTAGTTAAAGATGGTTTTTTAGTTTTCCCCAACCCTGCTAAAGACTTACTCCGTATCACAATTCCTGAAAATTGTGAAAATAGGATTATCCGGCTTTACGATGTAACCGGGCATTTACTGTTTCAAAAAGAAATGATTTCAGCCAACGATTACATCGATATTTCAAGGTTTTCACCAGGAATGTATTTTCTTTATTTACAATCCGGAGATTTCATTCACAAACAAAAAGTTGTAATCAAGTAAAGATTAAATCAATTGAGTTAATCAGTCACACTAAAATTTTACATCTGTTTTATGGTACCCGCCTGGTAAAAAGGGTTATCCAGAAGAATGTAATGAACGAACTTTCGAAAATGGTCCTGGTTGGCAAAGTCATAAAAGACAAACCAATCGTGCTTGATTTTGTCGGAAAAGAGGTAGTTTTTACAAATTGAAAAACAACTTTCACGAAATAAAAAATGACTGTAACCGATTGATAATAAACCTAACAGGTTTTAAAAACCTGTTAGGTTTTGCTTTTCGTCAAAACAAAAACCTGGTTGTTATTTTTTATTTTTGCCCATCATTTAACAAACTCTCTGGTAAATGCATAGAAGTAGAATTTTCAGACTAAGCCTTGTTTCCTTATTATCGGTTATTTTTTACCTTTCGGCAAATACCCAGGAAAAAACCATTACCTATCCATTCGACCCCTCCTACCAGTTTGAAGACCGGCAAATTGAAATTTACCATCTGAAAGCCGACCTCGAAATCTTCCCTTTCGATACCCTTGTTATTGGTGAGGCTGAATTTTCATTTAAAATCTTGGATGAAAATCTGGATTCGATTGTATTCAGTGTTCCTGAACTGGACATTAAAAAAGTCAACATTGATGGCTCAAATGCTGATTTCAGGGTAAAAGGCAACCAGGTTTTGGTATTTCCAACAGAAAAATTCACGTGGCAAACCCATCATAAAATCTCATTCACTTACACTGCCAAGCCCACGGAAGGTCTTTATTTTATTGGCTGGAATGACCCTCAGAAAATTCGCCGTAAGCAAATCTGGGGGCACCGGCCCGATCATTGGCTGCCCTATTCTGCCGCAATCCTTACGGTTGAAATGTCGGTAACCGTTCCCGATGACCAGAAAGTATTTTCAAACGGTGTTCGTGAATCAATAAAATCCAATAAAAACGGCACCAAAACCTGGAATTACCGGATGAATCATCCGCACCCTTTCTTTTCGACCTGCCTAGTGATTGGTGATTATGAATACAAAAACCTGAAAACCGCCCGCGGCCTGCCTTTGGAGCTTTGGTACTATCCCGACCATGAAGATCATTTTGAACCGACATACCGTTACCAGGCCGAGATGTTCAGCTTTTTTGAGGAAGAATTTGGTTTTAATTATCCGTGGGAACTTTATCGCCAGGCGCCTGTCACCGATTATTTGTATGGAGCCATGGAAACAACCACTGCCACTGTGTTTGGCGATTTTTTGATGGTTGATGACAGGGGTTTTACAGGCAGAAATTATGTGAATGTAAACGCTCACGAACTGGCGCATCAGTGGTTTGGAAATTACATTTCGCACCTGAAAACGAAGGATGTTTGGCTCACCGAAAGTTTTGCTACCTATTTTGCCAAAAAATTTGAACAGCACATTTATGGAGAAGATTATTATCAAAATATTCGCGTCCAAGAACTTGAAGACACCTACACAGCGGCCAAGCGAAACAATTATGGGGTTGGCCATGCCCAGGGTGGGAGAGAGCGGTTTTATCCGAAAGGCTCGCTGGTGATGGACATGCTGCGTGATGTGCTGGGTGAGAAGGAATTCAAGGCAAGCATTAAATATTACCTCGAAAACAATCCTTACCAGGCTGCTGAAACCTGCGATTTTCTCCAGGCCATCAGGAAAACTACCGGCCGTTCACTGGAATGGTTTTTTGAAGAATGGATTTATCGTGGTGGAGAACCGTTTTATGAGGTAGCATATAAAAAATTAATACCTGAAAGTGGCATTCCTGAAATCCGCATAAAAGTCGATCAGATTCATGAAACCAACGCATTGATTGGTCTTTTCAATATGCCGATGGATTTTGAAATTCACTACAGTGATGGAACCATTGACAAAAAAACCCAATGGATTGAAAGTAAACATGAAGAAGTAGTAATTAAAAATCCTGATAATAAACCAGTTGATTTTGTTCTATTTGATCCAGGAAGAAAGATTATTAAAAAGGTCAAATTTGAAAGAACTTACCAGGAATTGATTGCTCAGGCTGAGAAGGCTCCAAACATGATCGACAGGTATGATGCACTTCTGGCGATGAGGAATACACAACTTTCTGAAAAAGAAAGTGATCTTATTCGAATTTATCAAAAGGAGAAATTTCATTTAACCAAATCTGAAATAATTGCCCAATTGGCCTTATCCCGAAGTCCGGAAGTGGAATTGTTGATGAAATCAGCCCTTCATGACCAGGATGACAAAGTGAGGCTGGCAGTTGTGCAAAATCTTCTATTAATTCCTGAAAACTTAAAAACGGATTATGAAACCCTGCTTTACGACTCTTCGTACATCAACCTGGGTTTGGCACTTGAAAATCTGTGCAATTCCTTTCCTGAAAATTGTACCAGCTATCTTGAAAAAACAGTACAAGAAACCGGTTGGAGAGGTCTGAATATCAAAATAAAGTGGCTTGAAATAGCCATCTATCATGGTTTTGAAGAGCATCTTCCGGAGTTGATCAATTACTCAGGACCATCTTTTGAATTTGAGACCAGGATCAATGTCTTTGAAGCGTTTAAAAGACTGAATTTGTTGAACCCCGAAATCGTTCAAAACATGCTTGAAGGTATGCTACACTGGAATTATAAAATCAGGAATGCAGCACAGTCCAATCTCCGTGAAATGGTAAAGCAAACCCAATGGGCAGAACTGGTCAAAAACATTATCATCACGAGTAGTTTTTCAGGTAACCAAAAAATGAAACTTTTTCAGGCACTTGCGATAAACTAATTAAACTTTTATCCTTCGGTTGTGTTAAACTTCATACATTTGGAAATTCAATTTTAAACTCAAAACGCTAAATAAACTATGAAACATATTGTGCTTTTGGCTTTTGCTTTTGTTTTCGCCTTGCCAGTATTTTCTCAGATTTATCCTGACAAATACCTGGTTGAGTTTACTGACAAAAACAATTCACCGTATTCAATTCAGAATCCTGCAGCGTATTTATCACCACGGGCTATTGACCGGAGGGAAAGGTACGGAATACCAATTGATGAACTCGATCTGCCTGTCAATCCCCAATATTTGCAGGCAGTTGCTGATGTCGGTGTTCAAATTATCAATCCCACAAAATGGCTTAACGCAGTGACAATTTATACCGATAATCCAGAAAAAATTTCAGAAATTCAGGCTTTACCTTTTGTAAAAAATGTTCTGAAATGTTTTTTAGGCACAAAATCATCTTCAGGTAAAGCATTAGATCCGTTTTCGCTAAATAAACCTTTTGGTTATGATGAAGCATTTGAAGGGTTTTTATCGACAACTAAATCGTCAAATGCAACCACCTCACTCGATTATGGGCAGGGCTTCAATCAAATCGATATGATAGGCGGGGTTGGACTTCATGACCAGGGTTTTCAGGGGCAGGGAATGGTTATTGCTGTTTTGGATGGAGGATTTACTGCCACCGACGTGCTCGATGCCTTCGACAGTCTTTACATGAATGGTCAGATTTTGGGAACACGCGATTTCGTGAGCGGCGGAACCAATGTTTACCAGGGTTCGGGACACGGAACAGCGGTACTTTCCACCATGGGCGCAAATCTTCCTGGGCAACTGATAGGAACAGCACCAAAAGCAAGTTATTGGCTTCTGAGAACTGAAGACACTGGTTCAGAATACATTATTGAAGAATTCAATTGGGCTTCAGGCGCCGAGTTAGCCGATAGTGTGGGTGCAGACATTATCAACTCATCATTAAGTTACAAAACCTTTGATGACCCACTGTATGACCACAGTTACGAAAATATGGACGGAAACACCGCTCCATCAACAAGAGCCGCAGATATTGCAATGAGTCGCGGAATGGTGGTTGTCAACAGTGCCGGCAACGATGGGAACTCATCAACCTGGCCATGGATTGGCGCCCCGGCTGATGGTGACAGCGTTTTCAGCATTGGAGCCGTTGATTCTGAAGGCGTTTATGCGTCTTTTAGTTCCATTGGCCCTACCTACGATGGCCGGTTGAAACCAAATTTTGTTGCTCAGGGCAAAAATACCGTAATAGCGTCTTTAAATGGAGGAATTGGTACCTCAAGCGGTACATCGTTTTCATCACCCATTATAGCAGGAATGACAGCTTGTTTGTGGCAAACCGACCCCACAATGACTAACATGAATCTGCTTAATGCCATTCAGATGAGTGCAAGCCAGGCTATTAACCCAGATTACCAAATGGGTCACGGAATACCCGATTACACAATGGCAAGTATCATTCTTTCAGGGTTTAATCCTGATTTGGTTAAAGAAACAAACCAAATTGATGTCTTCCCAAATCCTTTTGATGATGAATTGAAAATCGTTTACAATTCACCCGATACCCACAACATCAGCATCGAAATCTATGACATGAAAGGAAGACTCATGTTTTCACAACAAAACATCAACAGAAGGGTAGGGTTGAATTATTATCAAATCAAAGGATTAATTGATTTGGATAAAGGTGTGTACTTTTTATCAATTTCTTCAAAAGAGGTCATTACTACCCAAAAGATCATCAAGTTTTAGTATCGGCTAATCATATTATTGAAGGAAAGGCAGGAGAATACTCCTGCTTTTTTTTTGAATAATCTTTTGTATTTGCTATTTCTGCAATAACCCTATTCTTAGTAGCTGGTTTTTAATTTTTTACATTAAATCTTGGTACGCCAACCTAAATCCACATCTCGTTTTAATCAGAATATTCAGGATTAAAAGAAATTTTGTGCCCGAATAGCATATTTATTTCCACATATTCAATTCCATCTCCATTTTAATTAAATCGTTTTAATCTCACGTGCATGATTAGGGTAGGGCAGGGAAAAAAAGAAACATCTCAATAACATTCCTTTACATTAGTGATTTTGCAATTAACATTTACAAACGTAACATCAATATCTTAACAATTGTAAATCTATTTATTTGATTACATTTGTAAAATATGATGTCAAAATATCATGAATTTTGTAAAACGAATGAAATTCATGGAAATAATCAACTAAAATTTTATGATCGACTAATATCCAGTAATTTATAGAACTTACCTGAATTAAAAATAAAAAAAATACCTGAATTATCCTTAAAACATAGCATCGCGTTAATTGATTCGATTAACTTATTAAATATTAGCTATTTATTGCATTTATCTTGGTTATTAATTGATTTTTTTACTCATGTGAATCGCAATTACAATTGTATTTTATGTAAATTTACATTTGTTATTATTAAATGATTTACTTTTGTAAAAATTATAATAAATTATGGAAACGATGCAGGACAGAATAGCATTAATAATTTCGACCAAAAATTTGACCAATGCAGAATTTGCTGAGGCCATAGGTGTTCAGCCTTCAAACATCAGTCACATCATGTCTGGACGAAACAATCCCAGCCTGGATCTGGTTAAGAAAATTTTGAACCGTTATCCTGAAATCCGGCTTGAATGGTTGGTAAATGGTAAAGGGGCAATGACCAAAGAGTTGAACCTTTTCGATTATGAAAATCAAAAATCAACCAATGTAAAATCTGTTGCCAAAAGTGCAGATGCACAGGATATAGTAAAACCTCAAACCGATTCGGTGCAAATACCGCAGGCATTTGAAGATAAATTGCCCGAAAAGGTGTCAGAAATGATTAAAAAAGAGGAAGATAAAGGTAAATCGCTGTTAGGTTCATTCAGGGAGGAAATAGAAAAAAAGTTCGAACCGCATAAATCAAATCCAAAAAAGGTGGAAAGGATTGTGATTTTTTATGAGGATCGAACTTTTATTGAGTACAAACCTGCTGATTAAAAGCGCTCGAGGCGTGAGAAGAAGAAATCGGATTCGATTACGGCGTTTTCGTCACTATCTGAACCGTGCACGGCATTGGCCTGGATTGAGGTGCCGTAAAGTGCTCTGATTGTACCTGCTTCGGCATTAGCTGGATTTGTGGCGCCAATCAGTTTCCTGTATTCTTCAATGGCATTTTCTTTTTCAAGAATGGCTGCCACTATAGGTCCTGATGACATAAATTCCACAAGATCGTTGTAAAATGGTCTTTCGGCATGAACAAGGTAAAACTGTTTGGCCTGGTCAGCGGTCAATCGCATGAATTTCATTGCTACAATCCTAAATCCTGCTTCATTGATTTTGGCTAAAATAGGGCCGATAAATCCTTTCTGAACGGCCACAGGTTTGATCATTGTAAGTGTTTTATTTCCTCTCATTGTAAAATTGTAAATTAAATGGTGTGGTACAAAAATAGCATTACCCTGTCTATACAGTGGCATTTAACGTTTTTTATTATACTTTTGCATCAGTGAAACTTATATAAAATATTACAGATCAACTATTTATAATTTTGGAAAAGATAAAAGCCGAAGATTTGGCAGCAATGCTTCGAAAGCCAGCCAGAATAACAGTCACTTCACATCATAATCCTGATGGTGATGCCCTGGGTTCAGCAATGGCCATGTTTCATATTTTAAAACAAACCGGACACAAGGTTAAGGTTGTCATACCCAATAATTATCCTGATTTTTTGAAATGGATACCTGAAAATGAGTCAGTGATTATTTTTGAAAGTGATCAACAACATTCAGCTGAACAGGCGATAGCAGCATCTGATATTATTTTTTGTTGCGATTACAATGCCTTGAACAGAGTTGGGAAGATGGAGAAAGCATTAACCGAAGCCACCGGAATGAAAGTTTTGATTGATCATCATCCAAATCCCGATGAAAATGCATTTAACGTTTTGTTTTCCAATACAGCAGCTTCATCAACAGCGGAGCTAATTTATGAATTTGCCCAACTTGTTGGCTTACAATCTTTCATCAACCAATCAGCTGCCGAGTGCCTGTATGCTGGAATTATCACCGACACAGGGTCGTTCAGTTTTGCGTGTAATTCTCCTAAAACTTATCTCATTATTGCTGACCTGATACAACGTGGAATTAACCCTGAACGGCTGCACAGGCTTATTTATGATACTTTTTCGGAGAACCGGATAAGGTTGCTTGGCTATGCAATTAACCAGAAAATGATTGTTTTTGATGAATTTCGAACAGCAATCATTCCTTTATCACGAAAAGACCTCGATTTTTTCGAACACAAAACAGGTGATACAGAAGGAATTGTCAATTACCCGCTTTCGATAAAAAACATCAATCTTTCGATAATGCTCACCGAAAGAGATGACCTTGTAAGGCTTTCGTTCAGATCGAAAGGAAAATTTCCTGCCAATAAAATTGCGCGCGATTTTTTTGAAGGGGGTGGACACATGAATGCCGCAGGAGGTAACAGTTATGTTTCAATAGAAGAAACCATTGAAAAGATAATCAGCCTCTTGCCATTGTTCCAGGAACAATTGGACTTCGTAATATCCTGACACATGACCACTATGATTTCTTTCAGAATTTCAAGAGTTGTGGCTGTTGTATTCATTTCTTTGTTGCTTTTTTCATGCAACAGCAAAAAGCAAGGTAAACCAATTCCTTCAACCGAAACATTTTCAAAGGAGTCGTTGATAGAGGCCAACAAGCTGGCTATGAAAACTGAAGATAAGCAGATTGAAGATTTTCTTGGCAGGGTAAAATGGAAAATGCATGCAACCGGAACCGGATTACGATACGCTATTTACGAAAATGGAACCGGGCAGGCTGCTCTACCGGGGAAAATTGCCGAAGTAGCGTACACTGTCAGTCTGATAAGTGGTGACACACTTTACACATCGGAAAGGCTTGGTAATAAAATATTTACAATTGGTAGGGGTGGAGTGGAATCCGGGCTTGAAGAGGGTATTTTGTTGTTGCACGAGGGCGACCGAGCCAAATTTATTCTACCTTCGCACCTTGCTTACGGATTGATGGGAGATCAAGACAAAATCCCACCGAAATCTACTTTGGTTTATGATGTTAAATTAATTAAAATCAAATAATTAAACTTAATAATGAAGGTTTTTTTACAACGTAGCCGATTTATTTATCTAATTGGCATTTTTCTTATCTTAACGATGTTTTATGCATGTAAAAACGAACCTGATTTTCAAACTACAGCATCGGGTTTGAGGTACAGATTTTATGTACAAAACATTGATTCAGCTAAAGTTAATAAATATGACATCGTTCAGGTTTACATGAATTACCGAACTGCAGACTCTATGCTTTTTGATGGCAGCAAAACTGTAATTCCTTTTCAGGTAAATCCCTTTTATGACGGCGATCTGATGGAAGGAATCATGATGATGCACAAAGGCGATAGTGCAACATTTGTGCTCGATGCAGGAGATTTTTTTATGAAAATGATGAATCAGACCTCCATACCCGAACATGTTGGCAACAACAAAGAACTTTTTTTCGATATCAAAATCCTGAGTGTTAATCCTGAACCGGAAAACGTTCAGCAGCAGCGTGTTGAACTGGAAACCCGTAAAGATCAGGAAACCACGCTCATCGAAAAGTACCTAAGTTCAAACAGTTTAGCTATACAACCATCATCAAGTGGATTGTACTACCTTGAGTTGACTGCTGGAAAAGGCAAATCCGTGAAAACCGGAAACAAAGTTAAGGTTCATTACAACGGTTACTTTTTGGATGGTTCATTATTCGATTCGTCATACGAGCGAAACAATCCCATTACTTTTGTTGTTGGAAATAATGAGGTGATACCCGGGTTGGATGAAGGCGTTTTGCAAATGATGGAAGGAGGAAAATCAAAGTTGATTATTCCTTCAAAAATTGGTTATGGTGCTGAACAACGCGGAAACATCAAACCATTTACAACATTAATTTTCGATGTTGAACTCTTAAGGGTTGAATAGACTGATAGGAATTTTATTGATGTAAGCTAAATTATTGATTAGCAATTATTCATACAATTATTTATTAAACATTTCACAAAAATTAATTACAATTATCATGAAAAGAATGACTTTGAGTCTTGCCACTTTTACAACCGTGTTGATGTTTCTGATTGCCTGCAGTCAGGGAAAAAAAGGTGGTGTTGAAGGGTTTGATTACACCGATACTGGTCTTGGGTACAAATTTCATGTTTCCAACGATCAAAATCCCAGCCCCGATGTTGGTAAACTTGCTGTTTTGAAGATGACATATGGAACTGCTGACACAGTATTTTTCAATACGGATATCATTCCAGATAAAAAGATGAAGCTGCCGATGTCGAATTCTACATATCCTGGTGATTTTTATGAGGCCTTGGGCATGATGCATATTGGTGACAGTGCTTCGTTTGTAATCAATGCCGATTCGTTTTTCATCAAGACTGCCCACTTTCCAAAAATTCCTGAATATGCGGTTGGTGTTAAAGACTTGATTTTTAATGTGAAACTCGAGAATGTTCAAACTGAAGCTGAAGCACGTCAGGAATACGAAGACAAACTTAAATCGATGGAATTGAATGAAGCAAGTACCCTTCAAAACTATGTTGAATCGAAAGGGATAAAGGTTGAACCGACGGCTTCAGGACTTTATTTTATTGAAAATATGAAAGGCAAAGGTGCAAAACCAAAAACTGGTGATAAAGTAAAAGTGCATTATACAGGCACCTTGCTGGATGGAACCAAATTCGATTCTTCGGTTGACCGCAATCAGCCTTTTGAGTTTGTTTTAGGACAGGGCAGGGTTATTAAAGGCTGGGATGAAGGTGTTGCCATGATGAATGTTGGCACCAAAGCAACCTTGGTAATACCTTCAAAATTAGGGTATGGCGAACGGGGAGCTGGTCAGCAGATTGGACCTTATGCCTCTTTGGTATTTGAGGTGGAATTATTGGAAATTGTGAAGGATAAGAAATAAAGGTATATCCAAACCCAATTGAAAAGGCCGAAAGGAGAAAATTACATACCTCTTTTGGCCTTTTCCCATTTTACTGATTGTCCGCCCTTTATGTACCTGAAAAATCCCAGGTAAACGGCAATATTCATTATTAAAAAATAATAAGGTATGAAAAGTACTTTGATTTTTATTTTTCTGTTTTCGAAGAACCAACCTGCGAAGGCTGCCAAATAAAACAATGCCTGACCCGCAAACAGCCAGAAATAGATGCCTGTAAAAATCTGATATTCATTACTAAAAGCAATCAGGAAATTTAAAATAAATATGACAAGCAATCCCATTGGGGCTAAAGTCCAGCGCAACACACGGTGCGATATGTATTGAAAAGATAAAACACCATACCTGAAAATATTCAGTAATTCTTTCAACCTGACGATTGACTGTATTCCTCCTGCGGCAATTCTAACCTTTCTCTTTAGCTCGTTTTTAATGTCGGCAGAAGCCGTTTCGATGGCGTAAGCTTCAGGGTCGTATTTCACTGTATAGCCTCGTTTGGCGATTTCGAGCGAAATGATAAAGTCGTCGAGAATGGTATCGTTTTCTACCGGTCTGAATAATTCGGTTCGGATGGCAAATAGCTCACCAGCTGCGCCGACTACGGAGTACAATTCTGAATCCCATTGTTTTAGCTTCGACTCGTATTTCCAGTAAAAGCCTTCGGTGGCCACAGCACTGTCCTTTTCTTTTTGTAGAACACGCTTTTCACCCGAAACACAACCCACAATCGGGTCTTGAAACAAGTTAACAATCCGGCGAACCGATTCTTTACCAAGCAAGGTGTTGCCATCCGAAAAAATAACCAACGGGGTGTTCACAAATTTCATCCCACGGTTCATGGCTGCCACTTTCCCTGCTCTTTCGTCCTGATGTTGTACCTGTACTTCAGCGTATTTCTTCAAAATTTCGGGTGTGCCGTCATCCGAGCCATCAGTTACCCAAAGATGCTTTAATTTATGTGCCGGATATTCAAGCGACAACGAATTGTCCATTTTCTTTTCAACATAATTTCTTTCGTTGTAAGCGGTACAAAACAAGGTAACTTCAGGTTCGTAACATTGTTCGCGAGAAACTCTTGCTGGCTTTGATAATAACCGCTTGATTTTAATGATGATAAAAAGCAATAACCCATACCCTACATAGGCATAGAAAATGATGAAGAGGAAAAACCAAAATAGGATTTTTATGGCAAGCATAGGTTTTATGTTTTACGTAAAACAGTTGTCTTTCATGTTCAACTTAACTCCTTACAAATTTACAGTAATGATTTACATCAAAAACATCAAATTCAATTTTTCAAATATCCGTTTTTTAGATCAAAAAGATAGGCCGTTGAACCTTTTGCGTGAAACGACTTTATTATCGAATTTCCTTGCGTTTCCAGTTGATCAATGATGTATTCTTCTTCATTATCAATATTATGGCTGAATAACAGCCAGGTTGGTCCACTGAGTTGTGAAATTTCGGTCAGATAGAGTGATTTGTCGTTTTTGAAAGATTGCCCTATGATCAGATGATTACCGAGCCGGTAATATTTGATCAATTTGTAGTAATAGAAGGCATTTGAAGCTCCGTAGTAAACATAAATATTGTCGTTTGGACTGTTGTGAATGCTCACAAATTTCATCGACTTTTTTAATTCTTCTTTTTCGATAGGGTATTCTCTCATGAAAAAAAGTACTGCTATCATAACAGTAAAAGCAACAGAAAATATTCTTAACCGGCTGATTGTCTGTTTAAATGAGAAATAATTAGTCAGAAAATCGAAACAATACCCGAGAACAATCACAAAGTTGGGAACCATGTAGAGGATGAGGCGCTTGTCGAAAGGATAAATTTGAAAAGCGGACAACAGCAAATGAACGATAATGGGCAGAAGAAGCAGCACAGTAAATGATTTGTTTTTTCTAATGAATATCAGGTTAATTAACCCCGCAAATACCAGAAGGCCAAATAAAGTTCCAATTAAAACCGATTTGCTGTTACTTAAAACGCCCAAGATTATCTGTGTTTTCTCGAAAAAAAACCATGTAAATCCAGGGTCTGCAGGATTTAGTGGCATAAACGCATTGGCACTGTTCCAATAGTCTAACATGACATTTTTAGCTGGATGGTCATGAATAAAAAAGAAATAATAAACTGCGAAAGTAAAAATCCAGGTTCCAAAAACCCTTGTAAAGGCCATGATCGGCGTGCGGCGAAACTCTTGAGCAAACCACAAAGCACCGGCTGAAAATAAAACGATGACTGCAACATTCGACAAGAACAGAGCCAAAACCCCGGAAACCGCTAACAGCAAATGTTTTGAAGCAGGTTTTTCGTATTTCTTTAAAATCAAGTAATTAATTACCGAAAGCACCATCACATCAGTCATGTACTGCTTCACCTCGTTTGAATAATATATCAGTGTTGTGTTGAAAACAAAAAACGACAGTGTAACAATTTGAACATAAATGTTTTGAAATTGTAACCTGATGATTTTGAAAACAAAAACCAAAGCAACCAAGTAGCAGATTAGCGGGAAAATACGTAAACCAAGTTCAGAATCAGGAATGATATGAGAAAAGAACTTCTCGGCCTGCAGAAACAAAATTGGCGCTACCTGGTCAAATTTCAGGGGTTTCAACAAATCAACAGCATCAATGGTTACAATATTGATAGCCAGCATCGCTTCGTCTAACCACAAACTACGGTTGAAAAAAAACTGTATTGTAGCCAACATAAATCCAGTTACCAGGATTAGGAAACTTAGAATTTTCCCGTTCTGCGAGGTTGCATTCAAACCGATTTTTTCGTTGTTGAAATTATTCGAAAACATGACCTTGAGGTTTCTGTTGGTGTTAAACTATTTTGCTGAAAATCAATTGTTGCAATGAATTTTTCGTAAAGATCATTTCTTGCTCGATTTTTTCGATTTGCTATCCAAAATCTTCACAATGGCATTTGAAAATTCTTCGGCACGCGAAGCCCACGAATTGTTTCGTGCAACATCAATTCGATGTTGCTTTTTAGTAATCGAATCATTTTCAACTTCATAAACCAATTTTGTCAAAAACTCTTCTTTCGTTCCAGCAGTACTCACCACATGGTCAAACTCAGGTAAATCAGCAAAATTTGTCCTGACAACAGGTAAACCCACACTCAAATATTCGTTAATTTTCATTGGATAAACATTTCTGTTTATAGGTATTTGTGTAAGCGGAATAAGACCTGCATCGCAACTATACATAATTTGTGGAACTTCCTCGGGTTTAACAGGTTTTTGTAATGTAACATTTTTCATTTTAGCCAGTTTTTGATAGGCATCTTCGTTTGCATTTCTTCCAACTACCAAAAAATCGTAACCGGGTAGCTGTTCAGCAAGCCAACTGAAAAGGTCAATGTCGAACCTGAAGTCGATGCTACCAATGAAGCCTATTTTCTTTCTTTTGTTTAGAATGGGCTTTTGTAAATCAACTATTTTGTTGAAAAGCTCGAACTCAACCCCGTTTTTCACCAGGTAAGTATTTGAATTTATTTTCGATTTTGTGAGGAAAAGTTCATCAGACGTGGTAATAACTCCGTCAACAAGCGAACAAAATTTGTTTTCCACCTCCAAGCCCCGACCTTTGTTGCGACTGTCGTTAATGGCATCGTAACAATAATAAATGTGGGCGCTTTCGCCAAGTTTTCCAATCATGTTCAATCCTGCAAAAGGGTTGAAGGCATTCACAACAACAGGATTGGTTAATCCGGCACTTTGAATGCTTTTGTGCAGCGATCTGGAAATGATTGAGGAATTGAATTTTAAGGCCTGGTAAAAACGGCGGTCACCGGTTAAAAACGAAAAGGGCAAAACAGGTGGTGGATTAAAAAGCCAAACCTTCGCCCCGGTAATAGATTCTGAATAGCTAATCCGCGGTTGCAACCCCAAAATTTTCCTTACGGGAATAACCCGGTTACCCATCATTCCCGAAAAAACATCTTTAATCGTAAATGGATATTCACAAAATAGTACCTGATTGTATAATGCCAGATAACTCATTAGCTGAACCGTTGATTTGACAAAATCGCCTGCCCAGGTGGTATAACTCACACAAACAATGCTTTGGTTTTGAATCATTTTGCCGTTTCAAATTGTTTGTAAACTTCAAGCACGTTTTCTGCCATTTTTAACCACGAAAACTTTTCAGCTTGTTGAAATCCTTTTTGAACCAGATTTTCTGCAAGTGTTTTATCATCTGACAAACTGATCATGGCTTCAGCAATTTCATCTGGCTTTTCAGGGTTGACCAGAAGTGCATTTCCACCGGAAACCTCCGGCATGGACGATGTATTGGAGGTAATTACAGGTTTTCCGCACTTCATAGCCTCAAGTATTGGAATTCCAAAGCTTTCGCGCAATGAAGGATATAAAAAGATTGAACATAAATTGTAAAGCATTGGCATATAATGGTTTGGCACATAGCCAATAAGTTGAATATTGCAAGCAATTTCCGGCTTTCCGATGCTGTTCAGGGAGTTTTTCAGGTCGGAAGGTTTATAGTCGGAAATGACAAGTGGAATTTTTTCGCCCGATTTCTCAAGAAAAATGGAATAAGCTTTTAAAACTCCAAGTGTGTTTTTCTTCTCATCGGTATTTCCGAGAAATAAAATAAACCTGTCAGGCAAACCGAATCGTATTTTGATTTCATTCAGTTGGTTAACATCGTTAATTGGCGTAAACTGTTCACCAGCAGCATTATAAACCACACGGATCTTTTGATCGATGCTGTCGAACCTAAAATGGTTGATTATTCTACTTTTTTCAGCATTTGATACAGTAATAACCCGCCGGGCATTTTTTACAATCCGTGGAACAATAAAGCGCCTGTAAATGTTGCCATACTTCTGATAGTAGGTTCCCTTGCTTTTAATAATACCGGGGTACGATTTTTCGAGATAGATGATGTCGTGAAGTGTTACCACAAAAGGAGTTTTGGTAAAAAGTGGGGCTGTATTGCTTGTGCAGTGCAGAATATGGCAACCATATTTTGATGCTGTTAAGGGCAGAGCCAACTGCTCCCAGACAGGGTAAGTGGGCGCATTGATTTCAACAATCCTGAAATTTGAGGTTTCCTGAATGCAATTGTTGTCTTTGTCGGGTTTAACAAATAAAAAATACTCATTTTCCTTATCAAGAAACTGAAGATTTTTTACGAGTTCAACAGCCACGAGTTCGATTCCGTGCTTTTTTTCACGGAATATTCGTTGTGCTTCTATTCCAATTTTCATTGCACTTAATAATTAATTTATAATGATTTTCGATTTTTTCCACCATTTCGGATATGGTAAATTTTTCAACAATGGTTTTTATAGCATTTTCCGACAGCTTTTTCTGCAATTGTTTGTTTTTATGCACTTTAATAATTGCATCAGCCAGGAGCCGGGGATTCTGTTGGGGTACAAAAAGACCATTTTCGTTGTCGATAATTATCTCCTTAGTACCATCGATGGGTGTGGCAATGATGACTTTACCCATCGACATAGCCTCGAGGATTCCAATTGGCAATCCTTCCCACAAAGACGGCAGGCAATAAATGTCGGTGGCGTGCAAAATATCAGGCACGTCCTGTCTGAAGTTTTCAAAAACAACATGTGATGAAAGCCCATAATCGCGGGTCATTTGAACAATTTTTTCTTTCAGATCTCCTTCACCAACAACAAGCAAAAATACATCTTTAGTCACTTCCATCACCATTTTCATAGCCTCAATCAGGGTCATTGGGTCTTTTTGCATGGTAATTCTAACAATGTAACCAATGAGGGTTTTTTCCTCAGGGATGTTTAATTCTTTTCTGATGTCGGCATATTTTCCTGTCGGATCAAATTTTTCGGTCGAAATTCCATTGAATATTACAGTGGAATTTTTCATGTTAAATTTTTTAACACCATCTTGCTGATTGCTAAAGGAAACGCAAATATTGGATGTAGTTTGCGATGTAAGAAACCATTCGGATAACATCCTGATGTTTTTCACCAGTTTTGACTGATCCTGGTGGAAAGACCATCCGTGAATGGTGTAAACCAGTGGTAATTTCAAATTTCTTGCTGCCCAAAACACATTTGTATTTGCTCTGGTTCCGTGTGCATGAACAATATCAATTTTTTGGTTTATCAATAATTTTTTTACCCGACCCCAAATTTTCCAGTCAAAGCCTCTCTCAGTTTCAATAATATGAACAGGAATTCCCATCTTTGAGATTTGATCGACCATTGGACCAGGGGTAAAACTCAATACTTCGGGACTAAAAACTGATTTATCCATTCGTGAAACCAGTTCAAACATGTGCGTTTCGCCACCTCCAACTTTCCCCTGCCTAATAGCCTGCATCACCCTTATCTTACTGCCAATCATAATCTATTCCCCACAAATCTTTTTTATTGATTTCGTTTATGCTAATTCAAATTGAATTTTATTAAGATCCTGATAATCCATGTTCTGTATGTAAAAACTTTTTGTTTGCCCCTTTCAGGCGAAATAGTACCAACAGCATCATCAACATGCTTTGTGGCAACATCAACAAAGCCATCAACGATCGTTTGTTGTACAGATATCCAGGAATTGCTAATAAAATGGAAGTCACAAGCATAACAAACAATGTTGACCAAATAATGGTAAATGCCTGCGAGGCAAAAAAGTATGATCCAATTGTTGCTAATAATAAAAACATCAGAAGCACACTGCGTGGTGGAAACGAAAACTGCACTGCTTTAACGAAGTAATCCAGATTTCGGTTAATGAAAAGTTCAGAAAATAATGTTTGAAACGATTGTCTGAAATAAATCCATTGGGCAGAAAGCCACCGCCTTCGTTGTTTCGAAAAGTGTTTGATGTTTGTTACTTTTTCGTCATAAATCAGTGCATCTTCACAATACGCTATTTCATAACCATTTTTTATTACAGCCAGTTCCAATTCCTTATCAAATCCTCCAACGGCATCAATATTTTTCATTACAGTTTTGTAATACCTATACTCGAAAGCCATTCCCGAACCAATTAAAGCAGCCGAAAAGCCTAAAACCCGGTGACCTTTCCTGAAGAGGTTATTATTTATTTCTTCGCTGATGGCATCAAGAATTGCCATCGAAGTATTCATATTTTTGGCAATCCGGTGACCCTGAACACAAATGTAACCTCTTGAAAAAAAATTGTTTATCTTTCTTAAAAAATCTTGTTCCATGTGATTATCAGCATCCAGAATTAATGCAATATCAAAATCGTCGGGTAATACATCAAGGGCTTTGTTGATTGATTTTGATTTCGTGCTGTTTTCAAACGAAACCTCAATTACTCTTACCGGCAATTGTGCTAATTTTATTAACGTTTGGGGTAAAAACGAGTCGGCAATAACTACAATTTCGAACAAAGACGATGGAAAATTCTGTGTCAAAGCCTCAGCCACTGTACTAACAATAACATTATCTTCTTTAAAGCCAGGTACTAAGACCGCAAATTTCCTGTCTTTTTCGCAAACAACAGGCTTGCTTTTTGCCGAAAAACGGCTTGCCACTGCAAAAACCAAAATGTAAATGGTTGAAAAACCCAGGTAAAAAAGTATTAAATAATGAATAATAGTCAATAGCATTGTCACAGTTGCTTTATCTGGTTTTGTTCTTTAATCAGGTGTTAAAAGTAAAAAAAAATCATTTGCCGTGTTTTTATTGAATTATTAATAATTTTACATCAACATAAAACAAATCAAAAGGTAATAATTTATGGTAGGTTACGAGGAACAATATCACAATGCAGTTCATAACCGATTGGTAAGTAACAGCAAATATTACGAAGCCAGAGCAAGGGTAGCCAGGCAGAAGTATTTTCATGACCTGCCCGTAAATACAAGAATCCTCGAATTTAGTTGTGGATTAGGTCAGGATACATTGTATTTTCCTAACACCGTCGGATTCGACATTTCTGAATTTTGTCTCGATTTCTGCCGCAAAAAAGGAAAAATCGTGATTAATGATCTAAATCTTGCTGAAAATCATTCATTTGATCTTGTTTTCTCGGCGCACACCCTTGAGCATGTACCCAATCCTTATGAGGTACTTGTTCAACTAAAAGATAAACTTAATGATAACGGGCGATTGATGCTCATTTTACCTTGTGAGCAACATGGCAAAGCATCTTTTGAGTTTGATGTTAATCAACATTTGTATTGCTGGAATTTCAGAGCAATAAATAACTTACTGCTAACTGCCGGGTTTTCAATTCTCGAAAACAAGTATTTTCGTGGAGCCGGTTACGAAAAATTTCTGTTTACATCAAATTTTGGTATTCCCTTTTATCAGAAAGTTACACAAATAGTAGCATTTTTGAATGGAATAAAAGAACTTTGTGTGATCGCAAAACCAAAATAGCTGCACCTGCTGTATCCAGGTATTTTCTCCCATACCATGACGTTTTTTATTAGCGTGCTTTTCCATTCATGGAGCATGCTTTTACTTCATGAAAAGTCATTTGATTTGATTCGGTGCAAAACGCGACCAAAAAAGATAGATAATTTTGAATAACATTTATTTTTGCACCACAACATCATCAGAAAAAAATTAAGGAATTATCAAAAAATGACATTATTATTCACATACCTTTTCCTTGCACTTTTTGTTTCGTTTTTGTGTTCCATCATGGAAGCGGTTTTATTGTCAACCCCAATTTCATTTCTAAAAGTAAAAGAAATGAGAGGGAGCCGTGAAGCGACCCGCCTTATAAAGCATAAAAGCAAAATCGACAGACCTTTATCGGCCATTTTAACTTTGAATACAATTGCTCACACCGTGGGGGCAGCCGGTGTAGGCGCCGAAGCTACTAAACTATGGGGTGAAACCTATTTTGGCATTGTTTCAGCCATTCTAACAATTTTAATCCTTGTTTTCACTGAAATAATTCCCAAAACCATCGGAGCAAGGTTTTGGCGTGAATTGGCCTTGATTTCGAGTAGTATCATACGATTTATGATGTTTATCACTTATCCGTTGGTCGTTATTTCAGCAATGATAACAAGGTTGTTTTCGGGTGGAAAATCAGGTCATGCAACCAGCCGTGAAGAGTTTTCGGCTTTGGCTGATATTGGAACCGAAGAGGGCATTTTTGGCGAAAAGGAAAACAGAATTATTCAGAATCTTATTCGGTTAAAAGGCATTAAAGTATCTGAAATTATGACTCCAAGGGTAGTAATTTCGTCAGCGGATGAAGAAATGTGCCTTGATGATTTTTTAAAAAACAAGGATTTCCTCAGGTTTTCGCGAATCCCCGTTTTTTCTGCAAATGTTGAAAACATAACGGGATATGTTTTTCGTCAGACGGTTTTCGAAAAGCTGGCCGAAGATATGACAGGACTGAAGCTCAAAGACATAAAGCGGAGTATAACCATAATTCCGGATACAAAACCACTTTTTGGTGTTTGGGAAACACTCCTCGAAAAAAAGGAACACATCGCACTTGTAGTTGATGAATATGGAGGTGTTGATGGTATTGTGACAATGGAAGATATCATTGAATCGTTGCTTGGTTTTGAAATTGTGGACGAAAAGGATACCATTGCCGATATGCAGCAATTTGCACGAGAAAGGTGGAAGATGAGACAGGAAAAGTATCGGCTCCTTGATCAGATTTCAGATAAAAAGTAAGCTTTCTTGCTGTTTGTTCCATGTTTGAAATGCCTCCGGATGTATTTGCAAAATGTTGTTGATGAAAAAGTTATAAAAAGATAAGATTATGCAAAAAACTTGTCCCGAATGTGGCGAACCCATTATTGGAAGAACCGATAAAATTTTTTGTTCGGATCAATGTCGGAATACCTACAACAACAAACAAAACCGCGATTCGACCAACTATATGCGCAGGGTAAACGGAATTTTGCGTCGAAACCGGCAAATCTTGCACGAGTTGGTTCCGGCTGATAATAAACATACAGTCCACAAAGATTCACTGGTGAAAAAAGGATTTGACTTCAATTTTTTCACAAACATTTACACCACCAAAACAGGCAAAGTATATTATTTCTGTTACGAGATGGGCTATCTACCCATCGAAAACGAGTTTTTCGCCATAGTAAGAAGAAGGGAGTAAAATCGGAAACCCGGCTGGTCAAAATATCTGCCGGGTTTCCTATTAACCAAAAACCGGAATTAATTTTCGGCGCCCAGCATAACCAGGTCATTCACATTTACCTGAGTGTAGTATTTATGTATTCCATCCTTGTCGTCGTAATGACGGTTTTCCAGTTTTCCTTCAACGGCTATTTGCTTTCCTTTTTTGAGGTACTTTTCGGCAATGTTCGCCAATGGCCCCCAAATGATTAGGTTATGCCACTGGGTTTCTGTTACTTTTTCACCTTTTTCGTTCCGATGGCTTTCGGAAGTGGCTAACGAAAAACGAGCCATTTTCCTGTCTTTTCCAACTTCTTTCACCTCAGGGTCCATACCCAGGTTTCCAATCAAATGAACACTGTTTCTTAAACTTTTCATGACTATAAATTTTTTACGTGAATAAATAGAAAAATTTCATGAAACAAAGGTAAGGCGAGCGTTTTCGGATATTCGGTTAATAAATATTTGTATTCGTTTTCAAACGAATTTAAGCGTTTGTAAACGGGTACAAACGGGAAGACCTCATTTTCAAAATCAATCCAATCGGGTTATTTAATACCTTTGTGTGTAATAAATTGCTGCAGATGATTTTTTATTTGATACTCCGGTGAAAAGTCAATAGCCGAAATAATAGGAGAGATGAAATTTTATTAAAATTGCTAAAAAATGAAAAACATTTTTCTGCTCAGCCTGCTTGTAATCATTATGTTAACTTTTTCATTCTGTAAAAAGAGCGATTGTGATCCAAACCAAAATGATCAGGACACGACTCAGTATTATGTTTTGAATATTAAACCTGAGAAACCCCTTGAAGGACTGATTTATTTGGACGTGGATTCGTACCAGCAAACCACCGAATACACCTGTGGGCCTGCTGCAGTGCTGTCGCTGATGAATTTTTACGGCAGGACAGGGGATGAACTCACCATTGCATCCGAAATGGGAACAAATAGCACAACTGGAACCAACCCCGATCAAATGACAAATTGGTTGAATCAGAATGGATTCACCGCTTCCTGGCATGAAAACGGAACCCTCGAAATGCTGCGGGACAACCTTGCCAATAACATTCCAACACTTGTTGAATGGATTGATTGGGGCGGCCACTGGGTGCTGGTAATTGGTTACGATGTACGCGACCCTGAAAATGTCATGGACGATGTGATTATTTTTGCCGACCCCTACGATCATCACGACGATAATCCCGACGGAATTACATGGTACAATGCCCAGCGGTTTTACTACATGTGGTTTGATGCGTTGTATTTTGGCAATTTGACGATGAGGATTTACATCAATGCTGTGCCGAACTCTAAATCATAAAATCCGTTAAAAGCCGATGTAAGTTCGTTTGTAATTAAATTATTGATTGTGAAATTTTTATTCATGGTTTCTCAATTTTTACATTACCATAACTTTGAAATGTTTTCTGTTGTAAAGGCAATGTTTTGGTAAAAAAAAATGTTTGACATTAAAACATTTCATTAAAAATCAAAGACATGAAAGCACAAATCTTTTTTCTCGCTGTGATTTTTTTGGGCGTCCCGGAGTTATTGACCGCTCAGCATGATCCGACACAAGCCAAAATTGTGAGCGACACGCTAAATAACTCGTATGCCGATTCGACTGAATATGAACTGATTGTTTTTGATAATGATTTCAATAACTGGCTGATCACGAATAGTCGCCCGGTCAATTTTTACGAGAATCAATATTACCGGACAAAAAATCACCTCAATTCAGTAACCTGGAACAACCTCGTGAAGCAGTACCTGCACCAGCCACCCTATGAATACGAAATTGATTATCAACCCGAAATCGATTATGGCATCGAGGTAAACTGGAAACTATACTGGTATTTCAGGTATCTCGAAGGTACGTTGGGGGTAAAACTGAATTAATGTCTGATATTAATTTGCCGTTTTGATGTTCATCATCATTTTGACCGATAACTGGTACGGGATTACGCTTAAAAATTAGTATTTTCTCCATTTGTCATGAAACCTCTTTAGGGTTATATCTATCCTCAATTTTCAATGGTTTGTGTAATTGGCAGAGACAGATTTTTGTCATACCAAACTGATCAGCAATAAATTAAAAAACAACAACATACAAAAACTACTTTATGACTAAAAAAAAAATCGTACGAATACTCAGAATCGTAATGCCCGTCGTTGCATTAATCTGTTTGATTACGCTGCCGCCCTGGATGCTTTTCAGAGCCTGGATTGCGCCTCTGCCTGAGACTCTTCAGGAACAACTCGATGATGGCATTAAGTATGGATTTGATGGTATGATAGTCTATGTGGATCAGGGAGGAAAGGAACCCGCCCTTTACGCCGCTGGCTGGAAAAACAGAGAGAAAAAGATTCCGGCTGATCCACATGCATTGTTTAAAATTGCCAGTATCAGCAAACTTTATGTTGCCGTTGCAATTACAAAATTGGTCAATGAAAAGCGGTTGTCGTTGGATGAAACATTAGCGTATTATTTCCCGGAACTTTTGACAAGGATTGAAAATGCTGAAAAAATCACGGTAAGAATGATGGTTCAGCATCGCAGTGGCATTCCTAATATGACCGATAACCCCGATTTCCCCTGGGCTAACCCACCACAAAGCAGTCGGGAAGCCCTTGAATATGCGCTTGACCAGCCTGCTGATTTTGAACCTGATGCAGCGTATGCTTATTCAAATTCGAACTATTTACTGCTTGCCGAAATCATTGATAAAGTGGTAGGATACAATCATTTTCAATACATTAGGGAAAAAATTTTGATTCCGCTCGGGCTGACAAGAACTTTTGGTTCACTGAGCCAGGTCGAAATGGATGATCTGATGAGTGGATATTTTGTTGGTTGGGAGCCTGATTTAAAGCAAAATAACCACGGCAACATGATCGCTACTGCCCAGGATGTAGGCAAATTCCTGAGGGCTTTGAATGACGGATCGCTGTTGAACGATGCTGAGCAGGCTATTTATTCCTCAATTTATGTGTATGAGCACACTGGATTAACACCTGGATACCAAAGCATTGCCCGTTATCATAAGGATATTGATGCAATTGTAGTTCAATTTGTGAACACAAGTGGAGGAGATATGTGGACATTGTCAGAGATAGTGTATAATCGCATTGTAAAAATCATAAGCAGAAAGGAAAGTTCATAGCATTTTTTCCTTCGCAAATCAAAGAAAGTAAAATTATCGGGTTGTCGGCAAATTGATTTTTTTGGGTTCTGAGGACATTATTGTAACCCGGAAAATTTAAAACCCTTCACAGAGAGGGCTATGGTTTGCATATTGTGCACATTAATAATAGAAATTTTCTTTGTAGAATCGCCATTTCTTTGAATTGAACGCGGTCAGAAATATTCTTTCGGAAAACTTTGCGGATGCCATCCTCTTCAACCCATAACACGCATGATTACAATATTTTACCGGATACTGATTTTTCATAAATAAAATGTTGATCTTTAAAAAATGACTTTACCGGATGCTTTATTTTTAAGGAATTTGCGGGGTGTGAAACTGGTTTTTTTGCCTTTATTTTAATTACCTTCAGCATTTACATTATTTTCGCCAACCATAAAAAAACTAAGTAACTATGAGCATTATCGAGGCTATTATCATTGCTGTTGTTGAAGGAATTACAGAGTTTTTGCCAGTTTCATCCACAGGTCACATGATCATCACCCAGGAATTGTTGGGTATGGAAATTACTGATTTTGTGAAAGCATTTACGGTTAATATCCAGTTTGGTGCAATCCTTTCGGTAATCGTGCTTTACTGGAAAAAATTTATCCAGAGCTTTGAGTTTTATTACAAACTCTTTGTTGCGTTCGTACCGGCTGCAGTGATTGGTTTTTTACTCAGCGATTTTATCGATCAGATGCTGGAAAGTGTACTGGTTGTGGCCATTATGCTCGTACTTGGAGGAATCGTACTGATTTTTGTGGATAAATGGTTCAAGAATCCATCGGCAGACCAGAAAATTTCTTATCCCTCTGCCTTCAAAATAGGTCTTTATCAGTGCATTGCAATGATTCCTGGCGTTTCAAGGTCGGCTGCTACCATCATTGGCGGAATGACGCAGAAACTTGACCGCAAAACTGCTGCCGAGTTTTCATTTTTCCTGGCTGTGCCAACCATGTTCGCTGCTTCGGCTTACAAACTTATCCAGAATTATCAATTTATCAGTTCCGATGACCTTGATATTTTATTGATTGGCAATGTTGTAGCTTTTGTTGTTGCATTAATTGCCATCAAAACCTTTATTGCCTTTCTAACAAAACATGGTTTTAAAGTATTTGGCTATTACCGGATTGTGGTAGGGTTGATCATTCTCGTGATGCTGGCTCTGGGTATCGATCTGAACATGGCCTGAGGCAAAAATTAACCGGATGTTGAAGAAAGATGTTTACCTTTCTTTCATGAACTTATCC
>CALFEP010000307.1 GCA_937950125.1 uncultured Bacteroidota bacterium
CATCACCGCTGCCGGCAGTTGCCATTCCGGGGTTTCCGGTCGAATTGAACCAGCAGTTTCCATTTGGGGTGGTGATGCAGGAATGTGCACCTTTCAACACGATGTAAACCTGATGCTTAATTGAAAATTCGACCTGTATGCGGTTTCGTTCAAAATTGTTGGGGGATTTGCCAACAAGCCGTTCAAACTCTTTTGGATGTGGTGTAAGAATACTGTTCTGAGGTAAAAAGGGAATCCAGGTTTTGTTTTCAGCCAGAATATTAATGGCATCAGCGTCTAACAACAAGGGGAATGAAACATTCTGAATCAGCAGTTTAAGGGCATTTTGAGTAGTTTTTTCTGTCCCAATGCCGGGTCCAACGGCCACTGCATTAAACAAACCCATTTCGGGGTGCATGCTGAATAACAAATCGTTTTCATCAATGCTGACCATTACTTCAGGGGCAGCGGTTTGAATGATTTCATACCCTTTTTTCGGAATGTGTGCTGTTACCAAACCTGCGCCAGAGCGCAAAGCCGCCACAGATGCAAGCACCGCGGCGCCCATTTTACCATAACTTCCGGAAATCAGCAAGGCATGTCCAAAATTCCCTTTGTGGGCATATTTGCTTCTTGGTTTTAAGATCATTCCTGCATCAACCCGATGAATGAGGAAGTTCTTTACCTCAGCTTTATCCACAAATTCATTCATCAAACCAATGGGAAGGATATGCCATTCACCCACAAACTTATCATTTTCAGGAAATAAAAAGGCCAGTTTTGGAAACTGAAAACTTAAGGTGTAGTCGGCTTCAACAATGGCACCCTTTTTATCAACCGAACATTCATCGGCAAATAGCCCTGAAGGCATATCAATGGCAATGATGATGGCGCCACTCTGGTTGAGTTTTGTGATAAGTTCGGCAACAAATCCTGAAACAGACCTGGATAATCCTGAACCAAAAATGGCATCGATCACCAGGTCGTCCTGCCCAATTTCAGGAAAAGGGTCATTTTCGTTTATTTCAACCACAGCAATATCATCAAGGTATCTCAACCTTTCGAGGTTGTTTTGGAAATCATGGCTATAATTCTCCGTGAATTTCACAATGTACACCCTTACCTGATAACCTTTGCTGTGCAACAGCCTGGCTATCACGAGTCCGTCGCCGCCATTGTTACCGGGTCCGGCGAAGATATGAACAAGGGTGCGGCCTGTTATTCTTTTTTTAATCCATTTGAAACACTGGGTGGCTGCTCTTTCCATCAAATCGATGGATGTTATCGGCTCATTTTGAATGGTGTAGGCATCGGCCTCACGAATCAGGTTTACTGGTAGAATTTTCATGTTTTTTTCTTGTAAAAATAGCATGATTTTCACCTGAAAACGAAAAACCACCAATCAATTGTTTTGGTTGGTGGTTCATAAAATTTATTTCCTGATACGTTTATTCTCCGTAAGGAGGCTCTGGTATTTTAGTGTAAATGCTGTCAACAACACGGTATTCAGGGAGGTACCATTCCCACGGATCGCTTTCTTCAACCCAGCCCTCAAATGAGGTGTAGGCATTGGCTATGTCGGTAAATTCGACAGGATACAGAAATAAATCTTCATCATCGTTGTCCATGTAAATATCCATTGCCCAGGGAAAACCTTCTTCGGTCATATAGGTGTAATAACCGACAACAACCTGGCCTGCTTTGAAGTTTGAAGGATCAAAAGCATACGGATCGGAAGCATCAACGCCTTTACCCACATAGGAAGCATCAGCCAGTGATGTTGGTAAATGCCATGGCAGGTGTATTTCGCGCCCGCGTTCCTGATTAACAATGATGAAAGGATTTTGCAACGGAAGGCTTAGTTCCCACCAGTTTTCTGCCGGCGTATTGAGAACAATCTCAACATTAAACTCGGTTGGAGCGACAAAAGCCTGATTCATAAATGAATTATAGGTTGGTTGCCAGGTTTCGATATCATCGATGATAATAAATGATGGGTAATCAGTAGCTTCGGCAGTCACTGGCGTTCCATTAACGGTCACCGATGCGATGTCGGCATAGGGGCCATCGTAGCTCCACGAATGCTTGAATGAAATACCGAAACCATTGTGGTTGTTGGCTCCCGATGCTCTCAGGAAAAGCTGCATATTAATTTTTGTAACCAAAAAGTCATCGTTTAGGGTAGCAATAACGTTGTAATCGATTACAACGTCATTAAAATCGTAATCAGCTTCCGAAGGCCAGTTGTCTTCGAAACACAGTGTGCCATATTTACCTTCGGCTGGATAGAACTCGTAGGTTTCGGCGGCTGTTGATTTCGGCGACAGGCTTTCAACCGTAATGGTGGCTTTGGCTTCATAGGCGCTGATTTCGTTCACTTCGGTTTCTCCAAAAATCACCTCTACTGGGTCCTGACCGGGAATGACCACAAAAAAGGAAGTTCTGTAAGTGGCAATCTGGTACATTTTGGCATAGGAACCATCGCTTTTTGACGTACCCGTCATAAACTTAACGCCATCCGGAAATTTGCTGTAAACCTCAAAAGAAGTTACTACCGGATTTTGATTCTGATCAACAAATTTCAGATCAATTTTCAACGGGGTTGAAGTGAGCCAGGTGAAGTTTTCGGGCACCTGCAAGGTTTCAAACCCTTGTTCAGACGGATTGGGAGTTGGGCTGTCCACATTCTTTTTACAAGCCTGCGACAGGAAAAACAAAGCTGTGATCACAGCAAAAATCAGAATTGGATTGAATTTTTTCATATCTCGAAAAAGGTTAAAATTTTGCAACAAAGTAATGGAATGTCACTACCATATCAAAATCAAAATTTTCGATATAAATGAAAATTTCGTAACTGTTGCTTTCTTTGCTTGTTTTGTAGCCAATTCGTGGGATAAATGGAATAAAAAACTGACTTTATTAATTCGCGCACACCACAAATGGCAAACGTCTGCCTGGCTGCAGACAGTGATTTTACGGATTTATGCAGATAATGAAAAAAATCCGTCCCAAAGGTTCGGGATCTGTTTTATCCTCGCGATGCCCTGGGATTGTCGAAGGTTCATCCCCGTCTGCTGCCAGGCAGGCGCGTTCTGTTAAGTTTGTGAATAAGCAAGGCAAAGAAGTTTATTTCTGAAAGGCAATTTTTAAAATAAAAATGCCCACAAGCGGTTTTGAGACACTGCTGATGAGAAAACCGATGACATGCCGGATTTTGTAGGTTTTTGCAAAATCATGACAGGCTGAAACTTATGTTTCGTGGTGTTAAATATTTCTTTCATCTTTAATTGTTTTCTATTTTTGGCGGCTGAAAATTAATGTTTTTCTGATGTTTGACAAGATAAAAGCCAGATTTACAAAACATTTGATTGAACGGGAAGTCCAAAAACAAATAAGGATAAAGAAAGCCATTAATTTGGATTCCTCGAAAAAGATCGGGATTTTGTTCAACCTGAATGATGAGAAGGTTTTGACCTGGGTTTACGATTTCATCAATAAACTAACAGATGATGGAAAAATCGTCCGTGCAATTTGTTACCTGCCCGAAAAAAAAGTACCTGATTATTATCTTACAAAACTCAAAGTTGACCTTATCCAGCCCCATGACCTGAATTTTTTTGGCATACCCGGCTCACCCAGGGTAAAAGATTTCATCAAAAATGAATTTGATTTATTGCTGGACCTGAGCCTCAAGGATGAACCAGCCCTGGATTACTTAATTGTTATGTCGAAGGCAGGTTTCAAAGTAGGGCGGTATCGCAAAAGCATGATCAAAGTGTTTGATTTGATGATCCGTAAAAAGGAAGACATGGATTTTAAGGATTATTACAAATCGTTGTTACAATACCTATCCAAAATAAAATAATTAAAGCGATGAAAACAAGATTTTCAGGTACCGGGGTTGCCTTGGTTACCCCGTTTCACAGATACAATGCCATTGATTTTGGCGCTATCGAAAAACTGGTTGAGCATGTCATCACCCATCATGTGGATTATCTTGTGGTAATGGGCACAACGGGTGAATCGGCAACCCTTTCGCAAGACGAAAAAAATGCTGTGCTCGATTTTATCATCGAGCTTACAGCAGGGCGGGTACCTATAGTTAAAGGTATTGGTGGTAACAACACTCAGGAAATTGTTGATAAAATAAAAAGTGCATCATTCAGCGGTATCGATGCCATTCTTTCGGTTTGTCCATACTACAATAAACCACAGCAAAAAGGCATTTATTATCATTTTAAGACCATCGCCAGCGTTTCGCCCGTACCTGTAATTCTTTACAACGTTCCGGGTCGCACGGGCTGCAACATTACAGCCGAAACAACCCTCGAGCTGGCCAGAGATTTCAGCAACATTGTGGCCATTAAGGAAGCATCAGGAAATTTTGCGCAGATCATGAAAATTGTACAGGGAAAGCCAAATGGTTTCACCGTAATTTCGGGAGATGATGCATTGACTTTGCCATTGATGGCTTTAGGCGTTGAAGGCGTTATTTCGGTTGTTGCCAATGCTTTTCCGGCTGAATTTTCTGAAATGGTAAACCTATGCCTGAAAGGTGATTTTGAAAATGCCAGAAAAATACATTATCAGTTAAACGACATCATCAATTCGCTATTTGAAGACGGGAGTCCGGCAGGAATTAAGGCTGCACTTCAAATTCTTGATCTCGCTCAAAACCATCTCCGGCTGCCACTTGTTAAGGTAAATAAATCTGTATTTTTACAAATTAATAATTTGATAAACAATTATTTAGAAATAAAAAAATCGAACAAATGAAACTTGTCAAACTTTCGACACTAACCATCTTCCTGTTTTTTACGCTCACAATCGCTGCCCAGGAAAACCCACTTCAGGTTTTCGAGACCAAAAAAGAAGTCTATTTTAAATTTAATCCTTCGGAATATCCTATAAATCAGCTTTCAAAGATGATTTCTGTCGATAATTTCGCCGATGATTATTGTTACGCCTACGCTAATAAAAAGGAGTTTACCGCCTTTTTAAAAACCGGTTTGGATTATGAGCTTCTTACCAGTCCTGGTGAACTCCTAAAAAACCCACGAATGCTGGACAACGTAAACATCAAAGAAATTACCGACTGGGATTTTTACCCTACTTATCAGGCCTACGTTGACATGATGTACCAGTTTGCCACCAACTATCCCAACTTATGTCAGGTTTTCAGCATCGGCACAAGCACCAACGGCCGTCAGCTTCTCGTGGCCAAAATCTCTGACAATATTGGCACCAGGGAAGCAGAACCTCAATTTCTTTACACCGGCACCATTCATGGCGACGAAACAACTGGTTACATTCTACTTTTGCGGTTAATCGATTATCTGCTTGAAAACTATGGAGTTGATCAGGAAATTACTGACATCATAAACAATACTGAAATCTGGATCAATCCGGCATCAAATCCGGATGGAACTTACGCCGGAGGCAACAATAGCGTTAACGGAGCTACCCGTTACAATGCAAACGGCGTTGACCTAAACCGAAATTACCCCGACCCGGAAGACGGCCCCCACCCCGACGGAAACGAATGGCAGGCAGAAACCCTTGCTTTTATGCAGCTTGCCAACGAAAATACTTTTGTCATGAGTGGAAATACCCATGGCGGCGCCGAGGTGTTAAACTACCCCTGGGATACCTGGCCTCAGCTTCATGCCGACGATGCCTGGTGGGTGTTTGTTTGCCGCGAATATGCCGACACCGTGCACCTTTATGCACCCTCAGGATATCTTACCGACTTTAACAATGGCATTACCAATGGATACGCATGGTACACCATTGATGGCGGACGTCAGGATTATATGACCTACTTTCATCATGGACGCGAACTGACCATGGAAATTTCGGACACCAAACTGCCACCTGCCAACCAACTTCCAAATTTCTGGAATTACAACTACCGTTCTTTGATTAATTACATCAAACAATCAAACTTAGGTGTAGCTGGTATTGTTACCGACATCGATTCGGGTGAACCCCTGATGGCAAAAGTGCTGATCGAAGGTCATGATATTGAAAATTCGTTTGTTTTTGCCGATTCGGTCACCGGATTTTATCAGCGCCTGCTCAACCAGGGGTCATGGGATCTCACATTTTCGGCTCCAGGGCATTACCCGGTGACCATCGAAAATGTTCAGGTTTCGAGGTATCAGACAACCACCCTGAACGTTCAATTGGATGCCGGAAGCCTGATTGCCGATTTTACGGCGTCGGCAACAGCAATTCCCATTGGTGGCCAGGTCGATTTTTCCGATCTTTCCTTCGGAAGCCCGGTAAACTGGGCATGGACTTTTGAAGGCGGAACACCAGCCTCCTCATCGTTGCAAAACCCGCAAAACATCGTTTACAGCCAAACCGGTTCGTTTGACGTAACACTTACTGTTACCGACTCACAAGGTCAGTCAGAAACCATCAGCAAAACCGATTACATTGTGGTAAATGCAGAGTTTCTTATCTCAAATCAAACCATAACAACCTGTTCAGGGTTATTTTATGATTCTGGCGGCGAAAGTGGCAATTACGATGATGATGAAGATTATACGATGACCATTCTGCCCGGAACCACGGGTTCAAAAGTAATTGCTGAATTCCAGCTTTTTGATGTTGAATACGACAATACATGCGATTACGACTGGTTGAAAATTTACAACGGATCGAATACCCAGGCTCCCCTGATGGGTACCTGGTGCGGAACCGACTCACCCGGCACGGTTGAAGCTACCAATGCAGCAGGTTCGCTTACATTTGTATTTCACTCCGACTATTCGGTAACCAAGCAAGGCTGGAAAGCCATCATCAGTTGCAGCGCTCCGCCCCTGTTACCAGTTGCCGATTTTACTGCCGACACAACCCATATCGTGATGGGACAAAGTGTTCATTTTACTGATCTTTCGGGCAATTCGCCCACTTCCTGGGCATGGATTTTCCCCGGAGGAACACCCGCCTCATCAAGCCAGCAAAATCCAAGGGTTCAGTATCAGGAGCCGGGAACATACGATGTGACACTGATTGTTCAAAACCAGTTTGGTTCCGACACCAAAACCATCGAAGGTTTTATTACTGTTGACAGCACAATCGGCATCGCCGAGTTGCTCGAAAATGGCCTCACGGTCTATCCTAATCCGCTAAACGGAGATATTCTCAACATTATATCACCTGTAAACCTAAAAACCATTGAACTTTATGATTTTTCAGGAAAGCTGGTTTTGAGAAAAACGACCCTTGATCATGAAGTTCAGGTAAACTTTTCATCGCTTAAACCAGGAATTTATTATCTGAAGGTTTTGGATGAAGCAGGTTGGAAATCGGCTAAAATTAGCCGGATTGATTAGCAGACCGTAAAAAATCACCTTTCCAAAAAAGAAGAATTTTATTAGATCATATTTCGTAAAATACCACAAACCCTGCCTTTATCAGGCGGGGTTTGTTGTTAGAAATAGTCTTTGGATTTATCTCAATATTTTATCGCCCCATGACTTAACCGATCTTGCAGCTCATCCCGTACCAGAAGTTAAAAATGTTTAAAAATTCG